>JBBRLG010000381.1:0-7486 GCA_038231495.1 Gemmatales bacterium | reverse complement strand
GGTTTAACCGCGAAGACCTGGACGATGACGGAGATCCTGAGCTACCCGCTGTATCCACTCGCTCCCCCCGGCAAGGAAGAAAAAGGTAAAGCGCCTCCGGATAGTGGCCGATAAGGGCGGAAGCTCGATGGAGTCACGACCTGAATTTAGGCGGTGATCGTGTACTTCACTGTTCTTAACCCCCCCCCCGCCCCCCCTTCGTAAGTGGGAGAAGTTAATGCCGGTGAACGGTTACGAAAAAGGAACCCGATCAAGGCGCTAGCGCCCCGTCCGGGTTCCCTTACTTTCAATCAACAACAGCCGGGTTAATGGTTTAACAGGAACTCGTTACTGTTGAGCAGCGCCCAAAACAGGTCGTGGAACTTGGCCGCCGGTTCCTTGATGTCTTTGGCAATGTTTTTCGCATCGCCAAGGCGGAACAAGTCCTTGATATTCGCGATCTCCTTCTTGGATGGTTCCCGCGTTACCGCGGCCAGGAAGAGTTTGTGGATCACTTCGTCCTCGGACTTGCTGCTGGTCATCGCGTTGGCGACGGTGCCCTTTTCCTTGAGCGTGATGGCGTCGTTGATGTTTTGGGCGTTCATCATCATGAGCGCCTGCACGACGGTGCCGTTGAAGTTGACCTCGTTGCCTTCGTCATCGCCGAAGTTGCTAATAAGGCTTTCGAGCCAGGTGTTCCGCTGGTCCTTCTTCTCCTGCTTGCTCTGGACGGCGGACTTGTTCGTCGCGACCATCAGCGATTCGTACAGCTGTTCGGGTGACATCGACTTTAACATCATGCGGCTAAACAGGCTCTCCTGTTCGGGCTTGTCGTTGGTCCGGTTGGCGACGCAACTGAGTTGGTACGCTTCGCTGTTGCAAATCCAGCGGATCAGCATCTTGAAGTCGTAATTGTAGTGCTTGAACTTGATACCCAGTTCTTTTAGTAGCTCCGGATTGCTGGGTTGGTTCTGGTCGTTGAAATCGTCAATCGGGTTGACGAAGCCTCGGCCAAAGAACGCGCCCCAATAGCGGTTCACGACAGCCTTGGGGAACTGCTCGTGCTCGATGAGGGCGGCGGCCAATTCTTGGCGACGGCCAACACCCTGAATGTCCTTTTTCGTCTTGTCATCGACGGAGAGCTTGCTTGCCTTCTTTTGCGGACCTGAAGGCAGGAACACGGCCTTTTCATTCAACTTGACGCCGTTTCGTTTCTCGTAGAAGCCCAGGGCTTCCTTGTTCACGCTTACATCGTCTACCAGGGTTAGCGGCCCCGGCGTCTGGTTGCGGGCCATCATCACCGTGCCTTCGCGCTTGACCTGGCGCATGAAGGCGTTTACACCCCAGAACCGTTCCTGCTTGAGACTTCCCAGAAATGGATGATCGTGGCACTGCGCGCATTGAATCTGGATGCCGAGGAAGGTGCGCGTGATGCGCGACGTGATCGGCACCATTTCAAAGTGGCCTTCTTCGGGCACCAACTTCGGGTCGCGGATTTCTTCGCCGAGATGGGCCAGGATGAAATTCACCTCGCCGTGGTCGGTGTTCTTCCCCTCCGCGGTGAGCAACAATTTGACGATCTCGGCGTACGGCTTGTTTTGCGCGAACTGGTCTTCCAACCACACGTCCATTTGTTCGTGGTACACGCCGCGGCCAAAGGTGCCCGACCGGGTCAGCAGCCAGTTGGACCACACGTTCGCCCAGTGGCGGGCGTAATCCTCGTGGCTCAGCAGGCGGTCGATCAGGACCGATCGGCGTTTTTCCACCGGGTCTTTCTGGTAGGTGGCAATCTCCTCCCAGGTGGGCACGCGGCCGATGATGTCGAGGCTGGCCCGCCGCAGGAATTCCAGGTCGCCGACCTCGTGCGCCGGCGTGATCTTGTTCTCTTTCCAGCCGGCAGCAAGCTTTTCGTCGATGAACTTGGTCATTTCGACCACGTCCGGCGTCTTGGCGATGATGACGCGCGGAACCTTGGGTGGTTCGGGTTTGGCGGGATCGGTTTTGGCAGATTCGCCTTTGGGCGGAGGGGCTTTGGTCGTGTTCTGGGCAGTACTCGACGACACCAGCGCGAAGACGCCGGCTATCAACAACCCACCAAGCACGACCATTTGGACACGACCCCATGTCCAACCGGGTGCGGAAGCGCGAACCATCGGAAACCCCCCTTCCAAACCGTGACAGTCCTGGTTCAATCGAATGCAGTCGAAGCGGCAAGGGCTGCGGAATGTTGTGAGTCACGCTATCTTAGGTGCTTTTCGGAGACCTTGTCAAACGGAATCCGGCGGCGGTGGAGTCGCCCGTTTGGTCGGAGCGTGGGCGTGCCGGCCACCGAAGCGGGCGGGACGCCCGCGCTCCAACGTCCCTCTGCACCTCTCCCTGAGACGTTCAAAAGCAAGATAAGGTTCCCAAACTCGTGCCGGCCCGTCAACATGAACGCAGGTGTCGGAGCGAAAGGAAACTTCCATGTTCGAGCTTGATCTGGACCGGGTGCGGAAGAACGTGGCGATGGCCACCACCACCGATTTGCTGGAACGCGCCACGCTCCACCGTGACGGCATGGAGCCGGCCGCGTTGGACGTGATCGAAAGCGAATTACGACAACGGGGCGTCAGTTATCAAGACCAGGAAGCTTTTGGCGAGTCCCACGCGAAGGTCGTTTTGCGCCGTTCCGATGGCAGGCCGCAACGGTGTCATCTCTGTGCCCACGCGGCGGTGGTCGAACAGTGGGGATGGCGGCGGCTGTTCGGACGGGTGCCTTAGTTTCCGCAAAGAATAGCCTATTGCGAACGGCACCGACCGCAGAATCGCGGGAATGCACTTCCCTCACCCGTGCCAACACGCTTAGAATAGATCCGTACCCCACCCGCCGGCCCCCGTCGAACCCGAGGACTACGAACCATGCGCCGCACCGCTGTTGTCATCACCGGCCTGGCTTGCGCCGCCGTTTGGCTCGTCGCCGGCCCCGGTCGCGCTGCCGACCCCTGCGTTTCCGGACTGAACCCCGGTCAGAAACCCGGACCCTATGCCGCCCTCGTCGCGGTCGGCACCGAACGCGGCCAGTCGCATTGTTTCATCTGCGACACGGCCGAGCGCCCCGCCGTTATCGTCTTCGCCCGCCACCTCGACGATCCGCTGGCCAAATTGGTTGCCGGCATCGACAAGGCTCTGGCCGATAACAAGAAGGCAGAACTCCGCGGCTGGGTCACGTTTCTGAACGACGATCAGACGGCGTTCGATCCGCTGGTTCTTGATTGGGCGAAGAAGAACGCCATCCGCAACGTGCCGATGGCGGTCTTCGAGGACATCAACGGCCCGCCGACCTACCGCCTGAACCGTGACGCGGACGTGACGGTGCTGCTGTACACGAAACACAAGGTTACGCAGAATTTCGCCTTCCGCAGCGGCGAATTGACCGGCGAGCGCATCGCCGACGTACTTAAAGCCATACCGCCCTTGCTGGAGGCGGAAAAGAAGTAGCGCCGCAGTCGTCCCAGGTTTAAGAGAACCCTTATTCATGCTCCTCATAGGCCAGCACCGCACGCGAACTTGCCAGGGCGTTAGTCGCCGTGCCCTGTTGCAGGTCGGTGCCAGTACCGTGCTGGGCCTTTCCCTGAGTGACCTGCTCCGGCTCCGCGCGGACACCGGAACGAGCGTGTCGGGTACTGCGAAATCGGTGCTCCTCTTGTGGCTCTGGGGCGGGCCGTCGCACCTCGACACCTGGGACCCCAAGCCCAACGCTCCCATGGAATTCCGCGGGCCGTTCAACTCGATCCAAACCAAACAGGTCGGCGTGCGCGTCTGCGAACTGTTCCCCAAAATTGCCAGGGTCGCGGACCGCTTCGCGCTGATCCGCTCGATGCACACCGGCTCGAACGACCACGGCCTGGCCGGCACCATCGGCCTGACGGGCAGTTCGGCGGGCGGCGTCGCGCTCGGCGGCAAGCCGGGTGCCGGGGCGGCGCGGCCAACGACCGGCAGCGTGGTCGCGCGCGTGCGTGGCCAGGGGTCGAAATGGCCGCCGTTCATGGTGGTCGGCGGCCGCCTGCACCAGGGCAAGCAAGCCATCGTCGGCGAAGGCGGCGGCACCCTCGGCGGGCTTTACGACCCGTTTCGCCTCGAATACGATCCCGTCCACGGCACCAAAATCCCCGCGTTGCAGTTGTCCCCCGACCTGACGCCCGACCGGCTCGACAACCGCCAGCGGCTTTTGCTCGCGTTCGACGACCTGGAACGGCAGAATGCGCAACGGCCCGCGCTGGACGACTATCGCAGCCAGGCGTTCGACATGCTGCTAACGCCGTCGATGCGCAAGATGTTCGACCTCTCGCAAGAACCCGAAAAAGTGGTCCAACGGTACGGCAAGACACGGTTCGGCCAATCGTGTCTGTTGGGCCGGCGACTGATCGAGCATGGCGTGCCGTTCGTGCAGGTCAACTGGAGCGATCACGTCGAGGCGGAGGAAGATTCCGGCGACGGCGGTTGGGACCACCATTACCGCAATTTCCAGATCATGCAGGACCGCCACGGCCCGTGGTTGGACCGCACGCTGTCCGCCCTTCTTGAGGATTTGCAAGAACGCGGCTTGTTGGAGCGGACCCTGGTTGTGGCGGTCGGTGAGTTCGGGCGGACGCCGAAAATCAATGACAAGGCGGGGCGCGAACACCACGAGCATTGTTACAGTGCCCTGCTCGCTGGTGGCGGCGTGAAGGGTGGCCGCGTGATCGGTTCCAGCGACCCGAAGGGCAACCATCCGCACGACCGCCCGGTCACGCCCGCCGACCTCGCCGCGACGATTCACCGTGCCGTCGGTATTACCAGCGAGCAGGCTGCCACGCTCGGCATCGGGGTCGATGGCACGCCGGTGGAGGAGTTGTTTTGACGATTATTGCCTCGGCACGAAAGTTCGGCACCTTCGGCTTCTCCCAAGGAACCCTTGCCCAAGGGACCCTTGCCAAAGGAACCCTTGCCACGCTTTTGCGCTTTGGCAGGGGTCGGTCGTTTGTCCGCGGCCGTGCGTTCAAAGGGGACGCAAGCGGGAGGCCGCTTGCAAAAGCGCCGCGCTCCCCAAACAGGGATCCCGCTGCCTGGCGGCGGATGACAAGGGACTTTATTGCGCCGCCGCTCAAAGGGTGCCGAGTACGGCTCTGTCGATGGCTGCTTTCCGATGTACGCCACGCCAATCACATAGGGCGAGGGTGCCCCAACCCTTTCGTAAACCCTTTGGCCGCGGCTTACGCAACCCCGTTGCCGATCAGTTCTTACGCATCCACGACAGCCCGTAATCGACCCTCGCCAATCTCGGCCCTCGCCAACCTTGCTAACGCGCCTGAACCAGCCAAGGGAAATCTTGCGGGAACGCTTGTGCGGCTAGGAGATGCGGCTTATGGAAATGCCATTCGTGCCCGTCCCCTTTTTGCGGCCCTAGCGGGTAAGCTTGGCCCCAGAAAAAACCGTGGGAACACTCTGCTGGCTCCCCGTCGGCGGCGGGGCAGCCACACCCACGTTAGCTAGGATGGCGTTGGCATCGATGTCGGCAAGCGGTTGCACGACGATTGATTTATCGTCCGCACTGACGATCTTGATAGCGACGAATTGCACAATGGTGTAGTAATAGTGGCTGCCATTACCGATCCCGGCCTGGTACGCATTCGGGTCACTGGAGCCGTTGTTCACCGGCTTGAAAAGCGGCAGCAGGTACGTCTCCCCCACGTGGTTGGCGGCCGTGTGGATGGTACTCGTCTTCAAGCCGGGATTGCCCTTCCAGTCGGGCGCGCTATTCGCGTTGTGTTGCGAGAGGGGCAACAGGCCTGCGTTCTTGTCTTGCTGGATGTCGGTAGTCGAGACGCCGTAATCGATCCAGGCGCTGATCGTGCTGGCACCGTCGTTCGACTGGTCCAGGCTTAACTCGCCGAAGTTGCCCGTAAACTTTACGCTCGGGTAGACGGGCAGCACCGGGACACCGCTCGCGTCGGCGATCGTCGTACCGTCCGGCGCCTGGCCCGATTTCATGAAGCTATTCCAGTTGTTGATGTCGTAGGTCATCGGCAGGATACGCGCCATCGTGGGCTGAGTGGTCTGGAAGTTATCGACGTTGCCGGCAAACATGCTCGCCGAGGCCGTGGCCGTCAGGTTGACGTTGTCTACACCCAGGGCCTTACCGAAAAACAGTCCAAGCGGCCCGTTCGCCGAGGCGTCGCGGCGGAGGATTACCTTGATCGTGTTGGGGTAGCCCGTGTAGGTCGGCAGCGGCGTGTAGTTGTTCGACGCGTCCGTAAAGCCGAACTCGATGTCGGCATCCGCCAGGGTGAGCGACGGCACGTCCGCGGCCGAGTTGTAACCGGCGTATTTCTTTGCGTAGGTTTTGGCGTCGGTCTTGGCAGCGGCCAACAATGCCACTTGGACGTCGGGGTTCCCTGAAGCGGTTGCATAAGCGACAAAGTTGTCGGGCAGCTGGGCGGCTCCAGCAAGGGCGGCGGCGTCTGCCGCGCTCTGTAGCTCATTCTGGGTGTGGGTAATCCAACCGAGGTCCACGGCGAAAGCAACCATGCCGAGTAGCGGAATGGTTAGGATGGCCGTCAAGGGGGCAATCGCCCCGCGGCGTTGGCGGCGTGAGGTTTGGCAACCGATCAAAGTAAGTTCCTTTCAGCGGGCGGAAGGCTACATCGGGCCATAACTCAACCCTGGCGCAGCATGACAACAACTTCGGACTCAATATTCTGAACCGGTAAAAAGAAGGCCGTCGTCCAATAGACCTTGGAAACGAGTACGGAAACCTTCACCGCAATCTGGTCGTTGTGTTTGGCGTTCTGAATCTCGGCAGGGCTGCCGTTGAGGAGGATCACGGTCGTATAGCCGGTAATGCTATTGTCCTGCATGATATTGTCCACCTCGGCTTGCACCTGGGCGGTGGTTTTGCCGGGTTGGGCTGCCGTCCGGCAAGCCTTCTGGGCGGCGTCACTGAGAGTCTCCTTGACCATCAGGCCGTGGCCGATTTCCACCATGCCGAGCATTAGGACGGTAATGAATGGCATGACCACAGCCAACTCGACCGCTGCGACGGCGCGGCGACCGGGTCGGCAGACAAAGCCGGTGGCCTTCAGTGAGCGGGGGGTGGTTAGATACATGGATTGTTCAGGGCCTTTGTTTTGTTGTGAGTGGAACGACCCGGCGGAGCCTCACTCGCGCCGCAGGGTGTACTGGCTAGTCAAGTTGCCGAAGAGGTAAGTGCTGCCGGGTACCCAGCTGATCTGGCTCACGGGGACGCTGACCTTGACCGTAATCTCATCCCCGCTGATCGCGGTGGAGGCGTCCGCGGACCCGTCGTTGACCTGGACGATGACCGCGTCCCCGCTGACGCCCTGACTGGTTACAGACAGCTGCGCAAAGAAGGAAACTCTTATCCGGGTATGGGTAACCCGGCGGCGGCAAAGAACGATTGAATCAGGTAGGGCTTCTGCCGTAAGCGCCCGATCGCCAAATGGAACTCCAGATGCAACTCCTCCATGTC
>JBBRLG010000380.1:0-7497 GCA_038231495.1 Gemmatales bacterium | reverse complement strand
TCGGGCAAGCACAACAACTGGTCGATGGCCACCGACACCGGCGAGAACCTGCTCAACCCCGGCGATACGCCGCACGACAACGCCCAGTTCCTCGTCTTCTGCGTCGCGGTCATCCGCGCCGTGGCCAAGTATCCCGAACTGTTGCGCGTCACGGTCAGCAGTGCGGCCAACGACCACCGCCTTGGTGCCAACGAGGCACCGCCGGCAATCATCTCGATCTTCCTGGGCGACCAGCTGCAAGACGTGATCGACCAACTGGAAAAGGGTGCCGCCAAGACGACAAAGCAAGGCGGCTTCATGGAGATCGGCGTGTCGGTGCTGCCCAAGTTGCCGCGCGACGCCGGCGACCGCAACCGCACCAGTCCGTTCGCCTTCACCGGCAACAAGTTCGAGTTCCGGGCCGTGGGCGCTTCGCAGTCGGTCGCCGGCCCCAACACGGTGCTCAACACCATCGTCGCCGAGTCGCTCGACTTCATCGCGACCAACCTGGAGAAGGCCGGCGGCGGCGGTAAGGACTTGCACAAGGCGATTCAGGACCTGCTGCCCGGCATCATCAAGGAGAGCAAGAAGGTACTCTTCGGCGGCGACAACTACACGGCCGAATGGCACCAGGAAGCCGAGAAGCGTGGCCTGCCGAACCTGCGCAACAGCGTGGACGCCTTGCCGGTCATCGTGCGCAAAGACTCGATCGACCTGTTCGCGAAGTACCGCGTCTACAGCGAGCGCGAGCTGCAAAGCCGGTTCGCGATCCTGTGCGAGCACTACGTCAAGACGGTGAACGTCGAGGCCCGGCTGACGAGCTTCATGGGCCGGACGATGATCGTGCCGGCGGCAATCCGCTACCAGGCGGAAGTCGCGACGGCGGTGAACGCGACGAAGGCCGCGGGCGTGGACAACTCGGCGCAGGCGGACCTCCTGAAGTCGCTGAGCGCGACGCTGGGCGACTTCCAGAAGGCGTTAATCAAGCTCGATCACGAGACGGAACACCAGGGCGGCAGCGACCTGTTGGCCCATGCCAAGCACTACCGCGACGGCGTGCTGCCGGCAATGGCCACGGTGCGGAGTCTGGGCGACAAGCTCGAAGGCGTCGTCGCCGACGACCTGTGGCCGCTGCCGACGTACCGGGAGATGTTGTTCATCAAGTAGCTGTCTTTGCCGCTTGCGGCTTTGCAAGCCAACCTGCAAAGCCGCAAGCGGCAATACTACCGCGACCGCCGGCCGGTTATAATAACGTTTATGACGTTCATTCACGGCTACCTCCTCGGCGGACTCCTGCTCGTCGGCGTGCCGATCTTGCTGCACCTCATCATGCGGCAGAAGCCGCGGCAACTCGCCTTTCCGGCCTTCCGCTTTCTCCGCCAAAAACTGCTCATCAACCGCCGCAAACTGCAACTGCAACACATCCTGCTCTTGCTGCTGCGCATGTTGTTGATCGCGCTACTGTGCCTGGCGCTGGCCCGGCCGCGCGTGCAGACGGGCAAGATTCCGTTCGCCCCCGACCAGGAGGTTGCGGCGGTGTTTCTCTTCGACACCAGCCCCAGCATGGAGTACAGCGTCGGCACCCAGACGCGGCTCGAAGAGGCGAAGGCGCGGGCGCGCGAACTGCTCAACGAGACGGCCGGCGGCAGCCGTATCGCGGTTCTGGACAGTGCCGAGGAACCCGGCGGCGACGACCGCGGCCGCGAATGGCTGACGGCGTCCCAGGCCCGGACGCGCATCGATAACCTGCACCTGCGGCCCGGTAACTGGCCGCTCAACCGCCAACTCGAACACGCCTGCGACCTGCTCGGCGATCTGGGTAAGAACGCCGACGTGGTGCCGCGTTTCCTCTACGTCTTTTCCGACCGCACCGCCGCGAGTTGGGACGGCAAGGCTGCGGCGAAGATTCAAATTCCCGAAGGCGTCACCGTCGTCTACGTGGACGTGGGCGTGGACAACCCGCGCGACCTGTCCATCGATGCGGTGGAGATCGACCCGCCGATTGCCGCGCCGGGCCAGGCGATGCGCATCCTGGCCACCGTCCGCGCGACGGGCGAGGTCGCCGGCGAAACGGAACTGCAATGCCAGTTGGAGAACGAACCCGACGTGGACCGCCAGTCCGTCAAGCTGGGCAAGGATGAGAGCAAGATTTTCGTCTTTGAACGGACCGCGCCGATGGTGCCGGCCGCCTACCAGATCACCGTGCGGCTCGGCACCAACGACGCGCTGCCATCGAACAACAGTCGTTACGCTACTTTTGCGATCCGCAATAGGCGCAAGGTGCTGACGCTGATCCCGAACAAGACCGACCGGCCGGACCTGGCGCGGGTGTGGGCCAAGGCACTGACGTACGCACCGGGCATGTTCGAGGCCGACGTGCGTACGCTGGAAGACGCCGGCAAGCTCGGCTTGAAGGAGTTGCAGGCGTACAAGGTCGTCTGCCTGTTTGAGGCCGCCCCGCCCCCGGCGTTGTGGTCGCAACTTGCCGCCTACGTCCACGGCGGCGGCGGTCTGGTAATCGTGCCCGGCGGTCCGAACATGGCCAAGGACCGCGACGCCTTCAACGAGGGCGGGAAAGCGGTGCTACCGGCCACGCTCGAAAACTGGATCGTCGTGCCGGAAAAGAACGACAAGGGCGACCCGCAACCGGGCGTGCCGTGGGCCGGCTATGCGGGCGGCCATCCGATCACCGCGGCGCTCGACAAGTGGAGCAAGACCGTCGATCCGGACTTCCGCCGCGACGACCTGCGGCCGCGCGCCAACGGCTACTGGGCCGTGAAGCCCGCGGACGACACGACGACGACCAAACTTGCCGTTTACGACGACGACGCGAAAAACCCCGCGCTCCTGGAACGATCTGTCAAGGCGGGCCGCGTCGTGCAGTTCACGGTGCCGTTGGACGGCGGCCTTATGGAAGGCAACCGCCTTTGGCACAACTACTGGACCGATTCGTCGTTCGGCCTGGTGCTGGTGGACCTGGTGTGCCGCAGCCTGGCCGGCGAGGGCACGGCGGTTGAATTGAATTACCTGTGCCGGCAGCGCTTCACGGTGCCGCTGCCGGGGCCGACGTTTACGCCGCCGTTCAAGCTGTTCGGGCCGGGCTTGTCGGAGTCGGAAAGCACGCTCGCGCCGACGGCGGACCAGTCGAGCCTGGAAATCCCGGCGACCCTGGAGGCCGGCAACTTCTTCATCCGCGGCAGCGGTAAGGACGAGCGCAACGCCGCCGCCTTTAGCACGAACGTCCGTCCGGAGGAGTTCTGGCTAGAGCGCGTGCCGGTCGAAGACATTGAAGCGGCACTCGGCAACGACACGGTACTGCCGGTGGAGCGGGCGGGCAGCCTGTCCGAATTGCTAGCGGGCCGTTGGTCGCAGGTGAGCGAGCTGTTACCCTATTTAATGCTGTTCCTGCTGTTACTGCTGCCGGTCGAGAGCCTGTTGGCGAACCTGTTCACGCGCCGTCAAGCAGGAACGGTCGTGCCGTCTTGAATTGCCGCTTGCGGCTTTGCGGGGAATTCACATGTCCCTGAACTTCGATCCCATCTGGCCGTGGTCCAAGCTCGACGCCCCGGGGACGGGCGTTCTGGGGCCGGTCCTCTATGTGCTGCTAATCGGCTTGCTGGTGCTGCTGCCACTCATGGCCGTCGGCCTGAGCCTCGGCAGTTACCTCATCGGGCCAAAAAGTGTGGGCCGGCGCATGGTGCCGATCGTGCTGTTGCGGCTCGGCGCGTGCCTGCTGGTGTTCCTGGCCATCCTGCGGCCGTCGCTCGGTTTCGACGACCCGTCCGACAAGCGCGGCCTCGTCCTCGTCGCCATCGACGGCTCCGAGAGCATGTCGATCCTCGACGAGTTGGACAACCAGTCGCGTTGGGCCTATTTGCAGCGCGTCCTCAAGGACAACGCTCCCGCGCTCAAGAAGCTCGCCGACGACAAGAAGATTGACGTGGTCTTTTATCGCTTCGCCGGCGACGCCACGGAAGTCACGGTCGCGGAACTCGGCAAACCGGACGGCAAGCGCACCGACTTCGGCACCATGCTGCGCTCCGTCTACGACGGCCGCAACGGCCAGCAACCAATGCTGGGCCTACTCGTTTTCAGCGACGGCGCGGACAACGGTACCAAGATACCGGCACTGACCGAGGCGGCGCGCTGGCGCAAGCACCCCTGTTTGATCCACACCTTCGCCCTGGGCAAGCCGACCACGAGCGACCGCCAGCAAGACATTGCCGTTACCGGCATCACGACCTCGCCGTCGCCACAGGTGCCGATCAAGGCCGAGCTGACCGCAAAGATCACGGTCGATGCGCCCGGTTTCGAGAACCGCAAGGTGCGCGTGCGCCTGTTCCTCGACGATATTGAGGTGCAGGCCCAGGACACCGTTTTGGCACTGTCGACCAACAACGAGGTGTCGATCAAGTGTAACGCCCCCGCCAAGGCCGGCGAGGTCAAGGTGACGGTGCGTATCGACACGCTCCAGGGCGAGGTCAACCCGCACAACAACTCCATCGACACCTACGTCACCGTCACCCAGGAAGGCATCAGCGTCTTGCTCGTGGACAAGATGCGCGCGGGGGAACCGCAGAGGATCTGCGACGCACTCGCCGAAGAGTCGCGCATTCGCCTGTACCCGGTCTGGCTGCGCGGCGACCAACCGGCGGCGGGTAATGGCGACGGCCTCTTCCAGTTCGACCGGCAGCAATATGACGTGATTATCCTCGGCGACGTGACGGCGAAGCAGATGCGTGCCGCCCACCCGCGGGCGCTGGCCGAGATCAAGAAGCTGGTCGATAAGGGGTCCGGCCTCATCGTGCTCGGCGGCTACGCCAACTTCGGCAACGGCGACTGGCAGGGGACGGAAATCGCGGACGTGCTGCCTGTCAATCTCGACGTGCAAGGGCAGAGTGAGAACGGGACGCAGCTGTTCCCGACCGCCGACGGCCTGAGCGAGTTCAAATACTTCATGCAGCTGACCGACAAGAAAGAGGACGCGGCCCGCGCCTGGGGCAAGCTGCACGAACTGGAGCCGAGCACGACACTGCTCGGCACCTTGAAACCAGGCGTGGCGAAAGTCGTGGCCGAGTCGGCGACGAAGCGGCCGCTCCTGGTCGCGGGCAAGTACGGCGAGGGCCGCACGCTGGCGTTCGGCGGCGACACGACGCACAAATGGATTCGCAACCCGGAAACCAAGGCGATGCACCACCAATTTTGGCGGCGGCTGGTGATCTGGCTGGCTCGGCAGGACGACATGGAGGGCAGCGTTCGCGTCATCCCCGACACGCGCCGCTTGCCGTTGCACAACGACCTGGGTTTCCGCGTCGAAATGCGCAGCAAGGGCAATGTGCCGATCGAGAACGGCGATTACAAGGTCGAGGTGACTGGCCCGAACAACCTGCGCAAGACGGTCGCGACGGTGCGTAACGGCAAGGAAAACCGCGGCACGTTCGTCAACACGGAGGCACCCGGCGAATACCGTCTCGAGGTGTCCGGCGAAGGCAAGGATCCCAGCGGCGACCCGGTGAGCGACCGGGCGTCGGCGCGGTTCATGGTGTACGACGACGATCTGGAAATGACGCGCCGGGCGGCGGACCACGAGTTCCTGAAAAAGCTATCGGCGGCGGGCGGTGGCGAGTTTCATTTGGCGAAGGACTTGGGGCCGTTCTTGCAGCAGTTCCAGAAGCAGCCGCAGGAGAAGAGGCGTTCGGCCCTGCGGCAGTATCCGAACTGGCGGACGACGAAGCTGTCGCCGTTCTTCATGCTGTTCTTCCTGGCGTTCGTGGCGGTGCTGTCCGGCGAGTGGTTGCTCCGCCGGCGCTGGGGGATGGTGTAAGTATTTGCCGCTTGCGGCTTTGCGGGAAAGACCGCAAAGCCGCAAGCGGCAATTCGGCGTTCAGTTGCTACCATGTCTGCATGACGGATCCGTCGTGCCAAGGTTGTCGCGCGCGGGACGCCCGCATCGCCACGCTCGAAGCACGGGTAGCCGAACTGGAGCGGTTCCAGCAGGCAACGACCTACCTGCGCGACGAGGCCAAGGCCGAGCGCGACCTGCGCTTGCTGACGGGCGAAAGCCCGGCGATGAAGGCGGTTCGTCTGCAAATTCAACAGGTAGCGCGCACGGACAGCACGGTTCTGATCCTCGGCGAGACCGGCACCGGCAAGGAGTTGGTTGCCCGTGCGATCCACCAGCTTAGCCCGCGACGGGACCACCTCATGGTGGCCGTCAACTGTGCCGCCCTGGCACCGGGCGTGATCGCCAGCGAACTTTTCGGCCACGAACAAGGGGCCTTCACCGGCGCGACCCGCCGGCGACCCGGCCGCTTTGAACTGGCCCATCGCGGAACCATCTTCCTGGATGAAGTCGGCGAGTTGCCGCCGGAGATGCAGGTACTGCTCCTCCGCGTATTGCAGGAGCGCGTCATCGAGCGCGTCGGCGGCGGCAACCCCGTCGCGGTTGACGTACGGGTCGTCGCGGCCACCCACCAGGATTTGACAGCCGCCAGCCGCCTGGGCCACTTTCGGAACGACCTGTTCTTCCGGCTCAACGTGTTTCCGATCCAAGTGCCGCCGCTGCGCGAGCGCCGCGAGGACATCGCGGACCTCGTCCGGCACTTCTTGCACCACTTCAGCCGGCGCATGGGCAAGACGGTCGCCAACGTCAGTGCCGCGACCTTGCAGTTGTTGACGGCTTATTCCTGGCCGGGCAACGTGCGCGAGTTGGAAAACATCGTCGAGCGGGCCATGATCGTGACCGCCGGCGACACCTTGCAGGTCGATCCACTTTGGCTTGAATCGCCGCGGCCGGATCGCGCCGCCGACGAAGCCCGACCGGGTCTGGCCGAATTGGAGCGTCGGAGCATCCTGGACGCACTCGAACACTGTCACGGCAGAATCTACGGCCCACACGGTGCGGCCGCGGCCCTGGGGTTAAAACCCACCACGCTCTACGGCAAAATGCGCAAGCACAACATCCCCAAATACCCGTCCGTGAAGTGATCCAACCGGACGACTTCCTTTGGTCATTCTGACCACCCTTGGTCGGCTCTGGCTCCGTGCATTTCCCGCCCGCATCGCCCCAGGTCGCCACAAACTCCCTGATTTACTGGGGTTTCGGCAATCCGTCGAACAACTCCTCGCGCCGGCACACGGCTTGCCAAAGGGATTGTGCGTGATCGAATTCCCCGAAGTCGGAAAGGAGCAGGTCTCATGGCCTTTGTCGTTTGCGAACCTTGTCATGATTGCAAGTACACGGATTGCGTGGTCGTATGTCCTTGTGATTGCTTCTACCACGACGGAGAAATGCTTTACATTGACCCGGACGAGTGCATCGATTGCGAGGCGTGCGTACCGGAGTGCCCCGTCGAAGCGATCTTTTTCGACGCGAACGTGCCCGGCCCGTGGACGCAATACATTCAATTAAACGCGGAACGGGTGGCCGTGCTGAAAGGGAATGGCGGCAACATCACGGAACGGAGGGAGCCGAAGAAAGGTCCGGAGTGTCGGGGGTAGAGGATTGGGGCCGGCGGG
>JBBRLG010000379.1:0-7503 GCA_038231495.1 Gemmatales bacterium | reverse complement strand
TCACCGGCGGCGGGGGCGGCGGGGTCTCAGGCTTCACCGGCGGCGGCGGCGGGGTCTCATGCTTCACCGGCGGCGGCGGCGGCGGGGTCTCATGCTTCACCGGCGGCGGGGGCGGCGGGGTCTCATGCTTCACCGGCGGCGGGGTCTCGCGCTTGGGCGGGGCCGGCGGCGCCTCATGCTTCACCGGCGGCGGCACCTCGTGCTTCAGGAGAGGCGGCGGCGGCGCTTCATGCTTCGGCATTTTCGGCATCGTCGGCGGCGTCTCCTGTTTGGCGGCGGTTGCCGACGTTACGGGCCTCGGCAGCGTCGGGGGCAGTGTTTCCTGCTTGACGCGCGGGGTCGGAACCTCGTGCCGCAGCAACGGATTTTCGTGGACCGGCTCCTTCTTTACCACGGCCGGGGTCGGATTGTCTTTCGGCGTCACAAGCTTGTGCTCCGTCGGCGTCACCACCGGACGCTCGTGGACCGGCGCGGCCGGTGGCTTGGCCGCGACCAGCGGTTGCCTCACCGGCGGCAAGTCCAGCTTCAGCGCGTGCGGCGCGTCGCCGGGCCGCGTCGGTGCCGCGTGGGCCGATACCACCCGCGTTTCCGACGCCTGCCGTCGGCGACCCAGGTCGCGCAAGTCCGTCCCGTTTTGCGCGAACACCTGCCGCTCGCCGGCGTTCACCACCGCCAACTTCATCCCCTGGCGGTTCCCGTTGTTTAGCGGCGCCAACGGCGTCACGTTTTTGAAGACGTTCACCGTCTTGTTGGCGTGGACCGAGTTGTCGATGGTCGTGTTGTTGACGGTGGTATTTTTGACGTAAGTGTTTTGTTGCACCAGCGTGTGCGGCGGCCGTGCGACGTCGCCGTTAAAGCGACCCCGGTACAAGTCGTGCAGGTCGTGGTCCCAGCCCTCGCGGCCGTGAGAACGGCGGTCGTAGTCGTAGAGCGGATCGCGGTAATGACCGCCGATACGGACGTCGATCCAGGGCGTGAAGCCGTGCCGCGAATAACCCTCGTCGAAATAATCGCCGAAGTAATAGTGGCCCCACGTCGGCCGCGCGAACAAGGCGCACGGCAAGAAGTCCGGCGCGATAACGTAGCTCGGCGTGTAGGACCAGTTCGGCTCGAGCACACGGCGTTCGATCGCGACGGGGGCGAACAACAGCCCGCGGCCTTGTAGAGGGTAGTCCCAGTAGCCATCGACGAAGACGTAGCCGGCGGGCGTCCAAACGTAGCGGGCGGGGTTCCACAGCCAGCCGGGGCGGTAATCGGTGTAGAACCCGGGACGCCACCGGTAGTGCGTCTCACGGTAGACCCAGGTGCCGGGCACGTAAACGCTGTCGGCGGCCGGCGCGGGCACGGACGGGGCCGCGTCTAGCGGCGCCGGCGGCGGGGGCAACAAGTTCTCCTCGGTCTGCACGGCACCGGCCCAGTAGCCGCTCACCCACTGCCAGCCGTCGTCCCCTTTACGATAGTGTCCAGCGACCCACTGACGGTTGGGAGGCGGCACGCGCCAGAAACCGCTGATCCAAATGAAATCCTTGCGGTCTTCGTCCCACTGCCAGTAGCCGGGAAGCCACTGAACCGTGTCGCCTTCCGGCTTCTGGTCGGGCGGCACCTCGTCGATCGCGGCGGGCGGCTCCCGCGGCACCAGCGGGCCTGGTTCGGCCTGTGCCCCCGCCGGTTGGGCGTAGGCTTCGTGGAGCGGGCCGCGGCCCAGCACTTCAACGCCGTCGGGCACGGCGGGGATTTCAGCTTGCAGAGGCAGATTCAGCAGTAGCACGAGACTCAAACAGCTTCCGAACAAGGTCAGGTATTTTCGAGGGAACATGGTTGCATTCTCCAGACGGACTTTAGTGCAGGAAGAAAAGGAGCTTCTTCCTTCATTAAAGTGACGTTCGAGGCGGCATAACTTGCGCAGTTTCCGGTGAAATGAATGGATGTTCAGTTATAACCGTTCACTCCCCCCCTTACGAAGGGGGGGAGGGGGGTGGAGAGAGCGCCATGACCCAGTACTTCAATCGTTCTTAACCCCCCCTACCCCCCCTTCGTAAGGGGGGGAGTGAACGGTTACGTTCAGTTATACGGCGGGAACATGGTTAGCGTCTGGTGGCAGGATTAACGGTCCAGCCATTGATTTTGAGTTGTGGCGTGTCCCGGCGGGTCGATGGCTAGGCAAAGCCGCAAGCGGCAAAGGCGGATCACTTCTTGCCCGACGGTCCGAACAGGCTCATTTCAAACTTCGGGTCTTTGGACGAATCCTTCACCTCGAACGCGGGCGCGCGGAAGTCTTTCGCCGGGCCGGCGGTCCGGGTCGCCGGGGTAGTCGTTTTGGCTTCCTTGGACTTTTCGTCGATGAAATGCCCGATCTTGTTTTCGGTCTCCTTGATGTCGTCGCCGACCTTCTTGGAGTCGATGTCGATGCTGATGTTGCGGTTGCCGTCCGCGCCGGGGGTGGTGCGGACCTGGAACCAGTTCTCGTACCAGCCGACCGCGACGAGCGTCACCACGAGCGCGCCCAGAAACGCGAAAATGTTACGCATGGGTTTTGCCTCTTGGAACGGGCGATCCGCAGGGGACGGCCGCGCTTTCCGCCGCGCGAACCGGACGGCCTTGTACCACGCCCGCGGCCACGGGTCCAGACCAACCGGACTTGCGGCGTGCCGCGCGCGTCGAGCCGCCGTGGTCAAACGCTCTGCCGCCAGGGGCTTGCGCGCCGGCCGGCAAAACGGTCTTGACAGAACCCCGCGGGCAAAGCGTATGCTGCTAGGGGAGGTAAGAGGCTCAGTCTAGGTATGTTATACCCGACGACGACACGGAAGGCGACGCGCCAAGAACGCAACGCATCCTGGCGACGACCTCCCGCAAACGTCCGCCGCGGATTTGACCGGAGCGGGTTCTGCTGTGTACAATTTACGGATGCCTGAGCAGACAGAGGTCAGGAATTCAGGCTCCCGCTGACGTTGCAGCGGTCGCACGTTTTCCCCGCCTCGGCTCTCCGGCTCTCCAGCCGTCGATCCACGAACCTTGACCCGGCCGCGCGACTCGTCCGCGGTCCCGGTGAACGCCGGACCCGGTAGCGTCCCCCGCCCAACCCTTCCGCTCCGCGTCGGGCCACCCGGTCAAGATTTCACAACCGAGCAGAATCCCACGGTGCCGTCCGCACCGATCACGGAGGTGACAGCGATGTCGAAAGGTAAGGCCATTCTCGCCAGCATCCGTCAGCAGCTGGACCTCACCGATTACCGCAAGATTCACTGGGAAGGCACCTTCGACGAGTATCTCGACATCGTCCAGGACCACCCCGATGTCTCGCGCACCGCGTATCAGCGCCTGTACGACATGATCCTCTCCCACGGCACCGAAGAGGTGTTCGAGAACAAGGAGAAGATCATCCATTACAAGTTCTTCACCGAGTATGCCACCAAGCATTCCGACGGCATCTTCGGCCTCGACCGGCCGCTGATGCAGTTGGTCAACGCCTTCAAGTCGGCGGCCAAGGGCTACGGCACCGAGCGCCGCGTGCTGCTGTTGCACGGTCCCGTTGGCAGCTCCAAGAGTACCATCGCGCGTCTCCTCAAGCGCGGCCTGGAGGACTACTCGCGCACCGACGCCGGCATGCTCTTCAGCTACTCCTGGAAGAACGACGACGGCACGGTGCAAAAGTGTCCGATGCACGAGGACCCGCTGCACCTGGTGCCGCACGAGTTGAAGCCGCCGCTGCTGGCCAAGCTGAACGAGGGCCACAAGCCCGGCGACTACGAGATCACGATCCGCGGCGACCTGTGCCCATTCTGCCGGCAGATGTACATGGAACGCGTGGCCAAAGTCGATGGCGACTGGAACGGCATGCTCGATCAAATCAAGGTGTACCGCCTGGTGCTGTCCGAGCAGGACCGCATCGGCATCGGCACCTTCCAGCCCAAGGACGAAAAGAACCAGGATTCGACGGAGTTGACCGGCGACATCAACTACCGCAAGATCGCGGAGTACGGCACGGATAGTGATCCGCGGTGCCTGGCAGCGGAAACGATCCTTGCTACGGGCGAGGGTCTGGCGGCGATGGGCCGGTTATTGCCGAGCGAGCCGGCGGCCGATACGTTTGTACCGCGGCCGTTGGCCGTCAGCACGATCGGCCGGGCGCGCATCGGCTTGGCCGACAGCGTCTATCACGGCGGCAAACACCCGCTCTTCTGCGTGCGCACGCGCCTGGGTTATCGCTTGCGCGGCACGCCGAACCACATGGTTTTGACCATGACGCCGGAAGGCGAGCCGGCTTGGAAGGAATTGCGCCTGCTGCAAGCCGGCGATTGGGTCGCGCTGGGGCGCGGCATTCACACCTGGGCGCCGGCAGACGTGGCCTTCCCGGCCTGGGACCATGACTGGTACGGCAACGAACGGCAGCGGCCGCGCTTCCCCGAGCGCATGACGCCGCGCCTCGCTTATCTACTCGGCCTCTGGATCGGCGACGGCCATTTCTACGTCAACGCCGAAAAGCATCAGTACGAAGTGGGCTGGACGCAGAAAGAACCGGAGCGCCAGGAGATGTTCGCCGGCCTGCTTGCCGAGGTGTTCGGCGTTCAGGCCCGTATCACCGCGCCGGAGGACCATGCCGGCTGTGTACTCGTCGGCAGCCGCGCCTTGATCGCCTGGCTGCGCGAGCGCGTGGGTTTGAAGGACGGCGCACGCGCCAAGGCCATCCCCGAGTGCATCCTGCGCTCGACGCGCGAAACCATTCGCGCTTGCCTGCAAGGGCTGTGGGAGACGGATGGGACGATCCGCGCGAACGGCTCCAACTGGGCGATGTTCGCCACCTGTTCGGAGATCCTCGCCCGCCAGGTCCAGACGGTGCTGCTGGCGTTCGGCATCGTCTCCTCGCTCAAGAAATGCCCCAGCGATTGGGAAGTGCGCGTGTACGGCAGAAACGTCAATTGTCTCGTTGAGTTGCTGCCCAGCCTGAAGGGGCGTTTCACGGTCGGTGCCGAATGCCAGGCCAAGCCCGCGCCCAATGTGGATGTGGTTCCGTTCCTGAAACCGCGCCTGCGCGCTCTCTATCAGGGCGCACGCAACCGCGACGAGTTGAAACGCCGCTTCAGCGGCAATCTGCACGACGCGAACAAGCCGAATGTGTCCTACGAACTGTTGAGCGATTTCCTCGCCACGGTCCAAAGCGACGAGAATGCGCAAAAAGAGGTCGCTCACATCCGCCATCTGCTCGACATGCGCTACGTCTGGCTGCCGGTCGAGAGCATCGAGCCGGACGGCGAAGCGTCGGTGTATGACGTCTCGGTGGCGCAGACGCACGCCTACTGGGCCGATGGCTTTATTGCGCACAACTGCTTCAATTTTGACGGCGAACTCAACATCGCCAATCGCGGCATGGTCGAGTTCATTGAAGTGTTGAAGCTCGACGTGGCGTTCCTGTACGACCTGCTCGGCGCGTCGCAGGAACACAAGATCAAGCCGAAGAAGTTCGCGCAGACGGACATCGACGAGGTCATTCTCGGACACAGCGTCGCCGGTGCAACGCCGATCCCGTACCGCTTCGACGGCGTGCCCGGCTGGACGACGTTGGAAAAAATGTACGAGCGCTTCGGCGAGGAGTCGTCGGGGTTGGAGGTGCTGGCTCACGATTTTGCGACGAAGCGCACCGCGTGGACGCCGGTGCGCGGCTTGTTCCGGCACCGCTTCACGGGCGAACTGCTCACCACGTCGCAAAAGTGGGGCGCGGTCGAGACGACGCCGAACCACTCGATCTACGACCGCAACGGTGCGATGTTTTTCCCGGAGGAAAAGCGGGAAATCATGGCCGTGCGGGCGCTGGACGCGGAGTTTGCCGACCCCGTGGCGACGGTCGATCTGGTCGAAAACATTGAAGGCTTCGTGCGCGAAGGCGTTTGCGTGACGGCGACCGGCGGCGTGATGACGCGGCCCTGTCGTCCCGGTTGGTCGCGGTTGGATTTGCCGCGCCACGCCACGCAGGTCCGCGCCGTTTACGATCCGTTGGTCGATGGCGAAGCGTTGAAGGATCTGTTGACCGTCCTGGTGTGGTACGCCACCGAAGGCCACGTCAACGGCCGCAACGGCGGCATCGTCATCACGCAGGCCAACCGCGCTGAGTTGGAGCGCGTGCGCGCCGCTTACGGCCGGATCAGCACGGCGAAGGGTTCCATCGATGCCGGCGCGAAGACCGATTCGGCATGGCGGCTGTACCTTGGCGCGCAAGCCATCGCCCGCATCGTGCAGCACCACTGCGGCGAACGGTCCGTCAACAAACGCTTGCCGGACTTCCTGTTCCGCTTGCCCACGGGCTTACTGCAACACGCCTTCGACGAATTGATGCGCACCGACGGTTCGCGCCGCCTGTCGAAGCTGTTGGATGAGACGGCTTCCGCGGACTACCGGGAGAAGTTCTTCGATTACAAGACGCTGTCGCCGGTACTCGCGGCCCAGGTCGGCACGTTGGCCACTCTCCTGGGTTACGATTACAGCGTCTACCGCCACGAACGTGAGGAACGCGCGCCGGCGTACCGGATTCGCTTCGTCTCCGGTTCGGGCAAGCGCGGCGGCCGGCATACAACCTTTGAAGCGCGGCTGCACGCGCGCCCGGTGCAGGATGTGTGGATGTACGACATCGAGTGCGCCGGCCTCCACAACTTCGTCTGCGGCGTCGGCAACGTCGTCTGCGCGAACACAAATGAGCCCGAATACCGCCGCTTGCAGAACAACGAATTCATGGAAGCGTTGCGCGACCGCACGGTGAAAATCGACGTGCCTTACGTCACGCGGCTCAAGGACGAGATCAAGATTTACGAAAAGGACTTCAACGTCGAGCGCGTGAAAGGCAAGCACATCGCGCCGCACACGATCGAGATCGCGGCGATGTGGGCCGTGCTGACGCGGCTGGTGCAGCCCAAGCACGCCAACCTGACGCTGTTGCAAAAGCTCAAGCTGTACAACGGCAAGACGCTGCCCGGCTTCACCGAGGACAACGTCATCGAATTGAAGCGCGAGGCGGTCAACGAGGGCATGCAGGGCATCAGCCCGCGCTACATCCAGGACAAAATATCCAACGCCATCGTCGCCCACCCCGACGAGGATTCCGTCAACCCGTTCATGGTATTGCACGAACTGGACGCGGGGCTGCGGCACCATTCGCTCATAACGAACCAGGAGCAGTTGCAGCACTTCCGCGAACTGCTGGCGGTGGTCAAGGAAGAGTACGAAGACATCGTGAAGAACGAGGTGCAACGCGCCATCGCCGCCGACGAGGACGCCTTGGCCCGGCTGTGCTCCAACTACATCGACAACGTGAAGGCGTACACTCAGCGCGAAAAGGTGCGCAACCGCTACACCGGCAACTACGAAGACCCCGACGAACGCCTGATGCGTTCCGTCGAGGAGAAGATCGACATTCCGGATGGTCGCAAAGACGACTTCCGCCGGGAGATCATGAACTACATCGGCGCCCTGGCCATCGACGGCAAGCGGTTCGACTACAAGACCAACGAGCGTTTG
>JBBRLG010000378.1:0-7507 GCA_038231495.1 Gemmatales bacterium | reverse complement strand
GTAACCGTTCACCGGGTGCGGGCAGTGGACATGATTGGACATCAACGGCAGGAGAGAGCCAGGGGGTGTGTCAGGGGGTCGGGAAACGAACTTCCCCAAGAGAATACCCGATAAGCACTTGCGGAAGTAAAGTTCGTTTCCCTTGCTCTCAAGCCACGCGAAACGAATGGGTCGTCGCGGAAAGGATAGCGCGCCATGTCTACGGTTGGCTGGTTTTCAACAACGCGGTGAACGGTTACAAAGCTTGAATTGTCTCTGTCTTTCTTGGCGCTCTTGGCGTCTTGGCGGTTCAACTCTTTTTCACTTCCCCGCTTCCGCCCCGGTGATGATCGCCTTTGGCACTTTCAGGTCCACCGGCACCGCCTGGCGCGTCTCGTCCTTGCCCACGTTGCCCGCCTGGTCCGTCGCCTCGACCTTGATGTGCAACTTGAACGGCACGTCCTTCGGCATTTGCCAGACGTATTTGCCGTCGTTCGGTATGCCCTGGGCGATCGGCGTCCATTGGCTTACCGCGGTGCCGTTTTCGGACGCGGCGAACGAGAGCGTCACCGGCTTGTCGGCCAGGAACTTGTCCGTGGCGTTCCAGAGAATTTTCATCGTCCCCTGGTCCGGACCGCGGCCCACGTCCACGCTGATGAGGCGCACCACCGGCGGCGTCTCATCGACCTCGACCCAGATTTGCGGCTCGTCGCCCGGCCCCGGTGCCGCGTCGCCGAAACCGACGCCGCTCTTGGCGATCATCGTGAACCCGTAACGGCCTTCGCCGGCGACTTCGACCACGAACGGCGACGTGCGCGGCGCGTTCTTGCTGTAGAGGTTCCATTTCTTCGTGTCGAGCGTGTACCACACCTCGATGGTGGACACGTCCGACGGCCCCACGTCGTCGATCTTGTAATTGAGCTGAATCTTACGCTTGTTCACCATCAGGACCTTGCCGCGCGGCGGCGGGTCGCCAGCCACGCCCATCGGTTTGACGGGGTTGGTGCCGACACCATTTGGACCGCTGCCGGCACCGGGCGTGATGGCAAGCTTTTTTACCGTCTCGTTGCCGGCCTTGTCTTGCACGGTCAGGCGCACTTCCAACTCGCTCGTCGTGCCGGGGTTCCAGCCGTACTCGCCCTGGGCCAGCTTCTGGATCGGCAACTCGGCCCAGTCGTTGCGCGGCAGGATGCGGTATTCCAGGCGCATGCTGAGCAGCTTGACGTTTTCATCCTCTACGGTCCAAACGACGCCGACGGTGCCCTCTTTCGGCGTCAGCACGGGGTTGAGCGTCACTTGCGGCTGCTGGGTATCGACGCACACCTTGAGGCCGGGCTGGACGGTGTTGAGGTTGGGTGGGTGCAGGCCGCCGTCGAAGTCCTGCGTTTGCACGACGAACCAGTACCAGCCGTCTTTTTTGGAAGTGAAGCGAAAGACCTTGTCGTCGGCGCGGGTGGTGGGTCCGGGAGCGTTGACCGTGGTGGAGACGTTATAGGTGCGGCCCTGGTCCTCGGAAACGTGGAGGATCACCGACTTGATGCGCTTGTCCGTCGGGTCGGTGGTAAACGGGATCAGAAAGGCGGCCTTGGGCGAATAGTAAACGCCGTCGCCGTCCTGGGCGCGGGCGACCGACAGGACCGGGGCCAGCCCGACGGCCGCAACCAGCGCCAGCGCGAGGCTTGCCGCGCCCCGCCACCGCCGCAACGATCCCTGAAGGAAAAGGGTCATGGTTCGGCCTACCCGTCCCCCGCCCGATGGTGAGCAGACTATTGCCAGAGGAAACCCAAACCGACCGTCGCCGGCCCGACAAGTATGCCACCGGGGCGCGGCCCGTCGCGCCCGGAACACGCCGTTTTACCTAAATCGTCGCCGCGAATGGGTGGACTTGAAGGAAAGAGGCAAGTGGGGGAAGAGAAACCGGGGGCGGGGTGTCCAGATAAGAGGGACGGCCCGACTTTGGCGGGTAGTGGCGAACCGCGTGGGGAAGCGGTATCATTTTCCTGATGAGAGTCTATCCGTTTGGTTACGGTATTTTCCATGCTCGTTGACCCGGCCCTGGCCGACGCCCTGCGCGACATTCGCCGGCCGCTGCACGTCGTTGCCGGCCCCGGCGGCATTGCGCAGTTAAATGCAAACGGCTCGGCATCGGGTCCGTTCGTACCGGCCCTGCGTCTGGAAGACCTGGGCGACGCCGGCTTCCGGGCCGACCACGGCTTGCGCTACGCCTACGTCACCGGCGCGATGGCCAACGGCATCGGCTCGGCCGACATTGTGGAAGAGATGGGCCGGGCCGGCATGCTCGGCTTTTTCGGCGCGGCGGGGCTGTCGTTGCAGCGGGTCGAGGCCGCCATCGACCGCATTACGCAAAACCTCGGCGACCTGCCCTTTGGCTTCAACCTCATTCACAGCCCCAACGACCCGGCACTGGAAGAAGCCGTCGTCGATTTGTATTTGCGCCGCGGCGTCCGACTCGTCGAAGCGTCGGCGTACCTGGACCTGACGCCGGCCGTGGTGCGCTACCGGCTCCACGGCATTCATATCGACGCCGAGGGGCGCGTCGTCACGCCCAACCGCGTCGTCGTCAAGGTGTCGCGCGTCGAAGTGGCGAGTAAATTCTTCGCGCCGCCGCCGGAGCGCCTGTTGCAAGAACTGGTGCGGCGGGGCGACCTGACGGCGGCACAGGCGCGGTTGGCGGCGACGGTTCCGGTCGCGCAAGATTTGACGGCGGAGGCGGATTCCGGCGGCCACACCGACAACCGCCCGGCAATCACGCTGCTGCCGACGATGCTGGCGTTGCGCGACCGTTTGCAGGCAACCCACCGTTACGCCAATCCGCTGCGCGTCGGCGCGGCCGGCGGCATCGCGACGCCGGCGGGTGCCGCCGCCGCGTTTGCGATGGGGGCCGACTACCTCGTCACCGGCTCGATCAACCAGGCGTGCGTCGAGTCCGGTTCGTCGGACGTGGTGCGGACGATGCTGGCCCAGGCCGAACAGGCCGACGTGACGATGGCACCCGCCGCCGACATGTTTGAAATGGGCGTCAAGGTGCAGGTGCTCAAGCGCGGCACCATGTTCGCGATGCGCGCGGCCAAGTTGTACGAACTGTATCGCACCCACAGCAGTCTGGACGAACTGCCGATTGCCGAACGCGCGGCACTCGAAAAAAACCTCTTTCGCGCGCCCCTGGAAGAGATATGGGGCCAGACGCGCGTCTACTTTCAGCAGCGCGATCCGGGACAGGTCGAACGAGCCGAGCGCGACCCGAAGCATAAAATGGCTTTGGTGTTCCGCTGGTACTTGGGCCAGTCGTCGCGCTGGGCCAACGCCGGCGAGCCGACGCGCAAGCTCGATTACCAGGTGTGGTGCGGCCCGGCGATGGGCGCGTTGTACGAGTGGGCCAAAGGCTCGTTCCTGGAACTGCCGCAGAACCGTCGGGTCGTGACGCTGGCGCTGAACCTCCTGCACGGGGCCGTCGTGACGCTGCGCGTGCAGATGTTGCGCTGGCAGGGCGTTGCCGTCGATAGCGCGGCCGTCCGAGTGACGCCGCTGCAACGGGAACCGATTGAAGAGCGCTTGCAGACAACCGAGAGGATACTTGCTTGAACCCCGCAGACCACGAACAGCCGTTGGCGATCATCGGCATCGGCTGTCTTTTCCCCGGCGCGAACGACCTTGAGGGCTACTGGGCCAACATCGTCAAGGGCGCGGACGGCATCACGGACGTGCCGGCCGGCTACTGGCGGCCCGACGACTATTTCCACGCCGACCCCAAGCGGCCCGACTTGACCTACGCCAACCGCGGCGGCTTCCTGTCGCCGGTGGCGTTCAACCCCGCCGCTTACGGCATCGCGCCCAACAGCATCGAGGCCACCGACACGGCGCAACTCCTCGGCCTCGTCGCCGCGCAACAGGCCCTGGCGGACGCCGGCTACGCGGTCGGCGGCGAGGGTGCGCAAGGCAAGGCACTCGACCGCGGCAGCGTCAGCGTCATCCTCGGCGTGACGGGCGCGCTGGAACTGGTGATCCCGCTCGGCGCGCGCCTGGGCCACCCGATCTGGCGGCGGGCCTTGAAAGAAGCCGGCGTCGAAACAAGCGTGGCCGACGACGTGGTGCAGCGCATCGGCGATTCCTACGTCGGCTGGCAGGAGAGTTCTTTCCCCGGCTTGCTGGGCAACGTGGTCGCGGGCCGCATCGCCAACCGCTTCGACCTGGGCGGCACCAACTGCGTCGTGGACGCCGCCTGCGCCAGTTCGTTAAGCGCCGTCCACCTGGCCTCAATGGAGTTGCAGACGGGCCGCGCCGACCTCGTAATAACGGGCGGCGTCGATACGTTCAACGACATCTTTATGTACATGTGCTTCAGCAAGACGCCGGCCCTGTCGCCCAGCGGCAACGCCCGGCCGTTCGACGTGAACGGCGACGGCACCATCCTGGGCGAAGGGCTGGGCGTGGTCATCCTGAAGCGCCTGGCCGACGCCCGCCGGGACGGCGACCGCATTTATGCCGTCATTCGCGGCATGGGTACGTCGAGTGACGGCAAAGGCAATGCGATCTATGCGCCCAAGGCGGAAGGTCAGATCGAGGCGTTGAAACAGGCCTACCGCCGGGCGGGCGTCACGCCGGACACGATCGAACTGCTGGAAGCACACGGCACCGGCACGAAGGTCGGCGACGCGACGGAAGTGGCGGCGCTGACGCAGGTGTACCAGGGCACCGGCCGTACCGGGACGTGGTGCGCCCTCGGCTCGGTCAAATCGCAGATCGGCCACACGAAGGCCGCGGCGGGGGCGGCGGGCCTCATCAAGGCGGCGGCCGCGCTGTATCACAAGGTGCTGCCGCCGACGATCAAGGTGAAGCAACCCACCGAGGCGCTGCGGCCAGGCCGGACGCCGTTCTACGTCAGCACCGAAAAACGGCCGTGGCTGCCGTCGCCCGACCACCCGCGCCGTGCCGGCGTCAGCGCGTTCGGCTTCGGCGGCAGCAATTTTCATTGCGTACTGGAGGAGGCCGACGCGCGCAAGCCCGCAATCGACTGGGACGGCGACGTGCAAATCCTGGCCTTCACCGGCGACGATCCGCAGACCGTTGCCACGCAACTGGCGGCTTTCCCGGTCGACCTCAAATGGCCCGACCTGCGCGTCCGGGCCGCGCGGTCGCGCGCGGCGGCGCTGGGCAAGTGTCGATTATTCCTGGTCGTCGAAAACGGCCGCAGCGACATTGCGAAGCTGCTGGGGAGCGCTCGCACGTTGCTGACCAAGAATGGGGGCAAGCAAACCTGGCGCAGTCCCGAAGGCATTTACTACGGCAGCGATGAACCGGAAGGCAAGCTGGCCGCGTTGTTTCCGGGGCAGGGGGCGCAGTACGTCGGCATGATGCGCGACCTGGCGTGTCACTTCCCGGCAGCCCACGATTCGTTGGCCGCCGCGGATGCCGCGACCGGGCGCAAGCCGCGCTTGAGCGACCTTATTTATCCGCTGCCCGCGTTCGACGCCGCGACAAAGACGGCGAACGAAACACTGCTGCGCGCGACCGATGTTGCCCAGCCGGCGCTCGGCGCGGTGAGCCTCGGTGCGTTCCACGTCCTGCAAGCGTTCGGGGTCGAAGCCGCCGCGTTCGCCGGCCATAGTTACGGCGAATTGACGGCCCTGTGTGCCGGTGGTTGCCTGTCGCCGGCGGACTTTTTCGCGGTGTCGCAGACCCGCGGCCGCTTGATGGCCGCGGCCGGCGCAAACGCCCAGGGCGATGCCGGGTCGATGCTCGCCGTGTCGGCGCCGGTGGAGGCCATCGCGCTGGTCTTGCGCGAAGAGAAGCTGGAATTGACGCTGGCGAACAAGAATTCACCGCAACAGACGGTCCTGTCCGGCCCGACCGCAACCATCGAACGCGCGGCGGCGGCGTTCGCGGCCCGGCAGCTGCGTTGCACCCGGTTGCCGGTGGCGGCTGCGTTTCACAGCCCGCTGGTCGCCGCCGCCGAGCAGCCGTTTCGCGCCGAGTTGGAACGAGTCACCTTCCAACCGGCGCGCGTCCCCGTTTACGCCAACACGACGGCGCGGCCGTATCCGTCCGACCCGGCACAGGCCCGCGATCTGCTGGCCGGACAGCTGGCCCGGCCGGTCGAGTTCGTCGCCGAGGTTGAGGAGTTGTACCGGGCCGGCGTGCGCACGTTCCTCGAAGTCGGGCCGCGGACGCACTTGACGGGCATGGTGGCCGCGACCCTGGCAGGCCGCGCGCACGAGGCGTTCGCCCTGGACGGTTCGGCGGGGCAGCGCACAGGCTTCTTCGACCTGGCGTCCACCCTGGCCTGGCTTGCTTCGCTGGGATATGACATCCATCTGGCGCTGTGGGACGACGGTGCCGAGCGCCTACGGCGGTTGTCCCCGGAGTCGCGCAAGCCGACGTTTACCGTCGATCTGGGCGGTGCGAACTACGTCAAGCCGAAGGCTAAGCGACCGCCGACCGCAACGCCGCAAGCGGCAAGACCGCAACCCCTCTTGAAGGAAGCAGCGAACCCGACGATGACTGGTCCTCGTTCGACTCCGCCGCCGACACCCGCCCCCGTCGTCGCCGACGGGACCGCCCTGACTCAGGCGCTGCAAGTCACGCGCGATACGCTGTCGGCTCTGCAACGGATGCAGGAACAGACGGCCTTGCTGCATCGGCAATTTCTCGACGGTCAGGAAAGTGCGCAGCGTGGCGTCCACCTCCTCATCGAACAACAGCAGCGGTTGTTGCAGGCCTCCCTCGGGATGCCCGCCGCGCCTTTGCCGCTTGCGGCTGAGCGCTCGAGCGCTCAGCCGCAAGCGGCGATCCTTGCAAAGCCGCAAGCGGCGGTCGTGGCGGCGCCCCCGACGACCAACCTCGAAAAAATCCTGCTCGACGTGATCTCCGAAAAGACAGGCTACCCGCCGGAGATGCTGGAACTGGACATGGCCCTGGACGCCGACCTGGGCATCGACTCGATCAAGCGCGTCGAAATCCTGTCGGCCCTGCAAGAGCGCCTGCCCGACGCGCCGGCGATCAAGCCGGAACACCTCGGCACCCTGCACAACCTCCGGCAGATCGTCGCTTTCCTGGCGAACGGCGAGGGCACAAGGCCCACGGCCATGCCAGTCCCAGCGGTCAACGGTGCGGCCCACGCGACGCCGGTCGCCAACGTCGGCCACGAGCAGATCAGCCGGGTCTTGCTGGAAGTCATCTCCGAGAAGACGGGCTACCCGCCGGAGATGCTGGAACTGGACATGGCCCTGGACGCCGACCTGGGCATCGACTCGATCAAGCGCGTCGAAATCCTGTCGGCCTTGCAAGAACGCCTGCCCGACGCGCCGCCGATCAAGCCCGAACACCTCGGCACCCTGCACAACCTTCGGCAGATCGTCGCCTTCCTGGCGGGTTCCTCTTCGCACGAAGAGCAGCCGCGAAAGGAGGCTGCGACGCCAAGCGTCGCCGGCCCTTTTGACCGTGCGGAGCCGCTTTCGCCAGCCGCCCTCGAGCGCAGCGTGCTCCGCGTCGTTCCGTTGCCCGTCAACCC
>JBBRLG010000377.1:0-7542 GCA_038231495.1 Gemmatales bacterium | reverse complement strand
GCGAACACGGCGCTGGACGCGTCGCGCATCATCAACCAGCCGGTCTGGGACGACGGGGCCAACCCGCCGAACCCGGCGACGAGTCGCAAGGCCGCCTTGCAACGCGCGTTTAGCCAGTCGATGCAGGACACGGTTGGGGTCGTGTTGATTCGGTAAGCGTTTCTTCCTGGTTCCCACGCTCTGCGTGGGAACCAGGAAGAACGTTTGTAACCGTTCACCGGCATCAACTGCTCCCCCCCTTGCGAAGGGGGGGTAGGGGGGGTAAGAACGATTAAAGTACTCGGTCATGGCGCTCTCTTCACCCCCCCTACCCCCCCTTCGTAAGGGGGGGAGTGAACGGTTACGAACGTTTTAGGCGAGCCGGGAGCGTAAGCGACCGGAGGTTGCACCAGGGAGCGTACTCCGGTCGCTTACGCTCTCGGCTCGCCTAAAACCTTAGAAATGTATTGCTTCTATGAGCCACATCTTCCCCCTCCTGCTGCTGACCCTCGTACCCAACCCGGCCGGACCGCCGCCCGGACTGGACGCCGCCGCACTGGTCTGGGCCAAGTTCGACACGGCCACCGCCCAGGGCAGCGGCGTCTTGCTCGACAAGCGCGAACGCCTGCTGGTCACCGCCTGGCACGTCGTCCACGGCGCGAAGGAACTCCACGTCCTGTTCCCGCTGTACGAAGACCAGAAACTGATCGCGGAACCGCTGCCCTACCAGGAGCGCAGCAAGCGCGGCACGGCCATTCGCGCCCACGTCGTCGCCGCCGACCCGAAGCGCGACCTGGCCGTCTTGCAACTGGACACGGTGCCCGGCGGCGTGCGCGAAATCGCGCTCGCGACGGCTGTGCCCGAGACAAACGACGCCATCTATTTCGTCGGCAACCCGCAGGCGAAGAACATCCTCTGGGACCGTGCCGTCGGCAAGGCGTGCGGCGTTGCGGCCAAAACCTGGACGTTCGCCGCCGGGCAGGAAGTGTGCGTGAACGTGTTGGAGGTCGAGACGGTGCGCGGGTTGGAGTCGGGTTTCAGCGGCGGCCCGGCGGTCAACGCGGCGGCCGAGCTGGTCGGCGTGACCCTGGCCCTGCGCGCGGCCGATTCGTCGCGGGTTTATTGTGCCGACGCCGGCACCATCCGGCGGCAACTGGCCGATTCGTATTCTACACTTGCGCTAACGGCAATCCGGAACGGGGACAACCCCGCCGCCCGCCGCCTGGCGGCGCGGGCGCGGCACCTGACGCCCGACGACCCGGCGGTTGCGGGCCTGGAAACGGTCGCCGGCTGGTTGGAAGGTCGCAGGGCCGTCGCACCCAAGCAAGGAGAACACCCATGAAGCGTCTGACGTGTGGGCTGATTGTGTTGGCACTGGGAATGGCCGCGACCGCCGCGCCGCCGGACAAGGCTGACGAGCCGGCCAAGAAGCCGGCCGCGGGCAAACCGGACTTCCACCTCAAACAGCCGGAGGCCATGAAGCAGCCGGCACCGGAACTCGGCCAGGTCACGCAATGGCTGGGCAAGACGAAAATCAAGGGCAACAAGGAACTGGTCGGCAAGGTGGTGCTGGTCCACTTCTGGTCGAGCGATTCGCCGACCTCGTACTACAACTTCGTCCAATTCGCCGAGTGGCGGCAGCTGTACAAGGACGACGGCCTGGAAATCGTCGCGCTCCACACGGCGGACCTGGGCCAGTCCTTCCCGGCTCACGGCCGGGACGAGGGCCCGTCGCTGCCCAAGGAGGACGATGCCGACCTGAAGAAGCTGATTGCCAAGCTTAAGAAAGTGGCGGAGTCGAACCCGGCCGTCGCCGAGACCGGCATCGACACGGACGGCGAGTTGAAGCGCGCCTGGAACGTGCGGCGGACGCCGACCTTCTTCCTGATGGACAAGAAGGGCAACGTGCGCTACTGCTACGAAGGGTTCCTGGAATACCAGAAATTGCACAACGAACGGGTGATGCGCGACAAGGTTGAGGAGCTGCTCAAGGAAGGAGGGGACAAGTAACCCGACCCAAGCGGGGACTTGTCGAGTGCCTGAATTTGCCGTAAAATAGCGGAAAGCAATCCAGCGCTATCAAACGGCTGAGGCGGAGATGAGCGACACGAACCAGGCGACGGAAGACCGGGAACTGGAAGCGACCTTCTGGACCCTCTACCGCGATTTCTTCGACAAGGCGGAGCGCAAGCGCCGCTGGTCGGTGCGCGACGACATCCCCTGGGACCAGTGCAACCCCCAACTCGCGCCGCAGATCGCGAACGTCCTCGAATCGTTCACCGCGGTCGAATTGTACCTGCCCGACTACACGTCCAAGATTTTGCCGATGGTGCGGTCCAGCCGCGGCCGCGCCTGGTTCTACGCCAACTGGGGCTACGAGGAGTCGAAGCATTCGCTGGTGCTGGCCGACTGGCTCCTGCGCTCCGGCAGCCGCACCGACGAGCAGCTGTTCGACCTGGAACGCATGGTGTTCGAGCGGGAGTGGAACCTGCCGCACGACAACCGCCTGGCGATGCTCGTCTACGCGATGACGCAGGAATTGGCGACGTGGTTGAGTTACCGCAACCTGCGCCTGCGCCTGGACGAACACGGCGGCGACCCGGCGTTGTCGCGGCTGCTGTTACTGTTGGCCGTGGACGAGAAGGCGCATTACGACTTTTTCGCGCAGTGCGTCGAGGTGTATTTGAAGTACGACCGGCCGGCCACGCTGACGCAAATGCGGCGCGTGATGAACGACTTCGCGATGCCGGCGATCTACGACCTGGCCGAGAGCCGCCAGCGCATCGCGGATATCAAGGCGCTGCGGGTCATGGACGAGGACCTGTATTACCGCGAAGTGTATTTGCCGATCCTGGAGACGTTAAACGTGTCGCGCGCCGAGATGCGCAACCGCGTGCCGGTGAAGAAATCGGCCGTCGTTGAAACGCAATGACTTGCAAAGCCGCAAGCGGCCAATTCACTTGTCACAAATCGGTCCATACATCTCCGGCCGTCGGTGCCGTAATCGATCCAACTCGTACTTGCCCGGAATCTTGACCAGGTGTTTGTCGCGCGCCGCCGTCGGGTCGATCTCGGCGACGATGATCTCCGGCTCGTACTCGCCCGCCTGGGCCAGTATCGCGCCGTTGCACTGCACGATCCGGCTCTGGCCGATGAAGCGAAACCCTCGTTCCTCACCGACGCGATTGACGGCCGCGTAAAAGAGGTGATTCTCCAGCGCCCGCGACTGCACCAGATGGCAGACGGTACTCACCGCGCCGGTCGGCCAATTCGTCGGCAGGACGACAAGGTCCGCGCCGAGCAGCATGAGGACACGCGCCGATTCGGGAAAACTGCCGTCGTAGCAGATGTTCATACCGAGGCGGAGGCCGCCGAGGTCGTGCACGGCAAACGGCCGGTCGCCCGGCGTCGTGAAGCGATCGACGCCGAGGAACGGCAAATGAATCTTGCGATAGCCCGCGACGAATCCGTGCGGGCCGACGAGGGCGCAAGCGTTGAACAGTTCGCCCCCTTCGCCGCGCTCGAGCAAGCCGAAGACGGCCCAGACGTTGAGATCACGGCAATCGGCGGCAACGGCGTCGGTGGCGGGACCGGGCAGCGTCTCGGCGAATGGCAGCGCCTCGTCGCGGCTGTCGAAGCCGTAGCCGGTCAGGGCACATTCCGGAAAGATAACGAGGCGTGCCCCGCGCCCGGCGGCGACCTTCAGCTCAGCGCGAATGGTGCCGAGGTTACGCGGCGTGTCGCCGAGGTGGCAATCAATCTGCGCCGCCGCAATCTTCCAGGTGGCCATCTCACACCTCCGCCGCTTGCGGCTTTGCGAATCGGGTTGAGCAACTTGTTTTGCGCCATCTCGTTGAGTCAACAAATGCTTGCAAATTGCTTCCGGGAACACCCTCGCTGGCGAGTTCTCCTCGGAGCGAAATCTCGGAAGCGAAGGATCGGCGGCGGCAGCGCGTAGGTACTGTCGCTTGTCGATCCGTTTTCCATTTACGAAATATTGGGGAAATCCCCGTCTAAGCCGATCGTGCCCGTTCCATTCACGCACGATCCCATGCAGGTCACCCTGAACATAGTGACGTTCCACCCAAACTGAGGCTTGATCCTGATTGAGCCACCAGGTGTATCCATGCCATTGGCCGTCGCGCATGTAGTGAACTTCAGAGAGATAATTAGGAGCGGTCCTTATACCGCAAAGTTCATTCCAGAACAGGTCGATTCCGGTTCCGTGAACCATCTTGTAGCTTCCGACCAGCTTTCCTGAGTCAGACCACTGCTTCGCAACACCGTGCGGCTTTCCGTTTACATATGGCAACGCCGATGTGAGTACTCCATCAAAGTACCATCTGTATTCGATGCCATGCCTCAGTCCGTCCTTGAAGGGCCTTTCCAGCGACAAATAGCCGTCATTATCCCAGAATCGTGAACCAACGAGCTGTTCATCGACAAAGTATTTTGCCAGTTGCTTGGCCCCATCCTCGTAGCGCTCGACTACGCGCTCGGTTGCGCTCGATGGAATGCTCGACTTGTATCTTCGGTCAGGTCGCATAGCACTTCTCGCCGAACGACACAGCTCAGCAGCGGCCGCCGCCCGAGTGAGCTTGAAGTCCCAGAAACCGACACGGCGGCGGCCGTCTGCTGCAGCGCCTGGTTCGGCGGCGCTCAGCGGCTACCACGTCAGCGCTTCGGATCGAAGTAGGGCCGAGAGGTCGAGGCACTGCCGGGGGGGACGCGATCGGCCGGCCTGTCTCCGGTGACGAGCTCGAAGGTGATTCCCAGGGGCTGGCAGCCCGGGCGCGCGGCACCGATCGTGAGACCCACCCTGCCGAACTGATCGCCCAACGCCACCACGTCGAAGCGGGTGAAGACCTGCTTCTTCGGATCGTACTCCAGGAAGCCGAGTAGTGTCGGCTCGTAGCCCCACTGGCTCATCGAAGCGATCTTGCCGGCGACTACATCCGGGGGCGGTTCCTTGCCGAGTTTGGCGTGGCCGTCCAGCCGCAAGCGAACCGTGTCCGCGGACACGGCCTCGACCGCCAGGTTCAACTCGGCGGCGCGGACCGAGGCACGGTCCAGTCCGTCGCTAGTTCCGTCGTAAACGGTCCTCGGGTTCAGGTGCCGGCGCACGAGACGATCGGCGACACCCGCCGGCATCGCGAACGTGTCGCCCACACGCGGGTTGGCTGGCATCAGCGATTTCCATTCGGCCTCGGAGAGCCACATGTGGTCAGGGTGGGCCTGGGGCGTGGTGATTCGCTTCCCGTCGTTCAAGAGGTCATTGTCGGTCAGGTAACGGAGCTTGTTGTCTTCGCGCATGAACGCCCGGTAATAGAGCTTGAGGATCAACGTCCCGGGTGGCGGTGCAAGGACGGCACGCTTGTGATCGACCGCGCCCATCGCGCCGACCTTCACGGCACCGGGTGCCCGCTCCGCTTCGGGAAGGGCTTGCCATTTTTCCAGCGCCCCCTTCAGGTCGAGCTCCGGTTTAAAGCTCTTTTTCCCCTCTTTAATGTCAAAAGTGCTCTCCAGAATCTTGCCGCCGGGGGTCACGCACCCCAGCCAGCCCTCCAATCGGCTGAGCTTCAGGCCCGAATCCTGCAGGAATTGCCCGACGGCGTCGGTACGGTCGTACTCCGACACACTCAGCGAGACGGCGACGAAGTTCTCCCGGATCAGCTTGGTGTTTTCCTCGGTCCAGAAGGCAGGCGCACGGCCCACCGTTCGGCCGCCGCTTCAACATGACCCGATGCCGGTGGCGCCTCCGGCCGAGTAGATGAATAATGGCTTGCCTTCAGAGGCCGCCTTCTGACGGGCCGCGTGCAGGTCGACGAACCACGCAACCTCCATCCATCGCGATTCGCCGGGCTGTGGATTGATCTGCTTTCGGTACTGGGCGAACGTTGTCGCCGTCAGCGCCTCCGTCGGCTCTGCTGCCTGTGTGTGGACGGCCAGCCCGCCGGCGCTGCCCAACAGCAGCAGGACGGCCGAAATCGTCTTTCGTTTGTTCATCATGGCTTGAATCACTCCTTCAGTTAGGGTAGCAACCCAGGTTGAAACCTGCACGCGGTCGCCACCTGGATGGTGGTTTTGATCAACGGCCCAGTGCCGATGAACCAAAGTTTTCGCTCAGACGGGTGAGGCACGGATGCCGCCGAACGACCAAGCTCACCTGCCGGGGCCGCCGCTGAAGCCTAATGTCTCGAAAGACCGTAATGCGGCCCCGGTCTGCTGCAGCGACTGGTTCGGCGGCTTAGACGTTTGCCGGATCGACCACAACCAGTCCCGGCCCGTAGCCTGCCATCCGGGCGAAGTGGCCGACGTTGAATGTCAACAGATGCGTCACCCCGTGAGCGTGGCAGACCGCGACCAGTCGGGCATCATGGACCTGCTTGCCAACCACCCCAAGCGATTCGACAAGCGCTTTCCAGGCCGGGTAGATATCCGGCGTCTCCGTCAGCAGGGGAAACAACGCCTCGAAGCCGGCTGCCTGCACCTCGGCGTCTACCGTCGAGAGTCCCAAGCCGTTTACCGCCTTCGGGCGGGTAGCGACGTTGCGAAACTCGATCAGAACCTGGGCCGTGAGATGAAACACTTCGCCGCGCCGGTGCAACCCGAGCACGGCTTGGGCAGCGACCGCGTGGCTCGCATCCGCCGTGTTCGCGAGCCGCACCAGGACGTTTGTATCGACGAGGTAAGCCATTACTCGTAGATCACTTCACGACTAAGGGCCGCATCGGACAGTGACACGCCACAGTTCTTCGCCACTCCGAGCAGGCGCCGCTCCCACTCATCTTGGGGCTGGAGCGGCGGGGCAGGTGCAAGGAACCGCTCCCGGAGGGCGTCGAGGGTCAAGACCTCGACGGCTATCCCCCGCTGACGTGCCTGCTCCTTCAATGCAATCTCCAGTTCGGGATCAAGCGTAACCACCATTGCCATCTCCTACGCAGGAACTTGAAGGAGGTACGTCAACTGTGTCCAAGTCGGCATTGTCGTCCTTCTTCACTGGTAAGCGCTCTCTTTGAGTCCGGGTTGTAGCCGCAGCCCGTTCTCTCGGCAGTATCTGATGGCCTGAAGCTCCGCGTCGGCCCCGGAGAATTCCATGATGAAGCGGAAGTCTGAGAAGCGTTCCTCCAGGCCCTTGATGACATCCCAACCGTATGCCCCTCCGTGCAAGCCGCCTTCGTAGTATAGCTGGATGGTCTTCGTTCTCGCTATGTTTGCTCCTTTTGTCGTGGAGTCGCGGCGCTGATCGTGCCACAAGCCGCCGAACTACTGATTATCCCTCCGGCGCCGAACAGCTATGGCTTTTGCCTGTCTAGCTATGCACCGGTGACTTGTCGCTATGCACCGGTGACTTGTCGCTATGCACCGGGCGCCGAACAGCTATGGCTCGCGCCGAACAGCTATGCACGGCGGCGCACTGGCAGGCTGCTGGCAGCGCCAGCACATCGCAGCGCCAAGCCCGCCGCAAGTGGGTGCGCACGAAAAATCGGGACGCATCAACAGGTGAGCAAGTGATCGGCTCATGCTGCCCAGTGACGCCGCCGATCTCAGGAGCGTCTTCTC
>JBBRLG010000376.1:0-7545 GCA_038231495.1 Gemmatales bacterium | reverse complement strand
CGGCGGGCCCGCATTCAGATCGGGTTGTCGGTACTGACGCACAATGCCCTCCAAGTTCAAAACGCTCAGGCACGAAGCCAACCGGCACCAACCCCCACGGAAATCGCTGCATGAAAGCGAGACAATCTCTGAACGGGGCTTGCCGCGGAGCGGTATTCGGCCCGCCGTTCACGGCGGGTGCCACGCCTAGGGTGAACTCCTGCGGTTGCCGGTAGGAATACGCCGCGCCCTCCATAAAATCTCCAACGGCTATCGGTTGGCAGGAACCAGCGTCCCGGAGCAGCGGCCGTGACAATCTTCGATCGTGTCTTGGATTTCGTCCCCGAGGGTGCCGCCATCGGCATAGGCTCCGGCCGCGCGGCGGAGGCATTCATCAAACTGCTCGGCGACCGCGTTCGGGCCGGCTTTCGCGTGACTGCCGTGCCCACCTCGCGCGCCTCGGCGGACCTCGCCCAAGGCCTCGGCATTCCGCTCGTCGAACTCGAACAGGGTATGCCGCTTGCCGTCACCGTTGACGGGGCCGATGAAGTGGACCCGCACCTCAATCTCATCAAGGGCTACGGCCGTGCCCTGGTGCGCGAGAAAGTCGTCGCGGCGGCGTCGAAGAAACTCGTCATCCTGATCGGGCCGGGCAAGGAGGTTCCGGTCCTCGGCAGCCGCGGCAAGCTGCCGGTCGAGGTGGTGCCTTTCGCCCTGCCCCTGTGCCAGCACCGGCTCAAACTGCTCGACTGCGACCCGGTCGTTTACGCCCCGGACGGACGGCTTTTCCTCACTGAAAACGGCAACGCCATCCTGGACTGTCACGTCGGTGTCATTCCCCGCGCCGGTGAACTGGAATTGCAAATCCGGGCCATTTCCGGCGTCGTCGGCACCGGGCTGTTTCTGGGCCTGGCGCACACCGTCCTCGTCGGCGACGACCGCTTTGAACTCGTGTCCGAAAAACAGCGCCCGTAAGCGATCCGTAAATTGCCACACCCCAGCCGGGATTTTTTCTATTTTCCGCTGGCTATTGGCGTTGACCCCGTTACAATACCCCCTGCTCGCCTACTGTACTAGGACGAGTGCAGCCTGGTTTATATCACCTGGTCACTTGAGGAAAGGAGTCCTCCATGCCGACTCAGCACCCCCTTCCCCGCATTGGCGTTTACGGCTCGGATTGCAGCAACCCGCGCGAACGGCACGGGTGCGGCCTCTGGCCCGCCGGCATCGCCGCCTCGCTTACCGCGGCGGAAGCCGACCCCCTGGTCATCACCGAAACCAACGGCCGCTCCTGGGACGACCTGCTCGAAGGCGTGCAGGGCATGGTCCTTGTCGGCCACGACCACGCCACCCGGCAGACGGCCGCCGAGTTCGACACGCTGTGCCACTGGTGCAAGGAACACAAGCTGCCGCTGCTGGGCATCGACCACGGCATGCACGCCCTCAATACCGCGTTCGGCGGCACGATGTTTTTCGACTTGCCGCGCGACCAGCCCGAAGCGCTCCAACACCGCCACCCGCCGGAGCGCGGCCTCCGTCACGCCATCAACGTCATCGAAGGCACGCAGCTTGCCGACCTCTATGGCGAGGGCGAAGTCGTTGTAAACAGCGAGCATCGCCGGGCGGTGCAGCGCATCGCCCGCGGCTTCCGGGTCGGGGCGAACGCCCTGGACGGCGTGGTCGAGGGGATTGAAGCGGCGGAGTTTTTCGGCTGGTACGCGATGGGCATCCAGTGGCAGCCCGCGTCGGCGACGGCGTCGGGTTTGGACATTCAGTTATTCCGCGGCCTGATCGACGCCTGTGTAAACCGCGAAGGTGTGGAAAAGTTGGCGTACGCGGCGTGAACCGCAAGGCGAGCCGGGAGCGTCAGCGACCGGAGTTCTTCCGACGGCAAACTCCGGTCGCTGACGCTCCCGGCTCGCGAAAAAAAGCTAGAAACGCTTAACGCCGGAACACACCGCGCGCCAGCGCGTCCGCACCTGTTCGGGCGAAGCGGTGCCGGTAACGCCGATTTGCTGCACCGTAATCGACGCGACCAGGTTGCCGAACGCCGCGGCCTCCGCGTACGTCGCCCCGGCCGCGTGAGCGCAGACGATGCCCGCGCTGGTGCTGTCGCCCGCCCCGACCGGGTCAATCGGACCGACTACCGGGTAGGCGGCCAACACGATCGGCGCAACCTGTTCGGGATCGAGTAACAAAATGCCCTTGTCGCCCGTCGTGCAAAAGACCGGCCGACGCGCGCGCCCGGCCAGTTCCGCGGCGGCGGTCAACACGTCGGCTTGCGAAACGGCGTTGCAGCACTCGCGCTGATTCGGCTTGAGCGCGACGAACCGGAACAGGCCGATGCGCTCGCGGCTGTCGGCCAGGATAAGCCTGTCCGGGTGTGCTTGGCCCAACTCCGCCAGCCGTTCGCGCACCTTCGTCGTGACGACGCCGCACTCCGCTTCGCTAACCTGATCGAGCACGACCAGGGCGTCAACCTGATGCCAGATTTCGTCGAGCACCGCCAGGACGTGCCGCTCCGCCGCCGCACCGAGCGGCTGACGGTTCTTGATGTCGAGCCGGTTCAACTCGCGCGGCGGTTGGCCCTTTTTCTGAAGCATCGGCTTGGTGTAGGTCGGCGTGCGCCGCGTCCCGTCAAAATGCAGCCAACCCGGATCGACGCCGCGCTGGGCCTGGAGCGCTTGCCGTAATTCGTAGCCTTCGCCGTCGTCGCCGATCACGGCCACCGGAAGGACGCGGCCCACACCAAGTGCGACGAGGTTGTTCATCACCGTCCCCGCCGCACCGGGGTAGGAGCGGACGCGCACCACCTGGTAGGCGTCGAGGCCCGTTTCCAGAGATGGCTCCGTCAGCGCGGCGTCCAGGTCCAGGTAGCGGTCGAGAAACAGGTCGCCCACCACACCGACGGTCAGTGCCGGTAGCCGTTGCAAAATGTGCTCGACGCGCTCGTCGGTGAGAGGCTGGGACATCGGCACGCGCCTCACTCCGTGGTAGATTGCAAAGCCGCAAGCGCCGCGCGGTGCAGCTGCGGCAAGGTAACGCGGTGGTCGCCGTGGACGTAGAAACTCGCGCCGCCGTCGGCCACGGTCCGCACGAGGATCGTCTTCCAGGGGCGATAGTAGTAACGCGGATCGCTTTTGTCCGCTTGCTGGCGCGTGTCGCCGTCGAGCGGCACGAGGTCGAAAACGCCGGTGGTAAAGTGGCGGATGACGCGCCCCTCCTGGTGGGCCACGTTGCGACACATGGCCAGCGCTTTGAGGTAGACTTCAGGCCCCATGACCGCCGAGCCGAAGTTGAGCAGCACGCCGCCTTCGAGTGCATTGACGCGGTGAGTGAAGATCAGGAAGTCCTGATAGCTGGCCGCGCCGAGGGCCGCGCCGTCGCAGTTGGGGTGTTCGTGCAAGATGTCGTAACCGACGCCGACGTGGACCGTGACCGGCACGCCGAGCCGGGCCGCCGCGGCCAGGACGCTGACCGACTTGTGCGGAAAATCGCCGGCAAGGATCGCCCGGCCGAGTGCTTCGCCGATGCCCATGCCGTCCCGGATGCCCGCGCGAATCACGTCGTTCATCGCACCGGTTTCGGTCCACAGACCGAACTCGCCGGTCTGGATGTAGCGGGCAACGCTCTCCGTCGTCGCGCCGATCAGCGCGAATTCCCAATCGTGGATCGGCCCGGCGCCGTTCATCGCGACGTGGTTTATGAGACCGCGTTCCATCAAGTCGATGATGTAACGTGACACGCCGGCCCGGATGACGTGAGCGCCCATGAGAAGGATGCGTGCCCGGCCCGCTGCTTTTGCTTCGACCAATTTGCGGCCGAGGACCGCCAGCGCCGGCTGGTCGAACGCCGGGAGCGCCGCGTCGAGCGGCAGCATGACTGACAGGTCAAGGTCGTGGCGGCGCAGCGCCAGCGGCTGGATTTTCAGGCGCGAGCGGTCGAACGCGGGAAACGGCATCGTGCATCCTCGGTATTGCCGCTTGCGGCTTTGCAAGCCGGCTCATTGTACATGCGGCCCCTCGACCGTGCCATCCGCCAGGAAGCGAACGACTCCCGCGCGATACCGCCTTTCCGGCAACGGCCGCCCCAGGGCCAGTGCCAGCATCGTTTCCGCCAGGTTGAATTCCGCCAGCGCCCGTAAACCGACGTACGAAGTCGTGAGCCGCGGGTTAATCTCAATCGCCATGTCCTCGCTGCCGTCCACCGCAGCGCCCAAAATCAAATCGACGCCAACGTAACCGGAAAGTCCGTCAATCGGTGCGATAGCTCGGAGTGCAAGTCGTTGGGCGCGGTCGTTCAATTCATCCGGGAGCGGCAGACTCCCGCCGAGATACCGGAACCGACCATCGCCGGAAAGATTTTGCGTCGCAGCGGGCAAAGCGAGACACCAACTACCGCCGAGCAATAGGCTGACGCTGGCAGCCAGTCCACTTACGTGGGGTTGTAAAATAGGTTGATCCAGAAGGTTCCCTTCCCCAAGCATCGTATTGACCGTGTTTACTAACTCCTCGAACGTTTGCACAAAATAGGTCTTGACCGACCCAGCACCGCGCCGTGGTTTGCATACCAAGGGAAAGTTGTCGGCTTGGCACACTGGAAATGGCAGGCAAGGAGGAGTCGGGACATCGTGCCACCGCCAGAACTTTGCTAGCTGTTTTTTGTCGCCGGTTAGCTGGACCGCCGCGGGTGAAGGGCCGAGCAATTTTCCGCCGGCGTCTTCGGTCCAGCAACATCGCTGATGGAGCAAAAAGTCGGATTCAGGTGCGATGACTACCGTGAATTCTGCCTGGCGTGTCTGCTCCCGATAAAGCCCCGCTTCCGCGCCCGGTTCGACGAAATCGACCCTTGTGCCCACCAATTTGCCGGCCGACTCCGCAAACCGCGCGTCGAGTAGCGTCACCGTCTCCACACCGAGACACCGCCGAAAATCTTCTAGCACCGCCATCAGCATCGCCCAGCCTTCGCGCTGGAGCGATTCCGGCAACGGTTGGCTTGCAAGTCCGCCGCCACAGATGTATTCGTAGACGAAGATACGCATGGGCCGATAATGATTGGACGAGAACCTTCGGACAACCCTAACCAAGGTAGCCACTATGGCGTCCTTTGAAAAGCTGTTCGACCTGACGGACCGCCGCGCCCTCGTCACGGGGGCCACGCGCGGCATCGGTTTCGCCATCGCCCAGGCGTTGGCCGCACACGGCGCGTCGGTCGCGCTCACCGGCCGCAAGCTCGACACCCTGAACGCCGCCGTCGAACAACTCCGCGCCGACCGGGCCGACGTGCGCGGCCACGTCTGCCACCAGGGCGAACCGGACGCCATCAACCGCTTGTTCGACCAGCTTGACGCGGAGGCGTTCACCGCGGACATCGTTGTTATCAACGCCGCGACGAACCCGGTCATGGGTCCACTGCTCGATATTGATCTCGACGCCTGGCGCAAGATTCTGGACGTGAATCTTACCGGCGCGTTCCTGACCGCCCGCGCCGCCATCCGGCGGATGCGACCGTTGCAGCGCGGTTCGGTAATCTTCATCGCGTCCATCGCCGGTATCGATCCGCTGCCGGGATTGGGCGCGTACAGCGTGAGCAAATCCGGCCTGCTGGGGTTGATGCGCACCCTGGCGAAGGAACTCGGACCGTCCGGGATTCGTGTCAACGCCCTGGCTCCGGGCCTGGTCGAAACGCGCTTCGCGGCGGCGCTTTTTCAGGACAAGCCGGCTTACGACGCGCTGATGGCGCACACGCCGCTGCGCCGCCACGGACAGCCGCTCGACATTGCCGGTGCCGCGGTGTTCCTGGCGTCGGAAGCGTCGGCGTACGTGACGGGCCAGACGTTGGTCCTCGACGGCGGCGGTCGGGTGTGAACTCGGAATAGAGAGCCGCCGCCGATTCCGCTATAACACTTCACAAGTCTATCGCGTCCCACGGAGACGATCCGACATGACCGCGCCGCGTCAATTCAAATCGGAGCTTGTCGCCCTCTTCGGCCAGCCCGTGGCCGAAAACCCGACCCAGTGCATGATCGAAGCCGCCTTCCGCGACCTGGGCCTCGATTACCGCTACCTCACCATCGAGGTCGCGCCCAAAGACCTGCCCGACGCGGTGCGCGGCCTGCGGGCGATGGGCTTTCGCGGCGGCAACTGCACCCTGCCGCACAAGGTCGCCGTCGTGGCCCTGGTGGACGAACTGTCCGCGGCCGCCAAGGCTATCGGTGCGGTCAACTGCCTCGTGCGCCGCGGCGACAAGCTGGTCGGGGAGAACACCGACGGCAAAGGCTTCCTCCAGTCGGTGCAGGAGATTCAGCCGGTTGTGGGCAAAGCGGCGGTGTTGTTCGGTGCCGGTGGTGCGGCAAGGGCCATCGGCGTCGAGTTGTTGCAAGCCGGGGCGGCGTCGATTACCGTTGTCAATCGCAGCGTGACTCGCGGCAATGAGTTGACAGCGGTACTCAACCGCGCCGCTCCCGGTAAGGCGACGTTCGTGCCCTGGCAAGGCGATTACATCGTGCCGGAAGGGACCGACCTGCTCATCAACGCCACGTCCATTGGCCTGTTTCCGGACGTGGACGCACGAGTGCCGGTCGCGGTCGAGAGCCTGCGGCCGTCGCTCGTTGTGTGCGACGTGATCCCGAATCCACCGCTTACGCGCCTGGTCCGCGACGCCGAGCAGCGCGGCTGCCGGGTACTCGACGGGCTTGGGATGCTGGTCAACCAGGGCGTGATCGGCATCCGCCTCTGGACGGGCCGCGACCCCAAACCGGAAGTCATGCGGCAGGCTTTGTTGGAAGTGTTCGGCCCCGCCGCTTGCGGCTAAGCGACGGGCCGGCGGGTATCCCGTTGACTGCATTCCGCGGTCGCAGTAGGATAAAATTGGTTGTGAGTGAAGGGAGATTTCCAATGCCTATTGACATGCCGGCTTACCTGGAGACGAGACGGATTACGGTGCGCCAGGCCATATAACCGCTCTGCCAGGACCAGCTGGCGTGAAGAAAGAAGCGATCATGAAGCTTACTACAGAACAAGAACGGGCCATTCAACACGGTCAAATGGTCGCAGTAACCGTGGCTGGTGCGGCGTGTGTGGTGCTGCGCAAGGATGTCTACGAGCGCGGCGAAGCCCTGGATTACAGTTCGTGGACGATGGAGGAAATGGACTTGTTAGCGGCAGAAACCGCTGACCTGTTGGCCGGAGACGGTTTCGATGAACCGGACGACTCATGAACCTCCAGCGCGGCGACGTCCTGAAGGCCCGTTTTCCCCATGCTTCCGTCGGTCGGGGTAAAAAACGCCCGGTGGTGGTGGTCCAGGCCGACGTTTACAATCAACAGCTGCGCCACGCGGTGGTGGTCCAGGTAACAGGCAACCTGGACGAGAAAGATGATCCGGCTTGCTTGCTTGTCGAAGCCGCCACGCCCGAGGCCAAAGCAGCGGGCTTGGACCGGGACTGTTTGATTTGCTGCACGCTCCTGTCTTTGATGAGCGAGGACCGGCTCAAGGAAAAGATCGGCAAACTGTCTGCGGAATTGCTCGCCAAATTGGATGATTGCCTTAGAGCAGCGCTGGGCATT
>JBBRLG010000375.1:0-7595 GCA_038231495.1 Gemmatales bacterium | reverse complement strand
TGGGGCATTTTTTCCCCAGCTCCGTCAAGGTCGTCAAGCAGGCCATCTGCGGACGCAACGAAGACCGCGCACGCGCCATGGCCAATACGTGGGAATGGAAAAGCACTGAGACCGACTGGCGCAAGCTCGTCGAACGCAAGGACATCGACGCCATCGACATCGGCAGCCCAAACAACACGCACGTCGAAATCGCCCTGGCCGCCGCCGCCGCGGGCAAGTGGGTCCTGTGCGAAAAGCCGCTCGCCATGAACGCCACCGAGGCACGCAAGATGGTGGCCGCGGTCGAAAAGGCCAAGGTGCCGAACTTCGTGTGGTTCAACTATCGCCGGGTGCCGGCCATCGCCCTGGCCAAGCAGATCATCGACGAAGGCCGGCTCGGCCGCGTCTTCCACTACCGCGCGACCTACCTGCAAGACTGGACGATCAGTCCCGAGTTGCCGCAAGGCGGGGCGGGGCTGTGGCGGCTCGACGCGGACGTGGCCGGCTCCGGCGTGACCGGCGACTTGATCTCGCACTCGGTCGATACGGCCCTGTGGCTCAACGGCCCGATTGATACGCTGACGGCGACGACCGAGACGTTCATCAAGGAGCGCACGCACACGGAGACGGGCAAGGTGCAGAAGGTAACGATCGACGACGCCTGTTTGTTCCTGGCGCGGTTCGGCAACGGTTCGCTGGCGACGTTTGAATCGACGCGCTACGCCCGCGGCCGCAAGAACAAAAACATGTTCGAGATCAACGGCGAAAACGCGTCGATCTATTTCGACCTGGAGGACCCGCACCGGCTGGGCTACTTCGACCACGGCGACCCGTCGCACCTGGCCGGCTGGCGCAACATCCACGTCACTAACGGCGAGCACCCCTACCACAAGCACTGGTGGGTGCCCGGCACGACAATCGGCTACGAGCACACGTTCATCAACGCGCTGGCGGACTTCCTCCAAGGCGTCGAGACCGGCAAGCCGGCGCAGCCCGACTTCCGCGACGCGCTACGCACGCAGCTGGTGCTCGACGCGATTTTGCAGTCGGCGAAAGAGTTGAAGTGGTTAAAGGTCGGCAAGGAGTGAGTGCAAGTTTTTGGCGAGCCGGGTGCGTAAGCAACCGGAGGTTACTACCAGAGAAAGGCGCGCCGGGTGCGTAAGCGACCGGAGTGTGTGTTATCATCCAGTCACTTACGCTTCCGGCTCGCCAACACATGAGAGAGGATAAGGTACTTAAGCGATGACAACACCCCAGGAATCGCGTTCCGCAACGAACACCGCCGTGCAGCAACGACCGTTCCGGCAAGCGCTGGCGGTCATGGCCTTGCTCCTCGTCGTCGGCACCACCCGCGCCGCCGACAAGGCGGTGGCGGTGCTGCAAACGCCGGACGACGGCATCCAGCCGCAGGCGGTCGTGGATGCCAACGGCGTGCTGCACTTGCTCTATTTCAAGGGCAAACCGATCGGCGGCGACCTCTTTTACGTCCGCCGCGAGCCCGGCAAGGAGCGCTTTTCCGAGCCGGTCGCGGTGAACAGCGTGGCCGACAGCGCGATGGCGATGGGCAGCATCCGCGGCGGGCAGCTTGCCGTGGGCAAGGGCGGTCGCGTCCACGTCGCCTGGAACGGCACGACGCGGTCGACGCCGAAGGATTCGCCGACCGGGACGCCCATGTCCTACGCACGGCTCAACGACGCCGGCACCGCCTTTGAGCCGCAGCGCAACTTGATGCAGGGCAGCTTCGGACTCGACGGCGGCGGCACCGTGGCTGCGGACGCGCAGGGCAACGTCGTCGTCGCCTGGCACGGCCTCAAACTGGGCGGCGAGGCCGGCGAGGAGAACCGCCAAGTGTGGATCGCGCGTTCGACCGACGAGGGCAAGACGTTCGCCGCCGAGAAGCCGGCCACCGCCAAGGCGACAGGTGCGTGCGGCTGCTGCGGCATGGGCGGCTTTGCCGACGCGAAAGGCAATTTCTATTTCCTGTACCGGGCCGCCGGCGCGAAGGTTCACCGCGACATTTACCTGCTCGCGTCCGGCGACCGCGGCAAAAGTTTTGAAGCAACGAAGGTACATCCGTGGGAGATCATGGCCTGCCCGATGAGTTCGGAGGCGTTCGCCGAAGGCCCCGACGGCGTGGTCGCGGCGTGGGAGACCGACGGCCAAATTTATACCGGCCGGGTCGCGGCGTCGAAGCCGGAGGTTGGCCAGGCGACGGCGGCACCGGGGGCAGCGCGCGGCCGCAAGCACCCGGCCGTGGCGTTCAACGCCAGGGGCGAAATGATCCTGGTCTGGGCCGAGGGCACCGGCTGGCAAAAGGGCGGTGCCCTGGTGTGGCAGGTGTACGACAAGGCGGGCAAACCGACCGCGGAGAAAGGCCGGATCGACGACGGCATCCCGGTGTGGGGGTTGCCGGCCGTCGTCGCCGGGCCGGACGGCGGGTTCGTCATCCTCCATTAAATCGGACGGGAGCGTTTCGACGAAACCAGAACCCACGCCCCGCCGGCCACACGAACGGACTTCGCCTTGGTAGTGGCCTACTTCGCGGCGGCCGGCTTCGGGACCGGAGCCGGCTCGAATTCTTCAATGACGCGGTAGATGCGGACGCGCAACCGCGGCCCGTCGTGGTGTTCGAGCGCCACGGTGCCGCCGTAGTAATTCACCACCGTCCGCAGGGGAAAGGCATCCTCTTCGACGACGACGTATTCCTGGACCAGTTTGGGGAGGTCGAGTTGGACCCCCTGCCGATCGTGCGGTTCGTCGGGAATCACGAGGTAGTCGCCGGGGCGAACAGGCCCGCCGCCGACGTACAACGGCTGCATGCCGTGGTGCTCGGCGTAATACTGAAAGCCCCAGTGGCCCGTGTACCAAACCCGCTGCGCGCCGCGGGCCTGGACCCAGGCCGACGCCGCCGCGGCCGCGGCGGGTTGCGCCCGCGCGTTCCAGAAATCCAGGGCGAAGTAGCCAAAACCCAGGACGATTCCCCCGATCAGGACGGCCCAAACGTTGCGCCGCGCCGGCGGTCTTGTGCATGCCTGGGCGACCAGACGGCCCGTTAGCAACGTCGCCACGACGGTCAGGCCCAGCACGCGCCGCACCGCCGGAAATTGCGTCAGCGGGAAGTAGAAGGCGATTTCCAACGCCAGCCACAGGAGCAGGAAAACGGTGAGGTACACCGAGCGCCGGCTCAACGGGCCGTCGGTTGCAGGCGGCAGTGGCTCCAGCAACTGCACGCCGACCATCGCCACCACGGCAAAGGCGAGGACGCCATATGTGAAGAACACGGCGTCCGACAGCTTGAAATCCCAGGCGAAATGGATGCGGTGGCCGAACGATTGCAGCCACGCCTGTAAGAGGGGGCCGAGCTGCCAGTAATCCAGGGCCACCGCCAGGATGCCTAGAACCAGTATGCCGGCGGCGAGCAGCAGCCCCCGGCGGCGCAGGTCCAGCGCCGCCAACCCCAGGACGATGAGGGCCGGGGCGATGCTGCCGACGAGGGTGAAAAGGATCGGCAGAAAGAGGACTTTGTCGTTGGCGATCGCGAAAACCCGGTCCAGTAGTCCGCCCTCCTTCGGAACGAGCGCCTGCTCCGTCACCTGGTTGAAGAAGTGCGAGCGACCGTAGTTCAGCGCCACGAGCAATTCCCAGCAAACGAAAACCTGCGCGGTGGTCAGGGCCGTGGCGGGAATCAGCCGCCAGCGCCGGAACAGGATACCGCCCAGCACCATGACGACCGGAGCGACCAGGCCGGTGTATTTCGTCTGAATCGCCAACCCTGCCAGCAGTCCGGCGACGACGGCCCGTTTGTAATCGTCCTCGTCGCAGGCGCGTAAGAAAAAGTGGATGGCCCAAAGCGACAGGCCCAGCGCGGGCACGTCCAACATGAGATTCAGGCTCGGCAACAAGACGGGGGAGAAGGCCGTGAACGCGGTCAGCGGCATTTCCCAACCCGGTGCGAAGCGGCGGAACAAGGCATACAGGCCGCACACGAGGAGCAACGACCAGGGAAGGAGGAACAGCTTGCAAAGCACCGGGTTGTCGCCGCACACGCTCAGTGCCAGCGCCCAGGTGTAAGGCAGGAGTGGCGGCGCGAGAACGTCGTTGGCCGAGTTGGGGAGGTCGTACCAGAGCAGCGTGAAGCCGTAGGGGTTTTGCGGGTCTTTCTCGATTTGCCGGGCGAAGTAGTAATAGGCCGCGTCGTCGATCTGAATTGGTTTAAAGGCGTTGAGGACGCAGTAGGTAGTGCCGAGTAGGAGCAGAACGGTCGGCGTGCGCCAGGATGCTGCGTTGTTGAAAAGCGCTTTCATGGTGGGACTGCTACCAAATCAAACCGCTGTCAGAGCCGCGACCGTCAGGGAGCGGAGGACGTTCACCGCTCCCTGACGGTCGCGGCTCTGACGAGCTTGTTACTTCGCGAACCCTTCTTGTGATCGCGCACCGCTCAGCGTGGCCGCTTCGCGACCACTTCCTTACCTCTGCCTGGCAGGTGGTGACGCGCTACATGACGCCGGCGTTGTACAGCTTTAACGGCAACCGCGAGCCGCCGAAAACGGGCGGCGGCATGGCGCATTAGGCAATCGGAAATGCGATCGCGAAAATGCGACAGGACGAAAATGCGAAAAAAGATGCAATTATGCAACGAATCCTTGGAATCGTTCACCGTTTTGTCGAAAGGAGACTTTTTTGCCCTCGGCTCGGAAGCTCCGCCGCGCGCCAACGGCCCTACCGCCTGCCCCAAGGACCGTGCCGTTGGTGGTCAACTCCGGGGGGGGGTGTGCCAGGGGGTGCGGAAACGAACTTTCTCAAAGCATTAGCCCGCTGACGTTTAGGACGAAAAAGTTCGTTTCCGTGTCCGTCGCCCCGAAGGGCAACAAGGGGAGTCCGGCAGAAACGAACGGTGACGCGCGTCCTGCGCTGCCGCGCACCCAGAAAACTCCCAGCACGGGATGTCTATTGCTGTCCGACTCCCACCACCGCGGTGAACGGTTACGAATCCTTTTTCGGGCTTTCATTCTTTCGTGTTTTCGTGATGGAATTTATCGCTCACGAAGAAACGGTCATCGCCTTGCGAGCGCGGGGGCGAAAGGCTTTGCCCTGCCGCCCCTCCCACCATTCGATGCAGCGCGTCAAGCCCTGCACCATGTCCGTCGTCGGTCGATAGCCCAACTCGGCCCTGGCCCGTTCGATGTCGGCCTGGCTGTGACGCACGTCGCCGACGCGCTCGGGTCCCAGCTTCGGTTGGATGTGCGTGCCGAGCAACCCGTTCAGGTGTCCGACCAGTTGCAGCAGGCTGGTGCGCCGCCCGCAGGCGACGTTATAGACCTTGCCGCTGACGCCGGGCGCGAGGGCGGCGCGGAGGTTGGCCTGCACCACGTCGGCGATGTAGGTGAAGTCGCGCGACTGTTCGCCGTCACCGTGAATTAGCGGACTTTTACCCTCCGTCAACGCCTGAATGAAGAGCGGGATCACGGCGGCGTAGGGGCTGTCCGGCGTCTGCCGCGGGCCGAAGACGTTGAAGTAGCGCAGCCGCACCGTTTGCAGGCCGTAGACCTCCGAGAAGGCCGCACAATACTGCTCGCCGGCGAGCTTGGCCGCGGCGTACGGCGACAGCGGGTTGGTCGGGTCGGTTTCGGACTTGGGCAGACGGGCCGAGTTGCCGTAGGCACTGGAACTGGCCGCGTAGACGACGCGCCGCACCCCGGCGTCGCGCGCCGCGAGCAGGACGTGCAGAGTGCCATCGACACAGGCACGGTGGGTCGCTAGCGGGTCGGCGACGCTCCGCGGCACCGAGGCCAAGGCGGCCTGGTGAAAAACCAATTCAACGCCGCGCATCGCCTTTTGAACAGCGGCGAAGTCGGTGATGTCACCGGTGACGATCTCGACACGGTCTTGCATGCCGGCCAGGTTTTCAATGCTGCCGGTGCTGAAGTTGTCGAGCACGCGCACCGCGTGCCCGTCGTCGAGTAGCCCTTCGACCAGGTGCGAACCGATGAAGCCGCCACCGCCGGTTACGAGACAGAAAGCCATGAGGAGGTCCTTCAAAGTTTGCCGCTTGCGGCTTTGCGGCTGTCCCGCAAAGCCGCAAGCGGCAGAATAATTGTATCACGCCTTGACGATGCGACCGTTTTTACTCGCCGGGCAACCGGCCGCGGCGTTGCGCGTGTCCACGAACAGCCGGGTGTGTTCCAGGATGCGCGCGACGTTATATGCCGAGTGGTCCGTGACCAGCACCACACAATCCTGTTCTTCGAGGAATTCCGGCACGAGGTCCACACTGTCCAGGCACAGGTCGTGGTGCCGGGTCCGCGGCAGCGACGGCACGTGCGGATCGTTGTAGGTCAATTCAGCCCCCCGCGCCTGGAGCAGCTCCATGAGAGGGAACGCCGGGGATTCACGCGAGTCGTCCACATCCTTCTTGTAGGCGACGCCGAGAATGCAAATGCGGCTGCCCTTCACCGGCTTGCCGTCGTCGTTTAGCGCCTCCGCGATGCGGTCCACAACGTATTGAGGCATCGCCGTGTTGATCTCGCCCGCCAGTTCGATGAAGCGCGTGTTGGTGCCGTACTTCCGCGCCGCCCACGTCAAATAGAATGGGTCGATCGGGATGCAGTGGCCGCCGAGGCCCGGACCGGGGTAAAACGCCTGGAACCCGAACGGCTTCGTTTTCGCCGCGGCGATGACCTCCCACACGTCAATGCCCATCGCGGCGAACACGCCCTTGAGTTCGTTCACCAGCGCGATGTTCACCGCACGGTAGGTGTTTTCGAGGATTTTGCACGCCTCCGCCACCCGCGTGCCGGACACCGGCACCACGCCATCGACGACCGGCTCGTACAGCGCGACCGCCAGCCGCTGACTCGTCTCGTCGATGCCGCCGACGACTTTGGGGATATTGCGAGTCGAATAATCCCGGTTGCCGGGGTCTTCGCGTTCGGGGCTATAGGCCAGGAAGAAGTCGGTGCCCGCTTGCAGTCCGCTTTCTTCGAGCAGCGGCAGCAACAGGTCTTCGGTCGTGCCGGGGTAGGTCGTACTTTCAAGGACGACGAGTTGGCCGACGCGCAGGTGCGGCCGCAGCATTTCCGCGGTGCGGACGATGTAAGACAGGTCGGGTTCGCGGGCCTCGCCCAGCGGCGTCGGCACACAGATGATGATGGCGTCGGCCTCGACGAAACGGGCCGGGTCGTCGGTGGCGTCGAAGCGGCCGGTGCCGACCAGTTCCGCGATGCGCTCGGGGCAGATGTGACCGATGTAGCTTTCGCCGCGGCGCAACCGCTCGACCTTGCCGGCGTCGATGTCGAAGCCGATCACCGGGTAGCCGGCCCAGGCAAACGTCTCGGCGAGTGGCAGGCCGACGTAGCCGAGGCCGACGACCACCACTTTTGCCGTGCGGTTTTCGATGCGCTCCAAAAGGTCTGCCGCCGTGTCGTGCGGTGCGGCGAGTTTGACAAGCATGGTAGGGACTCCATTCGCGATTCAGGGTGTCGCCGGCTTCGTGCCGGCGGTTGAATACGTTTTCATTGCGAGCCGGTCGCTTAGTCTGGCGATCCCGGAGCGAAAAGGTCATCGGAATTGATAAAACAAAAAAAGGCCACGCAGCAGTTACCCCCGGGGTAAAAAAC
>JBBRLG010000374.1:0-7599 GCA_038231495.1 Gemmatales bacterium | reverse complement strand
TCCGCCGCCCCCGAACTGACCGCCGCCGCCGAACTGGCCGAATTGACCGCCGCCGAATTGACCGCCGCCGAATTGACCGCCGCCGAACTGGCCGTTGATCTGTCCATTAAACTGGCCGAGGGCAAGGCCCGGCCGCAGGGGTGCCGGCGGGGGTGGAGCGGGCGGTCCGATACCACCAGGGTTTGGGGGCCGAAACTGAGCGCTGGAATTGCTTAACGGAACCAGGAGCAGGACGCCGACCGCGAGGGTGACGGCGTAGCCCAACTGCAGGAGGCGGGTAAAGGAAAACATGGGGACTCCAAGGAAGGAACCGCGAAACGGCACCCGGGCTTCAGGCGGACCTGTCGCCACGGCCTCTGCACCTAGCTTCCCTGTGCAGGAGTCGCTCGCCCGCGCGGCCTTTACTTGTCGGGAGCGAGTCGCATACATCGACTACTGCTTATCCGTTAATTGTTACCTTGGCCGGCCCGTGCGTCAAGGACTTCTGCCGGGAAAATGGCACCGGGCGCGGGGGTCGCGACGGCCGCACAGGTTTCCGGACGTGGGGCGGTTTTAGCGGAGCCTACGGGTTCACCGCGCCGCAACAACGAAGGCGGGCCGGTCCGAAGTTTTCCGAAAAAGCGCTCCCGGTGGCGGGGTCGGTCGGATACAGTAACAGCGTCCCCGGTCGCCGCTTGCGGCTTTGCCTTTTCCATCCAAGGAACCAACCATGCCGGATTACGTCGTGATCGCCACCTGGTCGTTCGGCCAAACGGCGGTGAAGGTCGCCGCCCCGCTGCTGCAAGACGGCAAGCCCGCGCTCGACGCCGCGCTAGCCGGCGCCCAGGCCGTGGAGGACGACCCCAAGGTCCACTCCGTCGGCTACGGCGGCATCGGCAACGCCGTCGGCGACGTGTCGCTGGACGCCTGCCTGATGGACGGCCACACGCTGGCCTGCGGTGCCGTCGCCGGCCTGGAAAACGTCCGCCACGCCGCCGCGGTGGCGCGCAAGGTCATGGAAAAAACGCCGCACGTCCTGCTGGTCGGTGCGGGTGCCAAGCAGTTCGCGCTCCAGCAAGGTTTCCCGCTGGAAACGCTGCACACGGCCGAGAGTGTCGCCGAGTGGGAAAAGTCCAAGCCCAAACCGCGGGGCGAGGCGAAACCGCCGCCCAGCAACCCGGAAAACCACGACACCGTCACGGTCCTTGCGCTCGACAAAAAAGGCTCGCTCGGCGGCGTCTGCACGACGTCGGGTCTGGCGCACAAGCTGCCGGGCCGCGTCGGTGATTCACCGCTTATCGGATCGGGTTTATACGTTGACAACGCCGCGGGCGCGGCGGGCGCGACGGGCGTCGGCGAGGAGATCATCCGCATCGGCGGCAGCTTCCTGATCGTCGAGGCGATGCGTGCGGGCAAGACGCCGCAGGAGGCGTGCGAGCTGGCGGTAAAAAAGGCGAACGCGGTGGCGGTGCGTCGCGGCGTCCACCCGGCGCAGGTGGCGTTCCTGGCCCTGGACGTGAAGGGTCGGGTGGGTGCTGCGGCGACGACCGGCTCGAAATTCGAGATCGCCGTCGCCCGCCCGGCGGGCATCGAAGTAATCAAGGCCAAAGAACTCGACCCCGAAACGAACTGACCTCTTGTATTGCCGCTTGCGGCTTTGCGGTCTTTCCCCACCCGTAAACGGCAAAGGCGGCCGGGTATCCCCCGCCGCCTTTGCCGTGTCCTTCTCATCCCGTCCTTCCGATCAATCGATGATCGCAAAGAACGGCACCACGCCGGAGTCTTGCCTTGGATTATAATTCAGCCACGGTCCGGGGTTGCCCCGGCTGATGATCCGTGGGTAAATCTTAAACCCTTGAGGGTCAGTCACTGGTAAGTGGGGCCGCTGGAACTGTGCAAACAAACCAGGCTGGCCTTGCTTGCTGTACACCGTAACCGTCTCCTCATCGGAAGTATTTGGCTCAATGACCAGTACGGAGCTATCTTTGATGACCCAGGGGCTGTTGTTATACGGGTTCATTCCATTAGTAAATGGATTTGCCCCGCTCGGGCAGTAGATGACCGTCTTATTAACGGGGTTGGGAACCACCGCATCGATCTGGACCTCGTAGGGGTATGTTCCGGGGCTAAAAGTATCAAGAGGAACAGAGGTAAGCACGGACTGCCCGAACACTTCCAGGTTGGTCCGGTCCACGACGGCAAACATGCGGTGCCGGATGTTCTTGCCTTCGCTGGCCCCGATCTCGGCACCGAGCGTGACCGGCCGCGTGTTCTCGTTCACCACCTCGAAGAAGCCGACCGTAAGGAACACGCCGAACGTGTTGCTGTGCGGGGTCAGGTTGTTGTAAACCTTGTTCAGCAACTCGTTCTTATAATAGGGGTGCGACAAGTTTGCCGAACTGGCCGGCGTGAAGCCGCCGACGCCGCGGAAGAGGGTGTCATCCAAACTGCGGGGCGTCGGGCCGCCACCGAAAAAGGCTGCCGCATCCAGGGCGTCGCCGCCCGGGGCCGAGCCGACACTCAGGGGTTTGAACGGTCGGTCGTACTGACCAATCTGGGGCGCGCCGGTATTATTGCCGAAGGCCGGAGTCCGGGTTAGCACCATTTTCCGAAAGACGTCGTTGACGTAGGCGTCAGTCGTTTTGTCGCCGTAGGTCGGATCGCTGTTATAAAACGAGTTGCTCGGTTGGGCGTCGGCAATGGCCTGAAAAATCTCCAAATCCCAAACCGTATTGGGGTTGATCTTCCCCGGCACGCGGCCGTTGACCCGCGCGCCCGGCAACAGCGACTGCGTTTCCACCATTTCAAAGAACCGGGTGAGCCGCGAGGAAAATGCCGGCGTCGTCTTGGTCGCGGCAATTTCCGTGGTCCAGGGGGCAAGGTGTTGGTAGGGCGTGCCCCCTTGAACGAAGGCGTGCGTCAGTTCGTGCGGCTTAAAGGCGGACACCTGTAACAGTTCAATCGGGCTGATTAACGGCCGATCCAGGTGCGTCAGCCAATTGAAGGGGATCGCCAAAGTCTTGTTCGGGCTGGTGCTCGAAAACGTCGGCGGGTTATTGGGGTCGTCGTAGTTGTGCCGGCCGATCACCAGTGTATTATTCGGGCCTGTACTCGAAAACGAATTCACCGGCTGAGGCAGAGCTGGAGGCGGGTTCGGGGGCGCGCTGTAGGCATATTGGACAAGATTGGCGTCATACGGCTGACGGCGGCCCATGGTCGCCCGTTTCGCCATTGGCACCGACCCTGGCCCGCCCGCCGCACCCTGCACCGGGTGTGCACCATTCTTGTCATAGATTCGAGTGTCGAGGGATTGGACGGGGTTCACATAATCCACGGTAAGGTACGGGTTGTAAGGGATCGTCGGGTCGATCACACCGCCCGGTATCGACGGGTTTGGTAGCTGGTTCGGATACACCAACCGGCGCAGCAGCACCATAGGCTGCGCGGGTGGGGATTCAACTCCGACTGGCGGAACCAGAACTTGGTAACTCATCGACGGGCTTGAATACGTTGGAGTCAGGTTCGGATTGGGCGGATTTCTTTTGATGTTCGGATCGGGGTCCGTGGCCGGGTCCATGAAGGGCGCACTTGGACCGAGGACGTAAAAGCCCGCACCGGAGTATTGGCTATCGACGGGAGCGACAGACCAAGTAGCGTTGGTCAAACCAAAATCCGTCTGCGGACCGCTGCCAAAGTTCTTAATGTATTTGATGTCAACATCGCCCAAGACATTATCCGGCGTCAAGATGGTCGGCGCAGCAGCAGGATCGACCAACAGCACTTGATAGATCGAATAATTCTTGTTGGCCAAGTACGCCGTGTTATCATTCGGGGCTGGTTCGTTGACAAAGGGATTCAACAATTCGAGCCACACGTTGACGTTATAAGTGGTGGCCCTCCGCAGAAGCGGCGGCTTGCCCTTAATGAGTAGGTCGTTGGGATCGTTATCGTACTGCAAGTAAACCTCGTTCATCACGAGTTTGGGCGGCTCCGTACCGAAAACGAGGCTTTGCTTGGGGTCTAAGAAGTTCATCGGATGAACGTTATTCGCATTTTTCGGATCCCTGAAGGGGTCCGCAAGGGTCGGGTCGATGGGGTTCCAGACGAAGACCGTGTTAAAGTCGTCGCCGTCGATGTAATCGACCATGTTCGCCGCCAGCTGAGCGAGGTAGCGAGACGCCTCGAAATTGGCATCAACCTGGGGTGCCGGCAAGACGGGAAAAACGGGGATAAGTAGCTTGCCCATGAGGAATGGACTTTTAGCCCCCGTTACGATGCACAGCCGGTTGAAGATATCGACCGCAAGTTGCTGGCGATCCAGTTCGGCTTGATGGTGATTCACGGTATAAGCCGTCAGGGGCCGGTTCAAGTCGATCTTGCCGAATTTGGCAACCGCCGAGCGCCAGGTGGTCGCGTCGAAATCGCTGCCGCCTGGCCTCGCATTTCGCTGCGTCGTCGGGTCCGGGTATTTGATCTGTTGCCCAACGGGAAAGCCAAACGGATACGCCCCCGCATAGCTGAATTGCGACTCCGCCACGGCCGGGGCGAAGATGTACGGCAGGATTCCCGGACGGCCGAGGTCGAAACTGATCGGCGTCGTCATGTTCCGGCGACGCTTGGACTGATTCGTCGGGTCGCTCGGGTTGAAGTTGTTCGGCAGCAGTTGTACGTAACCGGATGTTATCGCCTCGCCGCCGGAATCCATATTCCGGAGCATGGCGTGGACGTCCGCAACCGAGAAGATGCGGTTGCTGGTGCCGCCAGGACCGGAAGGCGCACGGAACGGGTTGAAACCGCCCGGATGCAAAAACAGTTCGGCCGCGTTGGCGTTTGCATAATAAGCCGGAAACGCCGGCGTCGTGCGATAGGGCGGCGTCGCGGCGTCGTTGCCGGGCAGTGGGGTCGGCCCCGGAGAACCGCTCGGTACGGTCCACACGCCCCCACTCAGAACCGGGTCGATGCCGGCGTTGTAGTCGATGGGCGCGTACAGGTGGGGCGTCATATAGTAAGGCGAGCCGGCGGGCGGCGGCTTCTGGGCAATGCCATATTTACCTGGCATGTAGACCTTGTTCGACGAGTTGAGCTTTCCAAGCAGGACCTGCTGCCATTCGGGCGGCAGCGTCCCGGGGGGGACGTAATTCAACACTTTGCCGAGGTTGACTTCCCACGGGCCGACGCCCTGGTTGCTGTTGTGACCGAACTTATACCCCATCACGTTGCCCGCGGTGTTCACGTTGATGCGGTTGTCCAAATCCATGATGAGCGGCGCGACGAGAATCTTATAGCGCCGGCCGTCGGGGCCGGTCATTACCGGCGCGCCGATGTCGATCCAAATGCTGTCGTTGCCGCCCGGCGCGCCGACGAGGTTTTTCACGTCGCCGTAACGGTCGGTCGGGTAGGGGAAGCCCGCGTGGTCCGCCGGCCGGGGCCGCAGGGTGAGGTAGCGGCCCTCCTGGTTCGTCCAGTTCGGGTTGGTTTGGTCGTCCATGCGGCCGAAGAGCCATTCGCGGTGGTAGGACGGCGTTAACAGCGTCCCGTCGGCCTTCACGGCGGCGAGGTAAAACGAGTTTTGATCCGGGTAGGTATACGACGGGTTCGCCGCGAGAAAGGTGCGGCGCTGCGACATGCCTTTGGAATCGTACAGATAGTTGGCGTATTGGTCGGCCGTCATCGACTTCGGATCCCAAACCGCCCGCCAGCCAAAGTGTTCGGGATCCCGCATCGGCGTGTTAGGGTCCAGGGTCGGAAACAGCATGTAATTCATTAAATAGGCGTCATTCAGTGCGTTCGGCACCTTGGAATTCGGGGAGAAGAAGCTAGGCACGTTCAACCGCCCCGGTCCGCTGTAGGCGTCGTTGTTCAACGCACCGGCCGCGTCGTTATAGCCGTACATGTTGCGGGCGATGCCGTGGCCGCGGAGCGCGGAGTAAGCGCCGCGGGCGTCGTCCGGCACGTCGTAAATGATGGGTCCCAGTGCCATCGAGCAGAGCAATTCCGGATCGACATCGAAAGTCGATTGGCCGACGGAGGTCATCACGGTACGGTTGGTCGCGGCTTCGGAATTCGCGTAGATCACGAAGCTGACGCCGACGATGGCGAACAGCATCAACATCGAGAGGACCACGAGCAGAATGACGCCCTTGCGTGGTGCCACGGGTTGGGTCGGTCGAAACATGATACTCACTCCTGCGGAGTTGCCGCTTGAGATGCTCCGGTAGATCGGTCCGGCGAACGCCTATTTTCTCCGGTGAACCTATAAGTTCACGCTTCTGCTTCTCACAGGTCCTGGATGATGGTGACCTGCCGCGCCTGGTTCGTCTTGGCGTCCCACACGCGAATGGAAATCTGCACTCCGGTCAATACGGAGGTGTTCGGAACCAGGCGCGCATCCGGAATATCGGGGGGTATAACATCGCTGTTGCTCCAAAGCGTGTAGTTGTACAGATCGTCGGCCCGGTTGGACCAGGTGTCGAACACCCCGACGCCCGGAAAGTACTTGGTTAAATACGGGTTCTGGTTGGCGATGTTTTCCGAGGGCTGGCCGCTGAAAATAGGGATCACGGCGAACGAGATTACGTCCGTCAAAATCACATCCGTGCCTTCAAACGACAGGGACTTGTTGCCGGCCAGGGCCGCGGGGCCGTCCTCGTCGTCGGGCTGCCAATTGGGGGAGATGTACGTCGGTGCGATGTTAAGGGCGAAGATCGGATAGCGCAGCGCCTTGTCGGAGCGATAAGGCACGCCCGCAGTCCCACTGGTTGAATTCATGCCGAACCGGCGCTCCGGGATGGTCAGGTCACGCGGGCTGTTGAAAAACAGGTTGTTCTGACTGGAAATGCTCGTACTGACCTCAAGGTAATACGGCTTCTCGGACAGCGGCCGCGCCCCAGGTGCCTGGTAGTTCAGGTCGATGAGGTTGCCATTGGCGTCCGTCGTGATGGTTGTGGGTACCACCACGCGCTGGCGGCGATACAACGTGAAGAGCGGTTGATTGCCGTTTCCAGCCGTAGCCCCGTTCGACCGCAGGAACCACGCGACTTCCGCCCACTGGCTGTTGTAGACGTTCGCGACGGCTTCCTGGTAACGGCTGTCCGGCGTGCCGAGACTCAACAACGGCGAACCTGCGAGGACCGTCCCGCTGTAGAAATCCTGCCGGTTGTTGCCTCGCTTTTTCGACGTGAATTGCAAATAGTGGTCGGTGGCGTTATACGATTCGATGCCGTCGGCGTTGCCTTCGGTGAAAAATGTGGCACTCGGAAACGTGCTGCCGTGCCACACGCGGAAGTAGCCTTCCTGCGGCGGGCCGTAGTTCCAGAACCCCGGATCGCTCAGGCGGCGCTTGCCTTCAAAGTGGTCGTTGATCAGGTCGTCGCGCAGCATGGAGGAGACCATGCGCAGGCGCGAGTTCAGGTCGCCGATGGCCTTCATGTTGCGGAAGGTTTTCAAACCTTCCACGAACGCCTCGGCGAGGATCGCCATGATGAAGACGATCAGTGCCATCGACACCAGCAGTTCGGTGATCGTAAAACCGGCTCGGCGTCGCATGGTCGTGACTCCCGTTGGGAACTGCGCCAAATCACTTTTTGACATCCGGGCGAGCGTCGGGGCGTAAGCCCGACG
>JBBRLG010000373.1:0-7642 GCA_038231495.1 Gemmatales bacterium | reverse complement strand
GGTCGGGTGTCGGGTGTCGGAAGAAGAAGGAAACAAAATAGCTGTTAGCTCTCAGCTATTAGCTGTCAGCCAATACAACACCCCATCATTATTACTTTCGGGGGCGAACAGGAATATAGACACGCACAAACGTATTCTCCGTCGTCTGCCCCAACAACGGCGGTACCTTGGCGTTGGCCTTCGGCAACTCGCCGACCCACAGGCGCACTAGCGACTTCTCGTTCACCTTCTGCGCATCGTCCTGGGGCACGTAGTCCGTGCGCGCGACGAGGATCACTTCGTCCAGGTAGTGCTTCGGCGCGTTGGGGACGCCCGTTTCCGCCACTTCTTGCAGCCGCCAGCTCTGGTCGATGCGGCGTAGGCCGCTGTTGTCGCCGCCGTTCTGCTTTTCGCGGCTGAAAAACAGCATCTCCTTGGCCAAATCGTGGGGTGCCTTGGCAGAGACCACCTGCTGGAAACCGCCGGGTTGGTGGAGTTTCTGCACGATTCCCGCGGGCGGCACGAGGGCGGTTGAGCCTTGCCATTGCCCCAGGTCGGCCCGGCCGTCCGGTGTCAACGCCCAGTCGGCCACCGGGAACGACGCCCCCGGCGCCAGGTCGAACTTGCCGCCGTCCGGCGGCTGGAACCACTTGCCGCGATAGAACAGGCTCACGTCCCGCAACGTCACCGGCAAATTGTTCGTGATGCGCCCCGTCACCGTCCCCTGGCGCGTCAACGCCAGCGTGTTCACGTCCTTGTCGTCGGTGCCCGTGGCCAGGATCGGCGGCTGGTCCGGGAGCGGCGTCCGCCACGACGCCGTGAACGAGCGGATCGACCACACCGGGATCGGCACCCGCTCCAGGCCCGACGCCGCCGGGGCGTATTCGTACGGCCGGCTGAACAGGCTGTGCGAGCCGATGCGCATCGTGTTGATCGCCTGCGGCGCTTCCAGCACCGTGACCACGGCGGAGTGGCCGTCCTGGTTGTTCTGTGTCGTTAGCGCCTTGCCGGGGAAGATCGGTTCGACGCCGATCGTGTAGTTTTCGATGCGCGGGCTGAAGATCGCGAACCAGCTGGTGCCGTACGCCTGCTGGCTTTGCAGGTCGATCTCCACCACGTCCATCTTGTTAAAGCGCCGCTTGTCGCCCTTGAGCGCGTACGCCCCGAAGTAGGCACCCACGCTCAGTGTCAGCACCACCGTCGGAAACGTCAGCCAGGTCAGTTCCAGCCGCTTGAACACCTTCGCCAGCAGCAAATAGTCGAGCGGGCCGACGATGATGATGTAGACGACGATGAACAACGCCACCCAGCCGAAATGAACCGTCGGCACGTCGCCGAACGTCTCGACCTCGCTGCGCATGTGCCGAAGCAGCTGGTCGCGCGAGTCGTTGTAACCCTGCGTGCCGTCGGAAGGCTTGAGGCCGGGCGTCATCTCGCTGAGGAGTTTTTTCCACACCTTCTCCCGGCCGGGCCAGCTCGAAAAGGGGCTGGCGTCGAGGTCGAAGGCGACGAGCATGACCCGGCCCAGGCCGCAGGCCGAATCGACGACGAGCGGCCGCGGCTCGGCGTCGTAGGCGGCCGAGACGTTCCACGCGCCGGCGCCGCAGACGGCATAAAGCGCCGTCGGCCGGGCGTCTTCGGGCGGCTCGCTGACCAGGACGCGCGTGCCGCGGCCCGGCGTGAGCTTGGCGATGTTGGCGTCGCGCAGCCGGCTGTCGGCGTCGGCGCCGGCCCAGACGTTGACCGACTTGAGCAACTTGCGCCGGACGTTGTAATCGACGGAGCAGTTGATAATCTCGCCCAGGTCGCCTTCGGGCAACGGCATGTTCTTGAGCAATTCGGCCACGTCGGCGGCCTTGTTGCCGACCGAGATAACCAGCTTGCCGCCGCGGCGCACCCACTCGACGAGCGCCTGGCGGCGCGAGCGGGCGTTCATCAAGTTCTTCACAAACGAGGCGTCGTCGGTCACGAGAAAAATCACGTCCACCGCGTCGTAGCCGTACCATTGCTCGGGCATGTCCTGCACGTTGCCGATGAAAGCGTAACTGTTCGCCACCCGTTCTTCGCCGGCCTGGATGTCGTCCGGCTTGTCCGGCACCGGGTCGCCCTTGTCGTTCACCTGCTTGTCCAGGGCCGGGCCGCCGTCTTTCGGCAACGGCGGCGCGGGCGGCCCGCCGGGCCGGACCGGCATCGGCCCGCCCTTGTTGGGGCCGTTCGGCCCGAAGCCCTGGGGAAGGTTTTGCTGCGGGCCGGGCTTCGGCGGCACGAGCGACTTCTGCAAGCCGGCCGGCCCGTTGCCGCCGATGGCCAGGCACAGCACCGCGTCACCGCGGACCGGTTCGTTGGGGAGGCGCTGGGTGGACCGCGACTTGGGGACCGTTTGCCGATCCGCGGTTTCGAGCCAAACTTCAATCTCGGCGCTGGTGGCGCGCAAGTATGTGATGGCGAAATAATCCTGGTTCGGGGTCAAGGCCGGCAGCGGAAGGACGTTGCGGTAGGGCGTCTCCTCGGCGTCGGGTGCTTCGACGACCAGACGGAAATCGCCGGCCTTGCTGCCGCCCATGCCCGCCTTGATCTTGACGTAGACCGGCATCCAGGTGCCTTCGCGCGCCCGGCCGAGCGCGCCGCCGCCGCTCGGCAGGCCGATGCACGTCACCTGTTCGATCTTCGGCAACAGTGCCTGGGCCGACGCCGTCAACGGCAGCGCGACCAGCACGACCAACGCCCACAATGGTTTCGCGCGCATCGGGTTACGCATCCTCGGCCCCTACTGCAAATTCAAGGTTTCTCGGCCTGGTCGCACACGCACGGACTTTGGTGGCAGCCCGGACAACCGCCGCCGTATTTCGCCTGCACCGCCGCGTCCAGATCGACGCCCGCGATGTTGGCCAACGTCGCCAGCCACGCCAGCACGTCGGCGAACTCGGCGGCCCGTTCCGCGTCGGTGCCGCTCCGCAGCGCCGCCGCCAGCTCGCCGACCTCCTCCATGAACCACATAAAGGTTCCTTCGACGCCGCGACGCCGATCTTTACGGTCGTACGTGTCGCGGATGATCTGCTGGAGGTCTTTCAGCGAGAGCGCCATGCGGGTCGATGACTCCAGTTCTGCCGCTTGCGGCTGAGCGCTCAGCCGCAAGCGGCAATACCTTACTTCTACGTCCATCCCCAATCAACCGGACGTATCCTTGTTCGGCTTTTCCAGCAGCTTCTTGATCCGTTCCGCCTCGGCGTCCTTCTTTTGCGCGGTCAGCGCCTTGTACAACACCTCCCGCGCCTCCTTGCTGCGCACGTCGATTTCCAGCGCTTGCCGGGCGTATTTCTCCGCCTCCGCGGGCTTATCCGCTTCCAGGAGCAGCTTCGCCAGGCGGGCGCGGTGCTCGAAGTCGTCGGCGTCGGTCGGCACCAGGTCCACCAGCACGCCGATCTGCTTATCCTTGTCGCCCGTCTGCGAGTAGACGCGCACCAGCTGTTGCAGCCAGCCCGCCTCCAACGGCTCCGTCTTGCGGCCCAGTTCAAACACCTCCGCCGCCTTGGCGAACTCCTCCGCGTCGTAATAGAGCTTGCCCAGCGCTTGCAGGATCAACGGGTCCGGCTTGTCCTTGTCCAGCGCCTCCTCAAGCAGGCTGCGCTCCTTGTCGGCATTGCCGGCCAGGTGTTCCAGGCGGGCCAACACGAGCGACGCCTTCGGGTGCTTGGCCTTCTTTTCCAACACCTGCGCCGCCAACTTGCGGGCCTCCACGCGGTTGTCGCCCAGCGTGACCAGCGCCAACTCCGCCTTCAGGTCCAGGTCGTCCGGCTCCTTCGCCAGTGCCTTTTTGAGTTCCGCCGCCGTCCGCTTCTTCTCGGCCGGTTTGCCGCCCTTGATCGTCTTGACCGTCTCCTTCAAGTAGGCGGTGTAACCCTCCTCGAAGGCGGCTTTGTCCACCTTACAGACCTTTTTAAGTGCCGCAGAAGTATCCAGGCCGTCGCGGTAGGCGTCCAGCATCTCGCCGACCGTCTGCGGGCCGTACTTTTCCTTCATGTAGTTGACGTAAATCTGGCTCTGGGCGTACGCCAGGTTCCATTCCAGCTGGTCGCGCGGGCGGATGAAACCCAGGTCGATGGTGTCGAGGTTCAGCACTTCGCCTGCGGGGACGCGCTCGGCGAGCAGCTGGTTCCAGACCGGCGGTCGGGGAAAGCCCTCGTTGTTGACCGCCAGCCCCTCCGTCAGCCAGTGCGGCGTCAAAAAGTTCGTCTGTTCCAGGTTGAAGACGTGGACGATCTCGTGGCGGATGACGCGCGCCCAGTTAAACGGCTTGCGGACGCCGGACACCGCGTTGGGCGACACCATCGCGACCATGCTGCCGGTGCAAGCGCCGATCGTGTGCAGGTCCGGCAACGCGATAACCCGACCGCTGAACATGTCGTGGCGGTTGAACACCTCCAACAGAATACGCTCCTTCGGCTTGAACTGAAACTTCTTCGTCAAGTCGGCATAAATCTCTTCGAGGTAGTCGGCCATGTAGTAGATCAGAGCCGTGTCGTTCTTGGGGTCGTAGCGCAGCTCGAAATGTTCGGTCTTTAACGTCTCATACCGGTCGAGGTGCTTCAACACCTTGAGGGTGTTGGAGACGCGGACGTTGAACAGATCCCACTCGAAGCCCTTGGTGAGGAGCGTTAGGGCTTCCTTTTCGCGGCCCATGCGCATGTAAAGCATACCGAGGCTGTTGATCGGCCCGCCCAGGAACGGCCGCAGCTCCGACGCCTTCTTGTAGGACTTCTCGGCCGCCTCCAGCCGGCGGCGCTCCTCCAGCTGGTGGCCCAGTTCGTAATAGAACTGCGCCGGTTTGGGGTCGAACTTCCCGACCTCCTTGACCAGTTCCTCGTATTCGGCATCCTTGCGTTCCAGCAGCAGGCAGGCGGCGACGCGGGCCAGAGTAGACTCATCGCGCGGGTTGACCTTCGCGGCGCGGTCGAGTTCCTTGCGAGCGGCGGCGACCGCGCCGGTGGCGAGGTGGACATCGGCCCGCAACCGCAGCGCGTCGGGCAGTTGCGGGTTGACCTTCAGGGCGCGCTCGGCGAAACCCTCCGCGTCCTTGATTTCAAACTTCATCAGGGCCGCGTAACCTTTGCCGACCAGCGCCTCGGCACAGTTGGGGTTGATGGTCAGCGCCTTGTCGAAGGCGTCCACCGCTTCGGGGCGGTTGTACTTCTCCAGGAGCAGCGCGCCCGCCTCGTATTCCGCGGGCCAGAACGTCTTTTCGTCCTGCCCCTTGGCCGGTTTGCCGGCGGCGGCGAACAGCTCGTTCAGGACGAACTCGAACTGGTCCGATAGCTTGTTCCAGCGGGCGTGCTCCAGGCTGGCGAGGCCGACGAGCAGCAGGTCGTCGGGTTCCTTGACATCGTTGTCGTTGTAAAACTTGATGTACCAGCGCACCTCTTCCTTCGCCTTGTCCACGTCGCCGCGGTCGCGGTAGACCTCGACGCGGACCCAGCGTGCGAGCAGCTGGTTCTTGTCTTCCGCGATTGCCAATTCCGCGGCCTTGAGGGCGTCGTCCCAACGGCCGCGGAGGTAAAGCAACTCGGCATGGCGGGCGTTCAGGGCCGGATCCTTGGCGTTATCGGCCAGGACCGCCTCGACGGCGGTCAGCGCCTTGTCGTACTCGCCTTGGCTTTGGAGAGCCTTGCTCAAACCGATGGTGGCGGGGATTTTGGATTTGGCGTCCTTGGCCAGCTCTTCGTAGAGCGCCTTGGCCTCGTCGTAATTGCCTTGCAACCAGCGCAGACGGGCTTCGGCGAGCGGGTTGGCGTCGGCCCGGACCAGGGCGGCCCCGAGCAGGAGCAGGCAAACGCTCACGAACGGCTTCATGGTGGCTGTTCCCGGTGCGGCGACAAGGTTCCCGGAAGCTAACTTAGCGGCGATTCCCGCAAAACGCAAGCAGGCGATCGCTGCGGGGGCCGGCTCACGCCTCCGGCTTCGGCAGCGCCTTGTTGCCGATGTCGCGGCGGTAGCACATTTCCGGAAACGAAATGTGGCCAATCGCCTCGTACACCCGTTTCTGTGCCTCGGCAAGCGTGTCGCCGATGGCCGTCACTCCTAGCACACGGCCGCCGTCGGTCCGCACCAGGTCGCCGTCCGCCCGCGTGCCCGCGTGGAAAACCTTCACGTCCGGCAACTTGCCCGCCTCGGCCAGGCCCGTAATCCGCAGGCCGCGCTCGTAATTGCCGGGATAACCCTTCGCCGCCAGCACCACGCACACCGCCGGCCGCGGATCCCACTCGATGCGGCCTTCAAACTCGTGCAAACGCTCGTCCACGACCGCTTCGAGCAGGTCGAGCAGGTCGGTACGCAGACGCATCAAGAGCGGCTGCGTCTCCGGGTCGCCGAAACGACAGTTGTATTCCAGCACGCGCGGCCCCTGGGGCGTGACCATGACGCCGGCGTAGAGCACGCCGCGGAAAGGTCGGCGGCCGCGCTTCATGGCGTGGACGGTCGGCACCAAAACCTGGCTGTCGATGGCGTCGAGCAGGGTCGGCGTGCCGAGCGGCGCGGGACAGTACGCCCCCATGCCGCCGGTGTTGGGGCCGGTGTCGCCGTCGAACGCCGGCTTGTGGTCCTGCGTCGGTTGCAAGGGGATAATCGTCCGGCCCGACACGAGTGCCAGGATGCTCAGCTCCTCGCCCGCCAGCCGCTTTTCGATGACAATGGCGCGGCCCGCGGCTCGGCCGAACTCCTCGCGCACCATGATGCGCTCGATGGCCGCCAGCGCGTCGTGCTTGGTGGCACAGACGATGACGCCCTTGCCGGCCGCGAGGCCGTCGGCCTTGACGACGACGGGGTAGTTGCGCGACTCGATGAAATGGCGGGCCGGGTCGGGGTGGTCGAAGACTTTGAACTCGGCGGTCGGCACGTCGGCGTGGCGCATGAGGTTTTTGGCGAACACCTTGCTCGCTTCCAACTGGGCCGCCTCGCGCGTCGGGCCGAAGACGCGCAGGCCCTCTTTCTGGAAGTAATCGACGATGCCGGTCGCGAGGGGGTCTTCGGGGCCGACGACGGTGAGGCCGATCTTCTCTTTTTTGGCGAAGCGGGCGAGATGGTCGAAGCTGCTGACTTCAATCGGCACGTTGACGGCGTCGCCCGCGGTGCCGGCGTTACCGGGGGCGCAAAAGATGCGTGACGCCCGCGGCGACTGGGCCAGCTTCCAAACCAGGGCGTGTTCGCGCCCGCCTTTGCCGACGACCAGGATGTTCATGCCCGTTCCCTTCCGCCTCGGTTCCAGGCTCTATTGTATGGGCCGCTGGCGGCGTTGCGAGAGACCGGCAGGGTCGGCGGCTCCCGCGCGTTCAAAGTCGTGCAAAGGCGACAAGCATTGACGACGACAGCGGGTGTCAGGCCCACCCTTGCCAACTTCTGCGCCTGTGGCAAGGGTGCTGCCGCTCTTTCATAAGCCGTCCGTGCAGGTCTGACGCAAACCATTTGCAGAACAGTTCTTACGCATTATGAACCATCCCTTTGCCACCCTTGCCACTCTCGACCCTTGCCATGAAAAAGCCGACCCTTGCCAACGAAAAACCGGGGTAGTTTACCGGTCATCTCGTTCCTAAAAATCGAGTGCGGTGTCAAGAGGGTGTGGCAAATGTTTCGGGACCGTGGGGTGTCGCCGTAGCCGCAAGCGGCCCGCTTG
>JBBRLG010000372.1:0-7670 GCA_038231495.1 Gemmatales bacterium | reverse complement strand
TTTTCGGCAGGCAGCAGATCGTCCGGCTGTCAGTTTTCGGTCCCCGGCCTCCCTTGGGGATAGTGAACGGACGTTTGCTTCCACGGTGCGATGCCCGCTCTGAACCACCGACTGCCCGGAAAACGAGGGTGAAAACTCGTCAGCAAAAATCGAGCCGAACAGTATTGGGAGAATCCTCACTTGAGAAGGCTGTCTTGCCCGGTTTTTTCTGGGGTTCGCTCATGGTTTTTCCTCCCTTTCTTCGACCGAAAACTTGCGCTGCGCCAGTGGGGGGAAGTCGAGGTTCTTCGGCGGCTCGCTCACGATTTCGGTTCCTCCTTCTTTCCGGAAGGGCCGCGCTCCAAACAACGGCATTCCGCCAGGTAGCGAGCGAGAGCCTCGGGGTCGGCGGCCAACACGGTCGTGCCGCCGCGGTCGTCCGCAAGAACGATGTCAACATTCAGGCTATCGAAGCCCAAGTGATTGGCAGGCGGAGTCGGGCCGTTCGGGGGATTCATGCAGCACCTTCTCTTAACCAAGATCAATGCGATGACGGGCGAGTTCTGAACCACTCGCAAACAGAATCACATCATACCGACCGGCCGCCGGGAACGAGCAGGTCGCCACGCGGAACAGGAAGCGCACCTCCTGAAGGCGGTCGACAAATTGGAGGCTCCGCGATTCCTGAAAGATCTCCTGTTGGGTGTCGAGGCGCTGCAGAACCAGCTTGAGTTCGATGTCGCCGAGACCGTCGGTCAGGGCCGCGAAGACGGCGAAACGCTGCCGCTCCGAGGGGAACGCCTCCACGTTCCGGCGGGTGAAGCAGTTCACCAGCGTGACGTTGTGCGTCCGCTCCTCGATGACGACCTGCTCGCACACGAGCAGGCCAAGGACGGTCGGTATCTGGGCCATGACCTTCTCCTGTTATTCTACCTTCGATGCCCGCCCTACGCAGCGCCGCGCTTTAACGTCCCCGGCTCGGCTTACGGCCTTGCTTTTGTGGTTGCGACGGCTTCGGGCCGTGTCGGCGGCGTGGTGCAGGCGAGGCCGAGTTTCGGTTCCTCGGCGAAGCGCACGAACTCCCACGGGTCGGCGAAGGTGCGCCGGTGGTGCAATCCCAGGTGGTCGAACACGGCGCGGCGCACCTCGCTTACGATCACTGATCGGGGGCGTCGTCCGGCGGCGGCTGATCCGCGGGCGGTGGCGGCTCTTGGGGCGGTGCGCTGCCGGGCGGCCAGTGGCGCGGGTTGTTCGGCCGGCGCGGACGACGAGTGGTGTCCCCCGGACCATCAAACTCAACAAGGGGAGAATCCTCGCTTGAGAAGTTTGTCCTACCCGGTTTTTTCTCGGGCTCGCTCATGGTTTTTCCTCCCTCTCTTCGATTGAAAACTTGCGCCGAGCCACAGGGTCGCCATCAACAAACAATGTGGCATCATAGTAACCCGGCGCGGGAAACAAACAATTGCGGATGTGGAACACCACGCGGACTTCCTCCAATCGCCCCAGGAAGCGCAGCTGCCGCTGCAGAGAGTAGGTCTCATCATCGGTATCCAAGCCCGTGATTACCAAATCGACCGTCCCTTCCCCCTGACCACCGGTGAGTACCGCGGCCAAGGCGATTCTCTCGGGCGGAGAAGGAAATTCGTCCGCGAACAGCTTCGTGACGGTACTCACGTAGGTGATGTTTCGCGTCCGCTCCTCGACGATGACCTTTTCACACAGAGTCAGCCCCAGGGCGATGACGGGTGGGTTCATGGGCCGTCCTTCTTCCGTCGAACACCGGGCAAAGGGAAACTGCCTGTTCGCGGCATCAATCGCTTCATCCTACCCTACCCCAGCGCCCGGCAGCAATGGGTTGCATCCGCGGTGATACCCTCCGCCCCGAAGGATCGGTTCGCGGACACAGATTTGCTTCAGCAGCACCGGTTGCTCCGTTTACTGCCGCGCAAGGGCGCAGCTTATACGACGCAGCGTTTTGCGTACCAGCGGCGCTTGGGTTTTTGTTTGAAGCGCGGAGAGCGTGTGGCTCTCGGTGCAAGGGGCCAGGAGGAGCGGGACCGAGGCGAATACCGTGAGTCCCGACGCCGCGGCTTGGTACAATGACACCAAGCTTTGAAGGAGACTGCCATGCCGATCCACGACTGGACCCGCGTTGACGCGGGGCTGTTTCACGACTTTCACCAGGATTGGACGGTCGAATTGTGCCGCACCCTCAACGCCCGCGAGTTGGCACCCGGATTCGCGGCCCTCATTGACTTCCAAGCAAGCGATCCAATTTCGGACATGCCCACTTTTCATCGGAGGCCGAAGAATGCAGGGGAACGCCAATCAGGTGCCAGTCTGACGACGGCAACGGCCCCGCCCCGGGCCCGGTTCGTGGATGAAGTCGAAGAAGACACCTATATCCGCCGCGCGAACCGCATCCGCATCCAGCACCGGCACGGGCAAGTTGTCGCCGTCATCGAAATCGTGTCGCCAGGGAACAAGAACAGCCGCAATGCCCTGAGAGCCTTTGTCCGAACGGCGTCGGACCTCATCGGCCAGGGCATTCATCTGCTGGTAATCGACCTGTTTCCGCCGTCCGAACGCGACCCGCAAGGCATTCACAAGGCAATCTGGGACGAGATAGCCGAGCGGACCTTCGAGCTGCCGCCGGACAAGCCGCTCACGGTGGCCGCTTACCACGCCATCCCCACGAAAACGGCTTACGTCGAACCGGTGGCCGTGGGGGACGACCTGCCCGCGCTGCCGATCTTCTTGACGGAATACGAGTACATCTTGGCCCCCCTCGAAGAAACGTACCGGGCGTCCTGGGCGGCCTACCCGGCCGATTTGAAGGAGTTGCTTGAGCCGCCTGCGGCGTGAACGTGTGGGCTGGCAGTAGCCGGGAGTGTAAAGGGGCGCAAGGCAATCCATTTGAACTTGCACGGAAGTGATTGACGGCCAGCCGCGCTCAAGGACAGGCATTCACCGTTACCAAACGGTAATTTGCAACGCCAGTGAATGCCACGGTGCCTGGTGCAATTCAGGCCGATACTTTGCACGCTCGCGCATTCGCCGCCAAGGAATTGATCCGCGTCATGGTCCCTTATCCGCGCCGTTGGCAAGGGTCGGTCTTGTGGCAAGGGTCCACATTGGCGAGGGTCGAAATCGGGCATGGTTCAAACTCGGGTGGCAAAGGAAGCAACCGTTGTTCAAGGACGTGGCGCTAGGGCGCCATGCGGAACGAATGCTTTAAGTCTTTGCCCGGCCATAAGTTCCACCTTGGGAAATTCGTTCGGGGGGGTGTGTGGCAGTGTGAATGAAACGAATTCCACTTGTTGCCTCGTGCTTGCGGCTTTTGATCTATGCCCGAAATCGAATGCGCGATGCGAAGTAACGTGTTTATCAATAAAGACGTAAGAAAACAGAAATACAACGGTTGGCATCGCCAAGAGGCCGACCCTCGCCATATGTGAATTGGCGTGGCTCGGGTCGAATCCGACCAGTTGTCGGAACCTTACGAGGTGTCGGCGAACGTCAATCGGACGGCCGGAACTGAACTTGGCACGAGCGGCTTTTGCGTTGCCGCCGTTTGCATTTCGCGTCGGTGCCCCTTATGCTGGCACGCATGTCGCCGGGTTTTTTCGACCACCGAGGAACGGACCGCCATGCGTAAAATCCTCCTCTTCCATCCGTTGATTCTCTCACTGCTAGGGCTGGCCTTTGCCAACGCGGCCCAGGCCCAGCGCGTTGATAACCTTCGCCCCACCGTCTTCGCGATTCGCGATGCCAGGGTCGTCACCGAGCCGGGCAAAGTCCTGCCCCGCGCGACCGTCGTCGTTCGCGACGGCGTGATTGAGGCGGTCGGTCCCGACGTGAAAATCCCTGCCGACGCCCTCGTGACTGACGGCAAGGGTTTGACCGTGTACCCCGGCTTCCTCGACGCGCTGAGCAACTGGGGCTACGACAACGCCCTACGCCGCAGCGAAGGCGGCGCGCCGGCGGTTGAAGACTTTGCGTCGGAATCGCTGGCCGCGACCAAGGCCGACAACCGCAAGGGCATGACGCCGGAATTTCAGGTCGCGTCCGCGCTCAAGGACGACGAGCAGGCCGACAACTGGCGTAAACTCGGCTTTACCGCCCACCTGGTCGCGCCGGACGGCGGCTTCCTGGTCGGGCAAAGCGCCCTCGTCAGCCTGAGCGGCGCGACGCCGCGCGAGGCCGTGCTGCGCTCGCGGGTGGCGCAACACCTGGCGTTCCGCTCGCCCGGCGGCAACGACTACCCGCGCGCCCTCATGGGGTTCGTCGCCCACACTAGGCAGACGCTCCTCGACGCCGGTCACCACCAGCGCGTGTGGAAGGCGTATGTGGACGGCGGTAGCGTCGGCAAACGGCCGCCGCTTGACCCGGCCCTGGCGGAACTCGGCCTCGTGCTCGACGGCAAACAACCGCTCGTCGTGGAGGCCGACTCGCGCGACGAGATTCACCGCGCCCTCGATTTCGCCCAGGAATTCAAGGTCAAGCCGGTCCTATTCGGCGGGCGCGATGCGTGGAAGGCCGCCGAACGCTTGAAAAAGGAAGACACGCCGATTTTGTTACGGTTGAGTTTCAGCGAGCAAAAGCGGACCCGCCGCGGCGGGCCGGTCGAGCCACCGCCCGGCGCCGACGAGGCGGCGGACAAGGATAAGGAATTGCCGGCGAAGGTGAAGGAAGACCGCCAGCGCATTCAAAAAGAAGAGGAAGGCAACGCAGCCAAGCTCAATCAAAACGGCGTCAAGTTCGCGTTCAGCACCCAGGGCATCTCCGGCGACAAGCCGTGGGACAAGTTCCGCGAGAACTTGCGCAAGGCCATCGAGGCAGGTCTACCGCCGGAAGCCGCTCTCCGCGCCTTGACCACGGACGCCGCTCGCATCCTTGGCGTCGAGAAGCAACTGGGTAGCATCGCGCCGCGCAAGGCCGCCCACCTCGTCATCATGGACGGCGATTTCCAGGACGCCGCGACCCAGGTGCGCTACGTCTTTTCCGATGGCGTACGCTTCGAGTACGACGCCAAGAAGAAGGCCGACGAGCCGAAGAAGCCGGAACCGAAGGACAAACCCGAACCGAAGGACAAGCCCGAACCCGCCAAGACGGTCGAACAGGCGACCGAGATTGAAGCCGACCGTCACCCGAACAAGCGCACGGAAGGCGACGTGTTGATCAAGAACGCGACCGTCCTCACGGTCGCGGACGGCACCAAGGTCAACACCGACATCCTGGTGCGCAAGGGCAAGATCGCCGCGGTCGGCAAGGGGCTGAAGGCCGACGACGGCATGGCGGAGATCGATGCCGCAGGTATGTTTGTCATGCCGGGGATCATTGACACGCACTGTCATTTCGCGATCGCCGGCGGCGTCAACGAGTTTTCGCTGTCCGTGGTGCCGGAAGTCCGCGTCCGCGACGTGATCGACAGTGAGGACGTGCAAATCTACCGCGCCCTCGGCGGCGGCGTCACGACCGCCCGGCTGCTGCACGGTAGCGCCAACGTCGTCGGCGGCCAGGACGCCGTCATCAAGCTGAAATATGGCCAGCCTGCCAGCACTCTGCTCCTCGCCGACGCGCCTCGCGGCGTCAAGTTCGCGCTGGGTGAGAACGTCAAGCGCACCGATGGCCGCTTTCCCAACACGCGCCTGGGCGTCGAAGCCGTCCTGGTCCGCGCGTTCACCGAGGCGCGCGATTATCGCAAAACCTGGGACGAGTACGAGAAGGCGAAAGCGGCAGGCAATCCGGCCGTCGAGCCGCGCCGCGACCTGCGCCTGGAAGCCCTGGCGGACGTGCTCAAGGGCGAACTCAAGGTGCATTGCCACTGCTACCGCTCCGACGAAATTCTCATGCTCTTGCGCACCGCCGACCGCTTCGGCTTCAAGGTGAAGTCATTGCAGCACGTCCTCGAAGGCTACAAGATCGCGTCGGAGATCGCCGACCACGGCGCGAGCTGTAGCACCTTCTCGGACTGGTGGGCGTACAAAATCGAAGTCACCGATGCGATTCCGTTCAACAGCGCCCTGCTCACCGAGGCCGGCGCTTCGGTGTGCCTGAAGTCGGACAGCAACGAACTGATGCGCCACCTCTATCAAGAGGCGGCGAAGTGCGTGAAGTACGGCGGCATGAGCGAGACGGAAGCGCTCAAAACGATAACGCTCAACGGTGCGAAACAACTCGGCCTGGACAAGCGGGTCGGCAGCATCGAGGTCGGCAAGGACGCCGATTTCGCGATTTTCAACGGCCACCCGCTCAACAGCTACAGCCGCGTCGAGATGACACTGGTAGACGGCGAAATCTACTTCCAGCGCACGGCCAAGCTCACGCCGGTCGCCGCCGCCAAGGCCGGCCCGACGCCGCCGCGCGACGCCTTCAAAATGCCGGCACTCAACGGCAAGGGCAAGTACGCCATCGTCGGCGCGACCGTCCATCCTGTTAGCGGCGAGCCGTTCGCGAACGCCGCCGTCGCGATCGCCGACGGGAAAATCACTGCGGTCATGAAGGAGTTCGACAAGAAGGACGTCCAGTTCAGCGCCGGCACGAAGGTCATCGACGCGACGGGGTTGCACCTGTACCCCGGCATGATCGACGCCGGCACGGTGCTGGGCCTGACGGAATTCGGCTCGGCCAAGGAAACGCAAGACTTTGCCGAGGGCGGCGACTTCCAGCCCGACCTGCGCGCCAGCACGGGCATCAACCCCGACTCCGAACTGATCCCGGTGACGCGCGCCAACGGCGTGACCACCGTCGTCACCCGGCCCATCGGCACGATCATCGCCGGCCAGGCGGCACTCATCAACCTGAACGGCTGGGTGCCGAAGGAAATGACGCTCGTTGATCCGCTGGCGCTGTGCGTCGAGTTCCCAGTCGCGATGCCGTTCGCCACCGGCGACCCAACGCTGCCCATGGTCGGCCGGGCCATTGCTCGCAAGCAGCGCGACGAGCGCGTCCGCCGGCTCAAGGAGTTATTTCAGCAGGCCGCGGCCCACGACGAGGCGCGCAAGGCCAACCCGAACCTGCCGGGCAACCCGCGGCTGGAGGCACTGGCCCCCTACGTCCGCGGCGAGAAGCCGGTCATCATCCAGGCCAATCGCAAACAAGAAATTTTGGACACCTTGAAACTCGCCGACGAGTTGAAGATCAAGGTGATTGTCAGCGGCGCGATCGACGCCTGGAAAGTCGCCGACGAGTTGAAGAAGCGCGACGTGCCAGTCATCCTCGGCTCGATCATGACGCTGCCGGTGGAGGCGTACGACCCCTACGACGCGCCGTTCGCGTGTGCCGGCAAGCTGCACGAGGCGGGCGTCAAGTTCTGCTTCCGCTCGGCCGGCAGCAGCAACACGCGCAACCTGCCCTACGAGGCCGCGATGGCCGCTTCGTACGGGTTGCCGGCTGACGAGGCACTGAAAGCGGTGACACTCTATCCCGCCCAGATTCTCGGCGTCGGCGATCAGCTTGGCAGCATCGAGGCAGGCAAGCGGGCGAACCTCGTGCTGACCAACGGCGATATGCTTCAAGCATCGACGCAGGTGCAGGCCCTATTCATCGACGGCCGGCCGCTGGAGCCGACGAGCAAGCACACCAAGCTGTACGAACGCTATCGCGAACGGTTGCAGGAGGTCAAGGACGGCAAGGTGCCGTTGGGAACCAAGTAGAAACTCTTTGCCGCTTGCGGCTTTGCAGTTCAG
>JBBRLG010000371.1:0-7684 GCA_038231495.1 Gemmatales bacterium | reverse complement strand
GGTGGCACACAACTTGATCACGTTCAAGTCGCACCACGAGGCGTTGGACGCCTGGGCCATGAAGGAGTTGATCGGCCACTACGTCGCGTACCGTAAACTCGTTAGTCCGTCGCCGTCGGAGTTGTTGCCCGAGGACCATTTCCGGCTGTACGCGGTGTGCGCCCGCTTCCCGCACAACCTTGCAAGCCAGGTGCCGTGGCAAAGGCAGCAACCGGGGGTGTATCATTGTCGGTGGGGGACCGACGAGGTGCGCGTGATTGTGGCCGGGCAATTGTCGCGGGAGCCGCACAACGCACCGCTGCACCTATTCAGCGCGTCGCGGGAACTGGTGGGTTTCGGCCAGGGTGCCTATCGGCAGCATTCGGAAAACACAAGTTCGGTGCTGGGGCAACTATTCAAGCGGTTTCAAAAAGAGGGGTTTGCCATGTCGTACACGATGGAGGATTTCCAGCGCGATTACGCGAAGGAGTACTTTCCGAGACTAACGCCGGAAGAGCAGCGGGAGGTTCTGGAAGCGCTACCGCCGGAGAACTATCGGGGACTGCTGGAATCGCTGCCGCCGGAGGAGCGACTGGCAGGCCTGACCGCGGAGCAGATCCGCGAGTACCTGGACCGGCTAACCGCCGCCCACCCGACCCCGGCGCGCAAGCCACGAAGGAAGCGGTAAGGGGCCATCGCCTCAAGCAGCGGAACGGTTGCCTACATTTGTTTGCATCCCCGCGCGCCGCTTGCTACAGTCGTGCCGTGACCTGCCCTCCGGGATGTGAACCCTATGCCGCGCGCCAAACCGCTTTTGCTCCGCCTCGCCGAACTGACGCCCGGTCAGACCGCCGACTTCTTCGCGCTGCTGGCCAAGAAGACCCGCGGCGCGACCCGCGACAACAAGCCGTTCTACACCTGCCATTTCCGCGATGCCCGCCGGACCGTCACGCTCATGGTCTGGGCCGACAGCCCCACGTTTGAAGCCTGCGAACGCGAGTGGCACCAGGGCCACTTCTACAAACTGCGGGCGAAATACGGCGAACACGAACGTTACGGTCCGCAGATTGAATTGGAAATCCTTCGGCCCACCACCGACAAGGACAAGGAAGACGGCTTCGACGAGGCGCAGCTCGTCGAGAGTTCACGCCACGATCCCCAACAGATGTTTGCCGAGTTGAAAGAGCTGGCCACGGCCCACCTCGGCGACGAGCCGTTACGGCAACTGGTGCTAACGCTGCTCGACACCCATGCGGAACCGTTCATGCGTTTGCCGGCGACGCGCGACAAGTATTACGTCTTTGCCGGCGGTCTGCTCGAACACACGCTGGCGGTGACGCGCTCCTGTTTGCAATTGGCCGAGCGGTACAGCGCTTATTACACGGAGTTGAAGCCACCGTTGAACCGCGACCTGGTCGTGGCCGCCGCCATCCTGCACGAGATCGGCCGGGTGAAGGAATTTGAGAACGAGCCGCAGGCACCGGCGTATACGGTTCCGGGCCGGCTGGTCGGCCACCTGATCCTGGGCCGCGACCTGGTTCGCGACGCGGCGCGCGACGTGCCCGGCCTGAACGCGGACCTGCTGCAGATGCTCGAACACGTCATCCTGACCCACCTGGCGTTGCCGGAATGGGGTTCGCCGCGCTTGCCGTTGGTGCCGGAATGCTTGATCGTCCACCACGCCGACGACCTGGACGCCAAGCTGGAGATGTACGCCCGCTGCCTGAGCCGCGACCAGGCGAGCGGTCCGTTCACCGACCGCGACCCGGCCCTGAACCGCCAGCTGTATAAAGGGAGAAGCGTTTAACCACGGAAAACACGGAAAACACGGAATACACGGAAAACACGGAAAAAAGACAGAAGAGGTAGCGTTTGGCTTTCGGTCTTTTGTCCGTGTTTTCCGTGTATTCCGTGGTTAAACGCTTCTGCTGACCTTGTACCGTCGTTCGCGCCGCTTTATATCCGATGGGGTTGTCCCACCATTTCCGGAGCGGCATCATGCCCGAAGACCTTGCGCGCGAGGAAGTCCATCACGCCATCGATCGCGTCGTCGAAGAACTGTTGTGCGCCGCGGGCGTCGTCGCGCCGCCGGTGGACGCCATCGCCCTGGCGCAACGCCACCTCGGTATGCTCGTTTGCCTGGACCGCCGCCAGCCGCAGCGCGGCCGCGCCCAGCGTGGCGGCGGTCGCAAACAAATTTTCCTGCGCCCCGAGCCGACCGAGGAGCGCCACCAGTGGACCGTCGCCCACGAGATCGGCGAACACTTCAAGCCGCAACTGTTGCAGCGCCTCGGCGTGCCGCCCGAACAGACGCGCGTCATGATGGGCGAATCGCTTGCCAATTTGTTCGCCCACCACCTGCTCGTGCCGACGGCCTGGTTTGCCGACGACGCCCGGCTGCTCGACTACGACGTGCTCGAACTCAAGCAGAAATACCGTACCGCGAGCCACGAGGTCGTTGCCTGGCGCATGCTGGATTTGACATCGCCGTGCATCATCACCGTCGTCGATAACGACCACGTCCACCGCCGACGCAGCAACGCGTTCCGCGTCCGCAAGGAACTGGAAGAGGCGGAGAAACAATGCCAGAAATACGTCAACCATTACAGCCGGCCGCGCGTGGTGCGCGAGAACGGTTGGACGGTGCAGGGCTGGCCGATCCACCAGGCCGACTGGAAACGGGAGATATTGCGGAGTGTGGTGGACGAATGACCGCCGCTTGCGGCTTTGCAAGTCCCCTAACCGGCCCATCCTCGGAATCCACCTTTACAAGCCGGGGATCGCCAGCCAAGATACACCTTGCCTAACGGCGCTACCCTCCCCTGTCCCGGTTGGCCGCCGACGATCGGGGATGACACCAAGCTCCTTTGGCTGACGGAACGGTACGGACGGGTGCCCGGCAGGCACTCCCTTGAACAGGACTCGAAAGGCTATGGCAAACGATCGTGTGCCGATGACGCGGGAAGGTTACGACAAGCTCAAGGGCGACCTGGCCCGCATGATGGGCGTCGAAATGACCGAGATCGCCAAGCGCATCGCCGACGCCCGCGCCCTGGGCGACCTGAGCGAGAACGCCGAGTACCACGCCGCCCGCGAAGACCAGGGCCACTTGCAAGCCCGCATCGACGTGCTCAAGGACAAGCTCGCCCGCGCCTACATCGTGGACCAGAGCAGCCTGCCCGACGATACGGTCGTGTTCGGCGCTCGCGTGCGCATCAAGGACCTGGAATCCGGCGAGGAAGAAATTTACGAACTCGTCGGCCCCGGTGACGAAGACTACGACAACAACAAAATTCTGACCACCAGCCCGCGCGGCCAGGGTCTCCTGGGTAAAAAACTGGGCGATTTTGCCGAGTTCAAGGTACCCCGCGGTATCCTCCGCTACGAGATTATGGAGATTTCGTTTCCGAAGTCGGCTTAAGACCCTCCTGACGCCGATTGACGCAATTTCTTACCCACCCCGCACATCTGCGTAAGGTGGGCGGATATTATTTGCCACAATTGGTTGAATTTTGCTTGACGTGCCGTGCGAGCAGATTATGATGAAGACTGGGTGAAAGTGTCTATTGCACTGAGGCCCCGGATGATGGACCCTCGGCTGAACAGCGTGCATCTCGACCCGCCGCGGCGGCAAGTATACCGCCACGCGCGCGATCTGCTGTTACACGCCCGCGGCAACCAAACGGTCTTCGTCGAGCAGCACCAGGGCTTTAACGAACTGGGCATCGGCTCCAACACGGTCTACGAAAAACCGGGACGCGAGGCGGGGGTCGATACGGACTTCTGCCTGATGGAAGGCGACATCGTCCACCGCCTCAAAGTCGGCATCAACACGGTCGGACGCTCGTCCGAGAACGACGTGGTGGTGGCCGACGCTTTCGTTTCCCGCCGGCATTGTGCCATTCTGGTCCACCACTCCACGCTTTGCGAACTCTACGACACCGCCTCCAAGAACGGCACGTTCCTCAACGGCCACAAGACCGCCGGCCCCACGCGGCTGCGCACTGGTGACGTGGTGCGCATGTGCGACCGCAACTACATCTTCGTTTCCCGCCACGACGCCAACGCCCCGGCGGCCTACACGCAGACCCTGCACGAATAGGTCAAAAATACCTCACGCAGAGGCGCAAAGGCGCAGAGAAAAATGCTTTGCTTTTCTCTGCGGAATTTCTCTGCACCTCTGCGCCTTTGCGTGCGGTTTTTGTTATCTTATCCAGGTCCAGGAAGTACCGTTCTTTCTCACGGGGGGTGTAGCAATGACCCGACGCCGTTTGCTGCTCGCGCTCTTGACCGTGGCCGGCCTGGCCGGGGCGGCCTACGTCAGCCAGGAAACCGAGTCTGCCCAGTCGAAGATGACCGCGGCGGCCGAGAAGTTCGTGGACGGCCTCACCAAGGAACAAAAGGATAAGGCGGTCTACGCCTTCGATAGCAAAGAACGCACCAACTGGAACTTCGTGCCGCTGCAAGAGAAGGGCAAGCCCTTGCGCAAGGGGCTGACCCTCGAAGAGATGAATGCCGAGCAAAAGGAGAAGGCCAAGGAACTGCTCAAGGCGGGCACGAGCGCCGAGGGCTTCACGAAGGCCAGCACCATCATGAGCCTGGAGTTGATCCTGCGCGAGTTGGAGAAGAACGGCGCGAACGTCCGCAACCCGGAATGGTACTTCTTCACCGTTTTCGGCACGCCCGGCAAAAAGGGCGATTGGGGCTGGCGGGTTGAGGGCCACCACCTGTCGTTAAACTTCACGTTCAAGGACGGCAAGCTGGTCAGTACGACGCCGGCGTTCTTCGGCTCCAACCCGGCAGTCGTCGCCGCGGGCGAGAAAAAAGGCTTACGCACCCTGCCCGAAGCGGAGGACAACGCGCGCGACCTGTTCGCCTCGCTGGACGACGACCAGCGGAAGGTGGCGTCGCAGCCCAAGCAGTTCCCGGAGATCGAGCAAGGCAAGCCGAAGCCGAACGTCGGCGACCCGGTCGGCCTGCCCGCCGCGAAGATGACCGAAAAGCAGCGCGGCGTTTTACTCAAGTTGGTCGAGGGTTATGCCGACCGCATGCCGCCGGAGGTGGCGAAGGCCGAGGTGAAAGAGGTCAAGGACGCCGGCATGGAGAAGGTGCATTTCGCCTTCCACCGGGACGACGACAAGCCGGGCAAGCCGTACACCTACCGCGTGCAGGGGCCGACCTTCGTGATCGAGTTTATAAACGTCCAGGAAGACAGCGCCAAGAACCCGGCGAATCACATTCACAGTTCGTGGCGCACTCTCAAGGGCGACTTCGGCCTGGAGGCGCCTTAAGGTTTTGCCGCTTGCGGCTTTGCAAAAGGTGCAACGCCGCAAGCGGCGGTGCGCCGGAAATTCCGGCGCGCCGCCGAGGAATCCGACACTTCAATCCCTATTATCCCTCTGCCAATGCTTCAATTTTCTCGCGCCTAAATACCGCCGCTCAAACGAGTTAGAAAATTTCACTGACAACCGGCTGTCACGGCACGGGAATTGATATGAGGTCGGGAGAGATCGGAACTCTCTCCATTCCGGGTCTGAACTTTCCCCTCATCAAGTAACCGGGCGTCGCGCCTGGTTCGCCCCCGCGTCTGGCCCAGGGTGCATATGCCGGGGCGGCTGGCGCTCCCCGCCGCCCCGGACGCCCGGAACGGCACCTGCAGAGCGGCCGTGTTCCGGGGTCTCAGCCGAGGGTCAAAAGGGCCCCGAACTCGTCCGCCGCCTGAAGTTCGGACCCTTTTGACCCGGCCGGCTGGGAAAAGGCCAATACAAAAAAACCACGGAATACACGGAAAAAAGACCGAAAAGACGAAGAGTTAATTCTCTTGCTTCTCGGTCTTTTTTCCGTGTTTTCCGTGTATTCCGTGGTTTTTTAGATTAGCTCGGCAATCGGTTTGCCGCCATCGACCATCGGCACCGGGCGACTCGTTTGGTCTTTGTAGTGCAAGTCCTGCGGCAGACCCAGGACGTGGAACACCGTCGCCAGCAGGTGCTGCGGCGTGATCGGCGTCGTCTTGGGGATTTCGGCCTTGGCGTTCGATTCGCCGACCACCTGGCCCATCTTGAGGCCGCCGCCCGCCAGCGCCAGCGTCGAAAGCGGCGCCCAGTGGTCGCGGCCCGCGCCGCCGTTGATACGCGGCGTCCGGCCGAACTCGCCCGTCACCACCAACAAAACGTCCTCGTCCAGGCCGCGCGCGGTCGTGTCCTCGATGAAGGCCGCCACCGCGTGGTCCACTGCCGGTGCCGTCGTCTTCATCGCGTTGGCGATGCCGCCGTGCATGTCCCAGCCGCCGTGCTGGATCGTCACGAACCCCACCCCCGCTTCGCACAAACGCCGGGCCATCAACAGCTGCTCGCCCAGGCCTTTGCCGTAACGGTCGCGGGTGCGCGGGTCTTCCTTGTTTACGTCGAACGTCTCGCGCGCCCGGCTCAGGATCAGGTCGAACGCCTGTTGTTCAAAGCTGTCCAGGCCGGACATCTGGCCGCTGCGGTCCAGGTCGCGGTTGACCTGGTCAAAACCCTTGAGCAGCGACCGGCGGTCGCCCAGGTTGTCGAGCGTCACCTTCATATTCATGTTCGTGCGGGCGTTGCCGCCCACGTCGAACGGGGCATAGGGCGAACCCAGCCACGACGGGCCGTCGCCGAGGATGCCGTTGAGCCGCACATAGGTCGGCAACCCGGTCTGCGGGTTGTTGGCGCCGCGGTGCCGGGCCACGATTGAGCCGATGCCGGGCTTGATTGGCGGCATGTTGTTGTCGGCGCCGGCAAAGTCGTAGCCGGTCATCACCCAGTGGGTGCCGCCGCCGTGGCCGGAGTTATTGTGCGCGAACGAGCGCACGACCGCCAGCTTGTCGGCAACCTTGGCCATTTCGGGGAAGACGCCGCCAAACTCCACGCCGGGCAGGCTCGTTTTGACCGCGCCGACCGTGCTGCGGAACTCGACGGGTGCGGACATTTTGGGATCGAAGGTTTCGATCTGGGTGGGACCGCCGCCCAGCCAGAGCCAGACGACCGAGGTTTTGCGGGTGGGCTTGCCGTCGGCCGCCGCCGCGGCGCGGGCACGCAGCAGGTCGGGCAGCATAAGCCCGCCGAGGCCGAGCGCCCCGACTTTGAGGAAGTCGCGGCGCGAACTGCCGTCGCACTTGGTCCCGGTGCGGGACCCGAAGTAGTTGAACATGAGACGCTCCATTGATGCCCCGCGCGACTCGCCGCGATGGACCCGGTTGTGGTGGGAAGTGGGTCTGCAACGAGCGTCGGGACGCCCCCCTGGGAACAACACTACTTGCAAGCGTAACCGCTTGCGGACGCGCGGTCAAACCCCAAATCGGGTTTTTACGCGCCGCCCTACCGTCTGGAGGTAAAAAGCGGAAGCCGACGCAAAGGTTGATCGTGTCCTTGCCGACGAAGTTGCCGCGGAGCAGGTCTTCCGCCAGCGGATCTTCCAGATAATGCTCGATCGCCCGACGCAAGGGGACGCGCACCGTAATCCAGGCTCGTCGCAATTAAATAATAGCGCAATTAAATAGATGCGTCCCTTTTACCTTCACCTTTTACCTTCAAGCAGTTAACTACAGCGGGCACACCGGCGGCGGTCTGACCAGCCAGACCGCCGCCGGTGTGAGGGATGCTGGCCGCCGGGGCCATGCTGCCCCGGCGACGGGCTTACCGCAAGTTCCAGGAGTGATTGCGGCGCGTTTTCGGGAGGTCGG
>JBBRLG010000370.1:0-7726 GCA_038231495.1 Gemmatales bacterium | reverse complement strand
GTACCACGTCGCGTTCGGGTCGTAGACCGCCACTGTCGCCTTGCCACTGCCGGTCCAATCGCCCACCACCGGCGTCCACATCGCGCCGCCGTATTGAAACTTGCCCGCGTCCGGCGCGCCGGCGCTGACCTCGTTGCGCAAGTACCACGTCGCCGTCAGCGGATCGAACACGCCGATGCCGGTGTGGCCCGTGCCGTTCCACTCGCCCACCACCGGAAGCCAGCCGGGGGCGCCGAACTGGAACGGCTTGATGTCTGATCCGCCGGCACCGTTGCTATTCTTGATGTACCACGTCTCGGTCGCGGGATCGACGACGGCAATGGTGTCGGTGCCGTTGCCGTCCCAGTCGCCGGCCAGCGGAATCCAGCCGGGTGCGCCGTACTGGAAGGGCTTAATGTCCGGCGCGCCGGCGGTGTTGCTGAACTTGATGTACCACGTCTCGGTGGCGGGATCAACCACGGCGACGGTGTCGCGGCCGGTGCCGTTCCAGTCGCCGGTCAGGCCGTTCCAGCAGTAACCGCCGTACTGAAACTTGCCGGCGTCCGGTGCGCCGGCACCGTCGCTGTTCTTGAGATACCAGGTGTCGCCGAACGGGTCGAAGACGCCGATGGTCTGCTTACGGCGGACGGTCAGCGTGACCGGCGCCGCGACGCTGGGGCCGAAGTCGTTGGTGCCGGCGTAGCGGGCACCGAGTGAGAGCGTGCCCAACGTCTGCGGCGTGAAGGTCAACGTCGCCACGCCGTTCGTGTCGATGGGGACCGTGCCCAGCGGCGTCGTGCCGTTGAAGAACGTGACCGTGCCCGTGAGCGGCGGACCGACCACGACGGCCACCTTGGCGGTCAACGTCGCAGCTTGGCCGAAAATAATCTCCGCGGGCGCGACGGCAAGCGTGGTGGTCGTCGGCTGGGGGGCTACCGGCAGCGTCACCGGGGGCGCAGTGCTTGGGGTGAAGTTGGCGTCGCCAGCATAGGACGCGCCGAGCGTGAAGGTGCCGGCGTTGGGCGGCGTAAAGGACAGCGTTACCGTGCCGCTGGCGTCGAGGGGGACGGTGCCGAGCGCGGTTGGCCCGTTGAAAAACGTGACGGAACCCGTCAAGGGGGTACTTGGGACGGGGGTGGTGGGGGCAACGGTAGCGGTGAGAGTCACCGTTTTGCCGAAGGTCGTCGAGGTTGGGGAGACGGTGAGCGTGGTGGTCGTCGGCTGGGGTGCCACCGGCAGCGTCACCGGGGGCGCGGTGCTGGGATTGTAGTTGCCGTCGCCGCCGTAGGACGCGCCGAGTGTGAAGGTGCCGGCGTTGGGCGGCGTAAAGGACAGGGTTGCGGTGCCACTGGCGTCGAGGGGAACGGTGCCGAGTGCGGTCGGGCCGTTGAAAAACGTGACAGAACCCGTCAGGGAGTTGTTCGGCCCTGCGGCCTGGGGCGCGACGGTGGCGGTGAGCGTCACCGTTTTGCCGAAGGTCGTCGAAGACGGGGCGACGGCCAGGCCGGTCGCCGTGGCTGGCGGCTGGACCTCGACGGCACCGATGTCCACCGCCGGACCGACGACGCGCAGCAAGCCCCGTTGGTCCGTCTTCAGGTTGGCCGGAACGATGGCGCTGACGCCCAGGTCGATGAGGGGACTGCCGGCCATCGGCACGCGCGTGAAGGTCGGGCCGCCGTTGTCCTGGAGGGGGCCGAGTTGCGGCTCCTTGGGCACGCCGGTCGTGCCGATCTGGTTATTGTTCTTGCCGTCCGTGATGCCACCCAGGTTGGCGTCGCCGATGCGGATGAAATCGCCTTGACCGAACGTGACCAGGCCGCGCACGTCCGGGGCTGCCCCGTCGCTGGTCGTGTTCTGCGCGACGACGGTGTTGTTCAGGATGAACCGCGCTTTGAAGGTATTGTCGAAGCTGATGCCGCCCGAGTTGAGGGGTATCGAATTGGACCCGTCGCTGTTGCCGGTGATGGTGCTGTCCTCAATGGTCAGCGAGCCGCTCGAAGGGATGCTGTTGCCGCCGTTGCTGAGGCCGCCGCCGGTGCCGGCGACTGACTTGTTGTTGGCCAGCGTGCCGTCACGGACGATCAGGACGCCGTCGTTGCGGATGCCGCCGCCACTGCCCGTCGCCGTGTTGCCCGAGATGGTGGCGGCGTTTACCGTCAGGTTGCCCACGACATTGCCGGTGGACGAGGTGAAGGAGTCATTCCGGATGCCGCCGCCAAAATTGGCGTTATTGTTGACGATCGTGGACTGGGCGATCGTGGCGTTACCATTGTTGTAGACGCCGCCGCCGCTATCCGTTGCCTGGTTGCCCGACACGGTTGTTCCGTTGACTGTCAGGATCCCGCTGTTGAAAATACCGCCGCCGTTCCCCCCGCCGCTTCTGAAAACCGCCTTGTTACCCGTAATCGCATCGTTATTTAACGTGAGGGTTCCGGCGTTCACGACTCCTCCGCCGCTCCCCCCATTGAAAATAAGCCCCCCCGTGATGGTGAGGCCGGAAATAGTCACGAGGGTGCCGCTGGTGACGTTGAATACCTGGAAGGCGTTGGCACCACTTACTGCGAGGTTATTCGCGCCAAGCCCGGTGATCGTTTCGCCCTTGGTAAGGATCGGCAAAGCACTGGCCAGCGTGATGGTCTGGCCGTTGAGACCCGCGGCAAATGTGATCGTGTCTGCCGTCGGGTCACCTTCCGCCTGGGTGATCGCCGAGCGCAACGTGACCGTACCGGCAGGCGGCGGCGACGTGTCCAGGTTACTATTCACCACTATCGTCGCGGGCACGCAACGGTCTTCGAGGAGTTCCAAGTTGGGGCGAACGAACCGACGCCTGGGCGTTCGCTGCGGGGAATGGCGTTCAAACATTGCGTGTTGTCCTTGTGTAATTGGCAGGTTTAGAAGCCCGCGCCAAAAACTTGATCTAGTGTCTGCACCCGGCGGTGGCCCGCACCCAGCACGTCGGTCAACACGCCGTCGCCCGCCTGCGCGGGGTTCAGGTCCACGCGGCCGGTCAGGTGGCCCATCTCGTGCAGCACCGTCGTTAACAGGTCGATGCCCGTCGCCGCCGCCGTGCCTGGCTTCGCCCAACCGTTCGCGTACTCCGCATCGCTCGCCGCCGAGGCATCCGTAAACCAACCGCGGCCCGCCGCCGTGGCGCTGACCTCGACGCGATTTTCACTGGCGAACGTTAGTCCCAGCGTGTCACCCGACAGGGCGCCCACCTCGTATGTGGCCGACGCCAACCGTTGCACCAGGCTCGGATCGACGCCCGCAGTGCTTAGGCGACCCAGCGCCGCCGCGACGACGGCTTGCAGCGTGGTGTTGTCCAGCGCCACCGTGCCCGTGCCGGCCGCGTCGGCGTGCAACGCCGTCCCGGCCGGGAACTGCCAGTTGCCCGCCACCGGCGTCCACATTTCGCCGCCGTACTGGAACGGCTTGATGTCCGGCGCGCCGGCGCTGTTGCTGAATTTGATGTACCACGTCGCGTTCGGATCGTAGACCGCCACCGTCGTCTTGCCGCTGCCGGTCCAGTCGCCCACCACCGGCGTCCACATCGCGCCGCCGTACTGGAATTTGCCCGCGTCTGCCGCGCCGGCGCTGACCTCGTTACGCAAGTACCAGGTTGCCGTCGTCGGGTCGAACGCGCCGATGCCGGTGTGGCCCGTGCCGTTCCAATCGCCCACCACCGGAATCCAACCGGGAGCGCCGAACTGGAACGGCTTGATGTCCGGAGCGCCGGCACTGTTCGTGTTCTTGATGTACCACGTCTCGGTCGCGGGATCGACGACGGCAATGGTGTCGGTGCCGTTGCCGTCCCAGTCGCCGGCCAGCGGAATCCAGCCCGGCGCGCCGTACTGGAACGGTTTGATGTCCGGCGCGCCGGCAGTGTTGGTGAGCTTGATGTACCACGTCTCGGTCGCGGGATCGACGACGGCAACCGTGTCACGACCGGTGCCGTTCCAGTCGCCGGTCAGCCCATTCCAGCAGTAGCCGCCATACTGGAACGGCTTGACATCCGGCGCGCCGGGGCCGTCGCTGTTCTTCAAATACCAAGTGTCGCCGAACGGGTCGAAGACGCCGATGGTCTGCTTGCGGCGGGCGGTCACGGTGACGGGGGCCGCGGCACTGGAACTGAAATCGTTGGTGCCGGCGTAGCGCGCCGTCAGCGACAGCTTGCCCGGCGTCTGGGGGGTAAAGGTCAGCGTCGCTACGCCGTTGGTATCGACGGCGACGGTGCCCAGCGGCGTCGCGCCGTTGAAGAAGGTTACCGAACCGGTGAGCGGCGGGTCGATTACCACGGCCACCGTGGCGGTCAGCGTCACCGACTGGCCCAAAATAATCTCGGTGGGTGCGGCGGCGAGCGTGGTCGTCGTGGGTTGAGGGGCCACCGGCAGTGTCACCGGCGGCGCGGTGCTGGCGGTGTAGTTAACGTCGCCGGAGTAGGAAGCGCCGAAGGTGAAATTGCCGGCGTTCGGCGGCGTGAACGGCAAAGTCGCCATACCGCCCGCGCCGAGGGGGACGGTGCCCAGCGGCGTGGTGCCGTTGAAGAACGTGACCGAACCCGTCACGGGGTTGTTCGGCCCCGCCGCCTGCGGCGCGACGGTGGCAGTAAGTGTTACCGTTTTGCCGAACGTCGTCGCAGTCGGCGCGACGGTCAGGCCGGTGGCCGTGGCCGGCGGCTGGAACTCGACGGCACCGATGTCCACGGAGGGCCCGACGACGCGCAGCAAGCCGCGCTGGTCGGCATTCAGACCGGCCGGGAGGACAGCGTTGACGCCGGTGTCGATGAGGGGACTGCCTGCCAACGGCGCCTGTGTAAAGGTCGGGCCGCCGTTGTCTTGGAGGGGGCCGAGTTGCGGCTCCCTGGGCGCGCCCTTCGTGCCGATTTGGTTGCCGTTCGTGCCGTCCGCAATGCCGCTCAGGTTGCCGTCGCCGATGCGGATGAAGTCGCCCTGGCCGAACGTGACCGCGCCGTAAATGTCGGGGGCCGTCCCATCGACGGTTGTGTTTTGGGCGACGACCGTGTTGTTCAGGGTGAACTGAGCCTTGACGGTGCTGTCGATGCTGATGCCGCCGCTGGGGAAAGCGAAGGAGTTAGACCCGTCGATGTTGGCAACGATGGTGCTGTCCTCGACGGTCAGCGTGCCGGTCGAGGCGATACTGTTATTGCCGCCGTTGCTAATGCCGCCGCCGACGTTGCCGACCGTCTTGTTGTTGGCCAGCGTGCTGTCGCGGACGACCAGCACGCCGTCGTTGCGGATACCGCCGCCCGTGTTCGTCGCCGTGTTGCCAGAGACGGTCGCGGCGTTTATCGTCAGGTTGCCGATCACAGGGCCAACGGCACCCGGAAAAGAATCGTTCTGGATGCCGCCGCCCACATTGGCGTTGTTGTTGCCGATCGTGGATCGCGTGACGGTGACCTGGCCGTTGTTGTAGATGGCGCCGCCGCCGCCCGCCGCCTCGTTGTTGGAAATTACCGAATTGTCGATCGACAAAGTGGCCGGAACGATGACGAACCCCTCGCCGGTGATGGTTTCATTGGCGACGCCGCCGCCGGTACTGGCGCTATTGTTGACAATCGTGGACTGAGTGATCGTGACCTTGCCGGTGTTGTACAGGCCGCCGCCGCTGCCTTGCACCGAGTTGCCGGAAATAACCGTATTGGCGATCGACAAAGTAGCGCGCGCTATTCCAAGCCCCGGGCCGGTAGGGGTTTCGTTGGCGACGCCGCCGCCGGAACGACCGCCTTGCGCGATGTTGGTCGAGTTGCCCGTAATCACGTCGTTGCCTAACGCGAGCGCGCCAAAATTTAGCACACCGCCGCCGTCGCCGTTGAAGACAAAGCCGCCCGTGATGGTGAGGCCGGAGATGGTTACTAGCGCCTTGCTGTTGGCGGTGAAGACGTTAAATGGATTGTTAAAAGCCGCGTTGGCCTGCACCGTCAGGTTGGCCGGTCCCGGTCCGGCGATGGTCTCGCCGTTCGTCAAGGTTGGCAAGGCACTGCCTAGCACAATCGTCTGTCCCGTGAGGCTGGCCGCAAAAGTAATCGCGTCGGCCGACGGGTCCGCCTCCGCCTGAACGATGGCCGACCGCAACGTGACCGTGCCGGCGGGCGGCAGGGCGGTGTCCAGATTACTATTCACGGTTATCGTGGCCGGCACGCAGCGGTCTTCGAGCAGTTCGAGCGTGGGACGCACGAACCGACGCCTGGGGGTACGGCGCGGGGAAGGGTGTTCAAACATGGTGGCAACTCAATGCGATGATCCCGCTGATCCACCGGAACCCGGCCTGCACAGCAGTTAGGGTCAGTCCGGGGGCAAACGAGTTAGACTAGGAAGCATGGGCAAGTTTAAGCGTCGCGGCTTGTGCATGCAATGATAATTCGCGGCCGCGCGCGGTGATACCCTTTCCTTGTCGTCACCTGCCGGGGTCCGGGGTGTGCGAAAACCGCCCGAAATCCCAGCGCGCGAACGGCGCATTCGGACCCATTTCCTCCTCGATGCGCAACAGTTGGTTGTACTTCGCCAGCCGCTCGCTCCGTGCGACGGAGCCGATCTTGATCTGGCCCGCGCCACTGGCCACCGCCAGGTCCGCCAGCGTCGTGTCCTCGGTTTCGCCGCTACGGGCCGACACGATACTGCGATAGCCGGCGGCGTCCGCCTGCACGATCACGTCGCGCGCTTCCGTTAGCGTGCCGATCTGGTTCACCTTCACCAACACGGCGTTCGCGGCACCCTGGGCCAGGCCGCGGTTCAGACGCTCCGGGTTGGTCGCGAACAGGTCGTCGCCGATCAGCTGCACGCGACCGCCCAGCGCCGCCGTCAGCCGCTGCCAGCCGTCCCAGTCGTCCTCGGCCAGGCCGTCCTCGATGCTGAAGATCGGGTAAGCGTCCACCCAGCGCGTCAACAAGGCGATCATCTCGTCCGCGGTCAGAGCCAGGCCGCCGTCCGCGCGCAGGTGATATAACTCGTCGCGGTAGAAGTGTGTACTCGCCACGTCGATTGCGATGGCGGCTTGCGTGCCGGGCTGGAGGCCGGCACGCGCGAACGCCAGCAAGATCATTTCGATGGCCTGCTCGTTGCCTTGGAGGCGCGGGCCGAAACCGCCCTCGTCGCCGACCAGGACGCCCTCGAAGCCGTGGGCCGTCAACACCTCGGCCAGCGCCCGGTAGACCGCGACGGCCATTTCCAACGCCTCGGAATACGACCGTGCCCCGACGGGCAGCAGCAAGAAGTCCTGCAAGTCGAGCTGGCCGCCCGCGTGCAGGCCGCCGCTGATGAGGTTGACCATCGGCAACGGCAGCCGCGCGACGCCTTCGTTATCGACGTGCCGCCACAGCGACACGCCACGGCAATTCGCCGCCGCGTGGGCGCAAGCCAACGACACGCCGAGCAAGGCGTTCGCGCCGAGCCGCGCCTTGGTCGGCGTGCCGTCCAGGTCACAAAGCAGCCGGTCAATACGGCGCTGTTCGTCAATCGCCATCCCCAGCAATTGCGGGGCGATAACCGTATTGACGTTCGCGACGGCCCGGCGAACGCCCTTGCCGCCATGACGCGCCGTTTCGCCGTCGCGCAGTTCGACCGCCTCGTGCCGCCCAGTGCTGGCCCCCGACGGCACAATGGCACGACCCTTGCCGCCGGCGCAGAATACCTCGACCTCGACGGTCGGCCGACCCCGGCAATCGAGCACTTCGCGGGCGTGAATGCGCGTGATGAGAGACATGCGGAGGAACCTCGGTCGTAGCCGCAAG
>JBBRLG010000369.1:0-7730 GCA_038231495.1 Gemmatales bacterium | reverse complement strand
TGGGTGGCGGGGTGGTTTGCCCACGGTTTTTTTTGGGTATACACCCCCGGGGGGCTAACGCACCGGGCTCGCCAAGCGGTTCGCACCTCTTAACCTACCAGCGGGTTTCCACATGAATTCGACAGCAATTCCGGGCAAACGAACGCCCCGCAGCTTGGCCGGCGCGATCTGCCTCGGCCTTCTCGCGGCGACGGGTTGTGGGGGCGGCACCGGCACGATTACCGGGACCGTGCAATTCAAGGACGCCCCCGTCCGCGCGGGCCGCGTGACGTTCGTGGCCGTCACGGGCGAGAACACTTTTGGCGATTCCAAATCCTGCGCGATCCTCGACGACGGCACGTACACGATAAAGAACGCCCCCACGGGCGAGGTGAAGATTACCGTGGAGACTTTTCTGCGGCGTACCAACGTCCACTCGGCGATGCCGAAGGACTTGGGCAAAGGCATGGTTCCCGAAAACTCCGAAGGGTTCACGGCCCCGCCAGAGAAATACGTCAAGCTCCCGGACCGCTACAGTTCCGTGCAGACGACGGAGTTGACGTTCAAGGTCAAATCCGGAAACCAGAGTCATGACATCGAAATGAAACCGTAAATTTGGCCCGGGGGCGGTCGCGATGCGGCGGAAACGTCTCTTGCTCGTGCTGCCCCCCGTGTTCGTGGTGCTGGTTATCGGGGCCGTGGTGGGCGGTCGTCACCTCTGGGCGACCTCCCATTACCGCGCCGCGGTGGACGCTGAAAAGCGCCACGATTTCGACGCCGCCTTGAGCCACCTCGACCGTTGCCTGCAAATCCGGCCCAATGACGCCGCCAACCACCTCGCCGCCGCTCGGGTGGCGCGCCGGGCCGGCAACTTCGTCCGTGCCGAACAGAGCCTGGCCGAGTACGAACGACGGGCCGGCCACACGCCAGACTTAACCCGCGAACGGGCGGCACTTCAAGTCCAGCGCGGCGAGGGCGAGCCTAGCCAGGAAAATTACCTTTGGGCACAAATTGAGGCCGGCGACACGGACTCCGTGCCCCTTCTCGAAGCGCTCGCCCAGGCGTGTTTGCAGAGCTACCGGCTCGCCGGGGCGATGACTTGCCTGGAAAAATTATTGGCCCTCGACCCGGACAACGACGCCGCCTTGGTTTGGCGGGCCTCGGTATGGGAAGGCGTGTTGAAATTCCCCAACGCGTTGGTGGACTATCGTCGGGCCGTAGAGTTGCGGCCCGGCAACGACGCCGTTCGCTGCCGCCTGGCCGACCTGCTGCTGTTCCTGAGTAAGACGGAGGAAGCCGCGGTAGAGTACGACCGTGTGCGCGAACACCGACCGGACGACCCGGCAGCGCTCCTCGGCCTCGCCCACGCGAACCGCCGGCAAAACAACATCGACGCAGCGCGCCGCCACCTGGACGCCTTGCTGACCGTGCGGCCCGACGACCCGGCCGGCCTGCGCGAACGCGGCCTGCTGGCAATGGACGCCGGTGCCTACGCCGACGCCGAGGCGTCCTTACGCAAGGCCGAACGCGCGGACCCGTTCGACCAGGAAATCTGCTACAACCTCGGCCAGTGCTTGGAGAAACTCGACCGGCCCGCAGAGGCGAAACCGTTTTTCGAGCGGGCGGAGGCGCTGGACCGGGACTCCCAGGAGTTGCGCGCGCTGGCCGTGCAAATCGGGAAAAAGCCGGACGACGCGGGCTTGCGTTACCAGGCCGGTGCCATTTGCCTGCGCAACGGCCAGAAGGGTGAGGCGTTACGCTGGTGGGGCGGGGCGTTGCAGATTGATCCGCTGCACCGCGAAACCCACGCGGCGCTGGCCGCGTACTACGCACGGCATGGCCAACAAAAACTCGCGGAGGAACACGGCCGGTTCGTCCGGGCCAACCCGTCAGCCCCTTGAAGGGTCGTTGGTAAGGGGTGTGGTGGCAGCCGGATTGACTGCCGCCCCTTCCGGACGTGGGGGTGTCGCCGACGGTCCACCGGGCCGGCGGATGTAGGCCAGCGTTCCGACACTGACAAGCAAAAGTGCGGGAATTAACGTCTGCATTCCGTCGCCCTGGAAAACCCACAAGCCGATCGCGCCAATCAGGATTAGCCCCAGCAAACCGGCTCCAACCCACGCCACGCGCGGCACGAGCAGGAGCACCGCGCCCAGGCACAGGGCAACTCCCAAAGCTTTCAGAACCAGGGGCGGCGCTTGGGTCGCGTTGGTCGGTTGGCTAACCGTTTGCTCCGGCTTAAGGACCATTACGACGCCGATCGCCAGGAAAATGAGGGCGAGCAGAATGCTCACCGTCCAGATCAGCCCGGGGTTGATTTGCTTCGCTGCCATCGGTGAAACCCTTGCGCACTTCGGACCGTTCGACTCGCTTGAAAGCTAGCTCGCAGCGGCGCGGGCGTCAATACCGGCGAGCCGGGAGCGTAAGCGACCGGAGGTTATGCTAAAACACCCTCCGGTCGCTTACGCTCCCGGCTCGCCAATCGGTTAGCTTCCACACGAGGCCAGTCCATGACGCTCCTCTACACCGACCCCGTATTCTTGCGGCACGAAACCGGTCGCCACCCCGAATGCCCGGACCGCCTGCGCGCGATCACGGCACGACTCGACAAGGCAGCCTTACCCGCGCGGTGCCAGCTTGGGAAATTCACGCCTTTGAGCGCGGATGACGTGTGCAAGATTCATGCACCCAATCAGGTGCAGCTGGCCAAGCAGGCGGCCGAGCGCGGCGGCGGCTATATTGAGGGCGATACCCCGGTGTCGCGCGAGTCGTACGACGTGGCGCTGGCCGCCGCGGGCGCGTGCGTCGCGGCAGTTGACGCGGTGTTGGCGGGAGTGGACACCAACGCCCTGTGCCTCGTACGCCCGCCCGGCCACCACGCGACGCCGACGCACAGCATGGGCTTTTGCCTGTTCAACAGCATCGCGCTGGCCGCGAACCACGCCCGCACCGCCCACGGCCTGACGCGCATCCTCATCGTCGATTGGGATGTCCACCACGGCAACGGCACGCAGGACATTTTCTACGAGAACCCGGAGGTGGTGTTTTTTAGTGCCCACCGCTACGGTCGCGGCTTCTACCCCGGCACCGGGGCCGCCGACGAAACCGGCCGCGGCCGTGGGGCCGGCCACGTCTTCAACCTGCCGTTGCGCTTCGGCGTCTCGCGCCCGGACTACCTGGCCGCTTTCGCTACGACGCTGGAAAAAGCCGCCGCCGCGATCGAGCCGGAATTGGTCCTCGTCAGCGCCGGTTTCGACGCCCACGCCAGCGATCCGATCGGCTCGTTGGGGTTAGAAACGGAGGACTTCACCACCTTGACGCGATTAGTTCTCGACGTGGCACAGACGCACGCCGGCGGCCGCTTCGTGAGTTGCCTAGAGGGCGGTTACAATTTGCACGCCCTGGCGGAGGGGGTGCAAACGCATTTGGAGGAGTTGTTGAAAAAGGGAACTGCATCGTCTGGAAGCGATAGAGCATGAGGGGACGAGTATATACTCACTGCGGCTTGTGCCAAGTTGCCCCGCGCCGAGTATATAGGTGAGATCGGCTCTCGCGGATCAGGTCTTCGGCGGCAAGGCTTCGGCATTGATCAAATTGACGAGCAGCCGCAATCGACCCAGGCTCCGGCGGTCGAAGCGGAAGCGCAACCGCGGCAGGTCGGCGACGGCCACGTCGTTCGCCTCCGCAGGCAGCGCGGGCGTAATCGTGAACGTGCTCGCCACCAGGATGTCCGCAAAGTCGTGGCGGATGCGTTCGAGCAGTTCGTCCGTCAAGGTGTGTTTGAGCCGCAGCACCAAATCGGGGCCGACGTAGCGCATGCTGTGATAGACCCGATAAAAGTCCAACACCTCGTTGACCGCCTCGTCCACGGACGACGTGATCTTGTACAGGTTCAGGTCCGCCGGCGAAATCAGGCGGCGCTTGAGCAGCCCATCGACGATGTATTTCTGCCACTGCACCCAGTAGTCGCCGCCCGGCTCGTCCACCATGACGATCGGAAATAGGTGGCTCTTGCCCGTCTGCACGAGCGTCAGGACTTCAAAACCTTCGTCCTGGGTGCCGAAACCGCCGGGGAACAGGGCGATGGCGTCGGCCTCCTTCACGAACAGGAGCTTGCGCGTGAAAAAGTATTTCAGGTTCATCAGCTTGTGGTCGCCGCGAATGATGGCGTTGGCGTGCTGCTCGAACGGCAGCAAGATGTTGATGCCGATGCTCTTTTCGCGGCCGGCGCCGACGTGGCCGGCCTCCATGATGCCGCTGGCGGCGCCGGTGATGACCATGTAATTGTTCTCGGCCATGCGGCGGCCGAACTCCACGGCGCACGCGTACGCCGGGTCGGTGGCCGGCAGGCGGGCCGAGCCGAAGACCGTCACCTTGCGGAATTGGCGGTACGAGGCGAAGACTTTGAAGCAGTAGCGCAGTTCCTTCAAGGCCGTACTCAGCAGCTTCACGTCGCCGCGCGCCGCGCCGTCGCGCACCAGCTTCGCCGCGGTCTCGCGGATCTGCTGCACGAGGCTGTCGATGCCGCTGCCAGCGTTCTCGTCCTTGGGAACTTCGTCGTGGACGTGGAGGAAGGAACTGGCCGACGCCCCTTGCTGCTCGTCTTGCCCCGGCTGTTGCATGTTCGTCGCCGTTTCGGTTCGGGGAGAGGAAAAAGGACATCACCCTAAGGCCTTGTCCATTTCGAGATCGGTGCCCGCGCGGCAGCGGCGGTCAGTCGCCGGTCAGCGCCTCCATCGCCTCGCCGCGCGTCTCGTAAAGTGCCCAGAGGGTGTCCAGTGCGGTCATGTGCAACAGCTCGCGGGCGCGCGGCGAGGCACCGGCGACGACGACCTCGCTGCCGTGTTCCTTGACGCGCTTGTGGCAGCGTAACAGGAACGACAGGAACACCGAGCCGACGTAATCGACCTTGCTCAGGTCGAAGATCAGCCCGGCCGGCGGGTCGTCTTTGAGGGGGGCCAGCACCATTTGCGCGGCCTGTTCCATCAGGTTTTCGGGCATCTTCTCCACCTCGGACGACGGCGTGATGACCGCGATGTCGCCGTGGCGTTCGATGCTGATGGATTGCGGGTTCGTCGTGTTTGCCATCGTCGTTCTCGTCGCAGAAGGAATCGGGTCCCGATTTGATTCCAACCTACCACGACGGGCCGGCGAATCAAGGCAGAACCCGGTCGCCAACACGAAATCGTCACGAAAGGATGGATTGCCTTCAAACTCCGGATTGAAAAGAAACCGGCGAGCGGAGTTGCGTAAGTGCCCCGAGTGCGTCGGTTCGGACGCACTCGGGGCGCTGACGCGACCCCGCTCGCCACTCGGGGCACTGACGCGATCCCGCTCGCCCGCCGTGCCCCTATCCATGCGGGACTCAGTAAACAAAGATCGCGCGTCTCTTTAAAGAAGTGGCAAAGAGCGGCTCCGTTGGGAAGGCCTGTTCCGACATGGTCAGCATCAGCGATGGGTTCAAAGCGTTCAACGGGTTGCGTATTACCTCGGCACGAAAGTTACGCACCCGCGTCGGCTGCCGAGGGCTGGCCGAATCGACCCTTGCCAAGGGCACCCTTGCCACCCACCTGCGCCACTCTTTGCCACGCCTTTGGCAAGGGTATATCAGCGCCGCTGCCTGCTGCTGACGGTCGCTGCGTGCCAAAATCCCACCCTTGCCAACTTCTTGCGCTTTGGCAAGGGTGGGGAGGGCAGCCGCTGCCGCGCGGTCCTTGAGGACACACGGGACCGACCGACCGCGGCAGCGCGGTGCTCCCGAAACCGCACGATTGGCACAAGCAATGGGTGCGCAGCTTACCTGCCGAGGTAATAAGGACTCCGCTTGCGGCGCTTGTAGATTACGACGGTCGTGACAAGAACCAAGACCAAGGCAGCAATCATGGAGCCACCAATCCACAGTCGCCGCGCCCGGGCTTCGGCGGGAAACAGCGCCTCCGGCCGCTGGCCCGTCGGGAGCCAGCCGGCTTTCGTCAGCCTGTCATAGATCCGAGCGTTTTTGGGGATCTCCAATTCAAACAGCGAGTCCGGCATAGCGGAGTTGAACTGCACCTTGGTGAAATGGTACTTTTTCCACAAAGTCTCAAGGGGGCTGCCGTCGGGCAACGTCCCCCTCATCGTATAACCGGTGTAGTCCACCGTGTCGGGGAACGAGATCTTTTCTCCGGAGGGCGTCGCATAGTCCTGATAGCCTGAGAATACCAGCTTGTGGTTGTACACCAGGCGGTCGCGCTTGCTACTGGACCAAATCTTGACCAAGCGCTCCTGCGGGAGAAATTGCTCGTCGAACAGGAACTCCAGGACATGATCGCTCGGACGTGCGCGTTCGACCGATACCCAGTAGAGGCGTTGCTTGCCGCGCATGACGACGGCGGAAGAGAAGGAGGACGCCGCGGCGACGACCTCGGATAATGGTTGTTGGTAATAGTCGTAGAAGAATTCCATCGGGTCTTCCCACGGGCTCCGATACCAGTCACCCGAGTCCGCCGAAGCGATCGTCGCGACCGGCAACCCGTCGGGACCATTGTCGTTGACGGAGCGAATAACTTGCCCGTCAAAAGCGCGCCTCCGCTCTTGCGGTTGGCTGGGGTCGATAGATGACCACTCGTTGCGTTGTTTAGCACCTTTACGCCAGAAGCGGGCCACGCCACTATGCACCTTGGCCTCCTCGGCTGTGAACAGGGTTGACGACGCCGTTTTGCCTAGCGCTTCCCGGATCAATTCGGCCTGTCGAGGTGGCGTCGGCAGCATCGTGAATTCGTAATCGACCTGAAGGGTTCTAACAAGGCCCTCGTGGTGCTTGAGGGCGGCGACGACCTCGCCGCGGCTAGGGCCAGGCACAACCTCGGCAGGCTGAGCCGACACCAAAGCACTCGCGGCGTACAGAAAAAATACCGCGTTCATGAAGGCTCCTCAAGATCACCTGCCGAAATGGTAGTATTGAAACCACGGAGCGCGCCGGAACGCGTCCTCAGGTCCAACACGGATTGCCACACCGTTTCCTGTCCAAGGGATTACGGACAGGCGGTACCCACGCCGTCGTTGCGAGTGGTGCATTTATCCGTAGACTTACTCCACACACCCATTGACATTCGACATGGTTCACAGCAGTCAACCGCTGTGTCAAAAGAGTTAGTCGTCCAGATGAATTCCTGCAGGCAAGGAGCGCGCCCAGTCTCGTTACAACTATCGGTCGCACGTGACGCGCAACAGAGCTTCCATGCTGTCCTGCCGCCGAGGCCATCGCCATCATCACACGTGATACATACGGCACCCCCACCAGCGGCACCCAATCGCGTGCAGGCGCAGGTCCCATTCGCGCCAACACACATGCTATTCACCACAGCGTCCCCGAAGATGGCCGCCATCTCGCGTTCCGAGAGTTGCCGCCCGCTTGGCCGTTCCGGCTGCCCATACAGGAAGCGACCGCCGAGGGCAAGAAGGACAACACAAACGATGACACTGAGTCCGGCCAACTTGGCCTTGGTGGTGAACATGGCAAACTCCTGGTGAAAGCGACATCACGGGTCACGACACACAGACGCTCAATGTACCCTTGGCCGGCTCTCTTAGCGGGTGCGGATGTTCATTGAGCACGATTGGCACTGACGTACTTACTCTCCAACCTTGACGAACCGGATCGGTATCGAAACCGATTTGTCCCCGACGACAACGACTAGCGCCAGCGGCACCCGATTTGCCGGGAGCGTTCCGGACAGTTTAATGCGATACACGCGTGCGCCGTCCTTCGT
>JBBRLG010000368.1:0-7739 GCA_038231495.1 Gemmatales bacterium | reverse complement strand
TGCCGGAGCCGGTGGTGCCGGTGACGAGGATGATGCCGTGCGGCCGTTTGAGCAGTTGGCGGAACGTCGCATTGGTGTCCGGCAACATGCCGACGTTGGCCAGGTTGAACACCATGCGGCCCTTGTCGAGCAGACGCATGACGATGCCTTCGCCGTGAATCATCGGGATGATGGACACGCGCACGTCGATCTCGCGGTTCTGCACGCGCATCTTGATGCGGCCGTCTTGCGGCAGCCGCTTCTCGGCGATGTTGAGCCGGGCCATGATCTTGATACGGCTGATGATCGCGGACTGGAAGCGGGTCATTTCGGCGTGCATCGACTGGTGTTGCAGGATGCCGTCGATGCGGTAGCGGATGCGCAGGTTGGCCTCTTCCGGCTCGATGTGGATGTCGCTGGCGCGCTCGTTGGCCGCCTCGATGAGGATTTCGTTGACCAGCTTGACGACCGAGGCTTCCTGGGCCATCTTGGCCGCCTCGCTGTCGTCCGCCTCGATCCCCTCAAGCAGTTCGACCTCTTCGGCGCGCTCCTGCATCATGGCGCTGACGGTCTCGCCGCCGACGCCGAAGTGCGTTTTGATGAGCCGGTTGATCTCGCGCAGGCTGGCCAACACCGGCTGGATTTGCAGGCCGGTCAGCATTTGCAACTCATCCAGGGCGTTCACGTCGAACGGATTGCCGGTGGCCACGGTCAGGGTGCCGTTGACGCGCGACAGCGGCATCAGGCTGCGGCGGTGAACGAGCTTGAGCGGCATTTCCTTGAGCGTTTCGGGATCGACCGTGACCTGGGTGAGATCGACCAGTTCCATGCCGAACTCCTCGGCAAGCACGGACAGGACATCGTCCTCCTTGCCGAAGCCCTGTTCGATGAGCAGTCCGTGCAGCGGCTTGTTGGGCGTGGCGTTGTGCAGTTCGACGATGCGGGGCACGGCGTCGGCTTGCAGGATGCCACGTTGCACCAGTCGTTTCAGCAGCTGCATGAGTTCCTCGGTTCGTGTTGCGCTCGCGGGAAAAGCTCGACCCAGGCGGGGAAGGGGCGGTCTGGCACTGTTCCTATTGTAACCCGGATGCAAGATCAAGGTAACGCCGATTCTGCCGCTTGCGGCATTGCGTTCTTTCACGCAAAGCCGCCAGCGGTACCCGGCGGGCACATTTTGGGGAATACTCATGAATCTTTCATTGCCGCGCGATATGATGACTAATGGAGTTTTGGGGTATCGAGGTCGCAAGAGGGTTCCTACCATGCTTATCCGCGAACGTCAAATCAAGGGACACCGGGGGGTGCGTGCTGGCTACACCCTCATGGAAATGCTCGTCGTGGTAGCCATCATCGTCGTGCTCGCCGGAATCGGCACCGTCTACCTGTTTCCGAGGCTCGACGAATCGAAACAAAAGATCGACTACGGGACGACGAAAGCACTCGCCGAAGCTTGCGAGGTGTACAGGCTCAATAACAACGACTATCCGCCGAGCCTGGAAGCCCTGGCCCAGACTCAGCCGAATGGCGCCACGCCGGTCGTCGAACCGTCGATGTTGGAGCCGAAGATCGGCGGGCAGTTCCATTATGACCCGGCCGGCCCCCACAATAATGGGATGAAGGTCGATATCTGGGTCGACGGCCCGAACGGGCAAATCGGCAACTGGATGAAGATGTAACCGTCCGGTCGGCCAGGCCGATGAATTCAGGCGGAATCGGGACGGCCCGAAGCGTTAGCGGGGAAGGGGTCCATCGTCTTCCTCCGTGGCGCTTCGGGCTGCCGTGGTAAGTGACGCAGCGTTTTCCTCTCCTCTCCGCCCCAGGATTAACCCGTGCAATCGCGCAAGGCGTACACCCTGATGGAGCTGATTCTCGTCGTGGCGATCATCGCCATCGTCGCGGGTATCTCGTACCCCTCCATCATGAGCATGTACGGCCATTACCGCCTCCGGGGCGGCTCCGACCTCATCCGCGCCGGCTGGGTCGGGGCACGGGCACACGCCGTGGACGAAGGGCAGCGCTACCGGTTCGCGGTCGTGCCGGGCAAAGGGAATTTTCGGGTCGCGCCGGACAGCCCCACTTATTGGGCCGGCAATCTGCCCGATTTCGACCACGACAACCCGCCCTTGATTATGGAAGACACTTTGCCGTCCGGCATTGTGTTCACGTTTGAAGGGGACGCGCCCGCGGCCCCGGCGACTTCGGGCGATAGCACCATCCCGATTGGCAGCGTCGATCCGGGCCAGTGGAAGACCGTGGCGATTTTCGACACGGACGGCACGGCGGAGGAAGACGTGACGATTACGTTGCGCTCCACGTCCGGGGACGGGACGCGCCCCGTCGTCGTGAGCTTGCGCGCCATGACCGCAATTTCGAGTTCCAAAATGGGGCCGGTGGGAGGACAACGCTAATGACCACCCGATATTCACGGCCGCGCCGGCGGGGCTTTTCGCTCCTCGAAGTTATCGTGTCCCTGGCGATCTTTCTGCTGTCCTACCTCGGGATTTATCACCTGGTGTCGTTGGCCACCGACCGCGCGGTGGACGCCCAGGACCTCAGCCGGGCGGGCGACCTTGCCCAGTCGAAAATGGCCGAGGTTACGGCCGGGATCGTGCCCTTGCAGGCGCAAGAGGCCGTCCCCTTTGACGAAGACCCCGATTTTACCTGGACCGTCACGGCGACCGAGGGCCAGGTCACCGGCCTGTGGAACGTCTCGGTCACGGTGAACAAGCCCAAGACCAATCGCACCGTCGCGAGTACCCTTAGCCAAATTCTCATCGACCCCACCATCATGGGCAGCACGCAGGACACCATCGTCATTGCGGGCAGCGACACCAGCACGACCGGTTCCACCCCGCCGGCCGCTGGTGCAACTGCCACGCCTTCGGCCGCCGGTTCCACCCCGCCGGCCGCTGGTGCAACTGCCACGCCTTCGGCCGCACCGGTGCCTTCGCCGTCCAACGGCGGGCAGGGCGGAAGCGGCAAACAGGCCAGCCCCAGCCTGAGCCAGCCGGCCGCTGGGGGAACGAAGGGCACCTCGGGCGCGAATCCGGCACCGATGGCAAATGCCCGAACCGGCGCGACGGCCAACGCGGCCACGCCGCCGGCCAGCACCACGGCGGTGCGTGCTACCGGCGCGACGGGTACCACCGCTGCGACTGGCGCCAACGCGCCACGAACGGCGGCCGTGGGCGGTGCCAACACCGGGACGGGCACCAACCCTACAACCGCCGCTCGCGGGACGACCGGGGCCACCGGCGCTACAACGACCACAACCACTGCGGTCACGGGGACCGGTGCCCGAGGGGGCGCGACGCCCGCTGCGACGACTACCGCCACGGCAACGAGCGGCGCGACGACGACCAGTGCCGCGCCCGCCACTTCCGGAGCGACTGCCCCGGCGGCGACGACGACGCCCGTTGTAACAACGACGCCGGCGGCCGGGCCGACGCCGACAACGACGGCGACCATCACCACGAAGCCGGTGGCGAGTGGAACTCCGGTCAGTGTCGGTGCGCCGGTCCCGAAATCGCCGCCTTCGACCAAGCCCAAAACCGGACCTTAAACATGGTTACACGGCCCCCGAGTCTCGGCCGTCCGACGGGGCGGCCCGGCTTCACCTTGCTGGAAGTGATGCTCGCATCCTCCATTGCGGTGCTGTTGCTCGCCGCCCTCTACGTGGCGGTGGACATCCAGGTCCGACACGCCCAGGCCGGCCGCGAAGTCGTGGAGCAGGCGGCTCTCTCGCGCACCTTGTTAAAGCGCATGAGTACCGACATCAATAGCGCCGTCGCGCTTGCCGATCCGGCGCGGTTCCGCATTGCCAGCCAGGCCAGTAGTACCGGCGGCGGCATGACGGGCGGCGGCACGACGGGTGCGGCCGCGACGCCAGCGGCCACCGCGACGACGACGCCTACAGCCGCGGTTGCCGCCAATCCCAACACCTTTGCCTTGCCCCTGGGCGTGCAGGGCGATACGGGCCAGTTGAACCTGTACGTCAGCAAGGTGCCGCGCGAAGTTTACTCCGCAAGCTCAATGGCGGCCGCGTCGAATAACACGCAACCGTCGCCGGTCAGCGACTTGCGCCGGATCACCTACTGGCTGGTCGGCAGCGGCAGCGAAGCCAAAGGGTTGGCTCGTCAAGAAGTGAAAATCGCCACCTCGGACGACCTCACCAACCTGATACCGCCCAACATCGACAACGAGGACTCGTATCTCATTGCCGAGGAAGTCCGCAGCCTGACGTTCAGCTACTGGGACGGCACCCAGTGGCAAGACACCTGGGACAGCGGTACGCTCGGCGCGGACGGCCTCACACCGATCGGACCGCCGGTGGCCATCGCCATCACCCTCGGCATCGTGCGCGGGGACGGGCCAAACGCCGCGGTGAAAACGTACCGCCATGTGATCGCCATCAACACCGCGAACGGCACCACGCCGCAGCCGACTCCGACCCAGGCGACAACCTCTCCGTGACCTTTACCGGAGGCGGCCCCGAGCCGTTACCGCATGTTTGTACTGGCCGAGAGAACTCCGAACCAACCGCGGCGGGGCATCGTGTTGCTCGCCGTGTTGGTCGTCGTCGTCATCCTGTCGTTGGCCGCCTACCAGTACAGCGAATACATGCAGGCGGAGTACCAGGCCGCCAACAGTCACACGAAACTGGCGCAGACCCGGTCGTTCGCCATGTCCGGCGTCAACTACGCCGCCGTGATGCTGAGCAACACCGACTCGTACACCAACACGCTCAACGGCAACCCGTTCGACAACGCCGCGGTCTTCCAGGACATTGTCGTGCAGGACGACTCCAACTCGAAACGCCGGGGAAAGTTCTCCATCGTCGGCCTGAAGAACTCCGACGACCCGCAAGCCAGCACGCAGCCGTACAGCTTCGGCGTCGTGGACGAGGCGGGCAAGCTGAACCTCAACGCCTTGCTGCTGCTCGACAGCACCGGCACCATTGCCGAGCAAATGCTGCTGCAATTGCCGAACATGACCGATGACATTGCCAACTCGATCCTCGACTGGCTCGACCCGAACACGACCTCGCCGCGGCCCAACGGGGCCAAGGACGAGTATTACCTGAACCAGAGTCCGGCCTACCACGTCAAGAACGGACCGCTCGACAGCCTCGAAGAGTTGTTGCTCGTCAAGGGCGTGACGCCGCAGCTGCTATACGGCAACGACCGCAACAAGAACGGCACCCTCGACCCCGACGAGGACGACGGCTCGGGCCAGGTGGACCGCGGCTGGTCGGCCTACCTGACGGTCTACAGTCGCGAGCCGAACGCCGACGCCCTGGGCAACGCCCGCGTTTACCTCAACGACCAGGACATCAACGCGCTGAATGAAAAGCTGACGACGGCGGTCGGCCCGGACCTGGCGAACTACATCATCGCGTATCGCCTCTACGGTTCGGCGGCACCGGTCACGAAGATCGCCATTTCCTTGACCGGCAAAGGCCTGACCGTGGATGGCGTATCAACCATGAGGGTGACCATCGCTGCCTCATCGAAATATTCGGCACCCCAGGGCAAAGACGCGGACGACGTGAACGCGCAAATTCAAACCACCAAAGCCAACCCGCGCAGCCAGGGCAGTTTGAAACCCATCTCGTCCGTCTACAGCCTGATTAACAGCAGCGTCTCCGTGCCCGTCGGCACCGGCAACACGCAACGCACCGTGACGCTGCAAAGCCCGCTCAACGACGTGGGCCGACAAAAAACGCTGTTGCCGTTGCTGCTCGACAAGACGACGACCAGCAAGGCTACCGACCTGCCGCCGCGCATCAACGTCAACACCGCCTCGCAGACCGTCCTGTCCGCGCTGCCGGGCCTGTCCGACGCCGACATCGCGGCCATTATCAACGCCCGGCCGGTGCCGTCCGCGACCGGCACACCTGACCCGATCTTCAACACGCCCGCCTGGCTCATCACCGAGGCGAAGCTGTCGCCGACGAGTTTGCAGGCGGTCGAGCGCTTCATCACGGCTCGCAGCGGCGTCTACCGCTTTCAGGCGATCGGCTATTTCGAGGGCGGCGGCCCTTCGACCCGATTGGAAGCCGTGATCGACACCAATTACGGCCGGCCGCGCATCGTTCACCTGCGCGACCTGAGCGAAATGGGCAAAGCGTATCCGTTCCCGGCCACCAACTCGACCCCGAGCACGAACCCCAACTAATAACGCCGTTTGCGGGGCAGGGTCCTTAACTCCCCCGCCCGGCTTCAACCCGGATAAGGCAGAACAGAGAAGTCAACATGGCACGCTTCCTCGCAATTGACTGGGACCAAAACCAACTCCACCTGGCCGAAGCGAACATCAGCGGCGGCACGGTGAAAATCCTGCGCGCGGTCGTCACCCAGGAAGAGCAATCGCCCGTCGCCGGCGACCCCGAAGCGCTCGGCAAGCTGCTGCGCGAACGGCTCAAGACGGCCGGGATCGCTTCGGCCCCCGTACTCGCCTGCGTCGGCCGCGACCGCGTCATTCAGAAAGACCTGCGCTTTCCCGCGGTTCCTCTCCACGAAGAGCCGGCACTGGTGCGCTTCCAGGCCATGAAGGAACTGAGCGAAGCGCCCGAAGACGTGGTGATCGACTTCACCTCGGCGCGGGACGGCCTCGACAAGGGCGAGACGCGGGCGCTGGTGTTGATCCTGCGACGCGACGTGCTGGAAGCCTACCAAAAAATCTGTGCGGCCGCGGGCCTGAAGCTGGCGGGCCTGACGCCGCGTCCGTTGGGCGTGTCGGCGTGCCTGCGGCGCGTGATCGGCACCACCGCGTTGACGCCGGCCCCCGAGCCGGCGGACGGCGCGATCGCTGTCGTCACCGTCGCGGAAAAATGGGCCGAGTTCAGTGTGATCCGCGGCAAGGCGTTGCTCCTGGCGCGCACGCTCGCCGTCGGCCCAAACCTGGCCGGCGAGGTCCGCCGCAACCTCGCGGTCTACGCGGGCCAGAACGCCCAGAACTCGGTGCGGGCCATCTACCTGGCCGGCAACGGTATCGCCGCCGTGCGCGAAAAGCTGACCGACCAGGTCGAGGTGCCGATCTATTCGTTCGACCCGTTCGCCGGGGCGGAGCGGCCCGAATTGCCGATCAACCACCGCGGCAGCTTCGCCGGGGCGGTCGGCCTGTGTTACGCCCGCGCCGAAAAGGGCGGCCTGCCGATCAACTTCGTCCAGCCGCGCCAACCCCGGCCGCCGCAGGATCCGAACAAGCGCCGCTACCTCGCCGCCGCGCTACTGGCCCTCGTCGTCATCCCGGGGCTGTTGTTTGCCGCCCGCACGGTCCAGGCCCAGAAGGAAAAACAGGTCAAGCAGGCCGAAACGGACCGCGACAACCTCGACCTGCAACTCGTGCGGACGCGCGAAGACCTTAAACGCTTCAAGGCGATTGATGAGTGGGACGGCGTCGTCTGGCTCGACGAAATCTACGAGTTGGCCGAGAACATCCCGGACGTGAACGCCCTGCGCATCACCCAGTTCACGACGCTACCCGTGGCCGTCCAGACCAAGGGCGGCAAGTCGAGTTACGCCGCCAAGCTTGTGCTCAAGGGCACCTTGAACGACCGTTCGGGCAACCGGCGTGCCCTGGACCAGTTAATGCAGGCGCTGTCGGCGGACGGCCACTACGACCCGCAACCCCCCGAGGTAAAGGGCACCAACTTCACCCTCACCGTCAACGTCAAGAAGCGTCCGCCCGCCGAATTCAAGAGCAACATTCAGGCGCCGCTGTAATATTCCGGTACGTAACCGTTCACTCCCCCCTTA
>JBBRLG010000367.1:0-7745 GCA_038231495.1 Gemmatales bacterium | reverse complement strand
CCCCGGAGTTGACCACCAACGGCACGGTCCTTGGGGCAGGCGGTAGGGCCGTTGGCGCGCGGCGGAGCTTCCGAGCCGAGGGCACAAAAGTCTCCTTTCGACAAAACGGTGAACGATTACAAAATAAGAACCAGTGGCGAGCGGCGGACGAAAGTCCGCCGTGGTCGTGTCGTGATCGCGCGGGAGTCACGGTATCACCACGGCGGACTTTCGTCCGCCGCTCGCCTTAGTCTTGTTGCTGCTATAAATACATAAGGAGAGTGACCTGGACCGGAACACCAGGCTCCCGCGCCAACCCTTCGCCCGGAGGACGCCATGTCCACCACCGTGCCGCCCGGCGAAAAGGTCAAACAGTTTCCCGCCACGCCCGGCGTTTACCTCATAAAAGACGACACCGGCCGCGTCCTCTACGTCGGCAAGGCCAAGAACCTGCGCAACCGGGCCGGCCACTACTTCACCAAGGCCGCCGCCGACGACCCGCGCACCAGCGACCTCGTCAAGCTGATCGCCGACATCGACTTTTTGCCCGCCGAGACCGAGGTGGACGCCCTACTCCTCGAAGCCCGGCTCGTCAAGGACATCCAGCCGAAATTTAACGTCGAGTTGAAGGACGACAAGTCGTTTCCTTACTTGCAAATCCGCGTCCGCGAGGATTTTCCGCGCGTCGAATTCACGCGCTCGCCGCGGCGCAAGGGCGTGCGCCTCTACGGCCCGTTCACCAGCGCGCGGACCTTGCGGCAGGCGATTCAGGTGTTGCAGCGGATTTTTCAGTTCCGCACCTGCACGCTCGACATCAAGGCCGACGACAGCCGTTGGCGCTGGTTCCGGCCGTGCCTGCTGCACAGCATCCGCCAGTGTACGGCCCCGTGCAACCTCCGCGTCAGCAAGGAAGACTACCGCAAACAGATTCGCAAACTGAGGTTGGTGATGGAAGGCAAAAAGGACCGCCTGCTGGCCGAGATGGAGCGCGACATGCAAGAGGCGAGTGCCGCGCTTCAGTTCGAGAAGGCGGCCCGACTGCGCGACGACATCGCGGCCTTGCAGAAACTCGGCCAGCGCGGCGACGCCGACAAGGACGTGCAACCCGAAGTGTTCCCGATCGACCCGAAACGCGGCCTGGTCGGGCTGCGCAAAGTCCTGGGCCTGGAAAAGTCGCCGCGCACCATTTAGGGCGTGGACATTGCCCATTTGGGCGGCGACGACACGGTGGCGTCGCTGGTCCACTTCATCGACGGCCTGCCGTTCAAGCCGGGCTACCGCCGTTACAAGATTAATTCCGTGCGCGGCGTGGACGATTTCGCGTCGATCCGCGAGGTGGTCACGCGCCGCTTCCGCCGCAAGGTGCGCGAGGAGCAGGTCTTTCCCGACATCCTCTTGATCGATGGCGGCAAGGGTCAACTGAACGCGGCGCTGGACGCGTTTCGCATCCTGAGCGTCGAACCGCCGACGCTGATTTCACTGGCGAAGCGCGAGGAAGAAATCTTCCGGCCCGGCGCGCAGGAGCCGTTGCGGCTGAGCAAGCACTCGGCGGCGCTGCGGCTGTTGCAGTACGTCCGCGACGAGGCCCACCGCTTCGCGCAGCACTATCACCACATCTTGCGGCGGAAGAAGTTGGGGGACTGAACGGGTTGCCGCTTGCGGCGTTGCGGCTTCTCACCGCAACGCCGCAAGCGGCAAAACCATCGCGCCTGTCACCTCGGCGCATCGAGCCTTTCGGCCGCGTCCACCAATTTAAGGAACTCGGCACGGTGGCCGTTCGGATCGGCCCCCAGGCTGTGCTTGGCCTGGTTCCGAACCTGGGCATAGGAGGCGGTACCGCGGTATTCCGAGTGCCGCAAAAGCAAGCCGAACTCCGCCACGGACGCCGCAAAGCGGTGGTCCGGCTCCGCGTCCGCGAACCGGACCACGGGACCGGTCAGCGGCTGGTTCAGCAGCTTGCTCGCGTCCGACTCCGGGTCCTTGTAACGCAGCTTGACTGTCAGCCATTCGTCGCCCGCCGCCCGGTTCGTGGGCTTGGCCGTTTGCTGGTACTTCAGCGCGTCCACGCCCGGCACCGGGATCGGCTCACCCGCCGGCACGATCTCGTAGAACGCCGTCACCGTGTGGCCCACGCCGAGATCGCCTGCCTCCTTGCCGTCGTCGTTGAAATCCTGCTCGCGCAGCAGCTTGGACTCGTAACCGACCAGGCGGTAGGCACCCACTTTCCACGGGTTAAACTCCACCTGCAATTTCACGTCCTTGGCGATCGTCACCAGCGACAGACCCTGCTCGACGAACACCTTGTGAGCCTCCGCCGCGGAGTCGATGTAGGCGTAGTGGCCGTTGCCGTGGTGCGCCAGCTTCTCCATCGTCGCGTCCTTGGTGTTGCCCATGCCGAAGCCCAGCACCGACAGGTAAACGCCGGTCTTGCGTTTGTCCTCGATGAGGCGGATCAAGGCGCTCGGGTCGGTGACGCCGACGTTGAAATCGCCGTCGGTGCCGAGGATGACGCGGTTGATGCCGCCGGCCATGAAAGTCTTTTCGGCCAGGCGGTAGGCCATCTGAATACCGTCGCCGCCGTTGGTCGAGCCGCTGGCGTACAGCGTGTCGAGGGCGCGCAGGATCGTCGCCTTGTCGCTGCCGGGCGTCGGCGGCAAGACCAGGCCGGCCCGCCCCGCGTACTGGACGATCGCTACACGGTCGCGGCCGTTCATCTGCCCGATCAACAAGGCCAGCGACGACTTCAACAGCGGCAGCCGGTTGTCCTCGCGCATCGACCCCGACGTATCGACGAGGAACACGAAGTTCCGCGGCGGCAGATCGCTGGTGTCGTACTGGCGGCCCTTCATGCCGATGCGCACGAGGTGGTGCCGCGGCTGCCAGGGGCATTCGGTCAAGTTGACGGTAAACGCGACGGGGTGCTCGCCGTGGGGCTGGGCGTAGTCGTAAGGGAAGTAGTTGACCAACTCGTGGACGCGCACAGCGTCGGCGGGCGGCAGTTTCTGTTCCTGGAGGAGATACCGGCGGACGTTGCTGTAGGAGGCAGTATCGACGGCAATAGAGAAGGTCGAGAGCGGGTTGCGCTCGGCGGCGAGGAAGGGGTTGTCGATGATGTGGTTGTAAGTCTCGCTACCGGCGTTACTCTGGGTCGGCGCTGCGACGACCGGATCGCCGGCGCGATTTCGTGGTGGCCCGCCAGGCATTCCACCCGCGCCGCAGCCGGTCAGCGACAGGATTACGCCAAGAATAATTAGGGCGCCGACGCCCGGCGCGGCGCGCGAAACGGACCGTCCCCGTGAGGCAACCATCGTTAGCTCCTTTGCGGATTGAGAAAGGGTCTTAAGGCAATCGTTTGCCGAGGCGATAAAAGACGACCGTACGACCGAGAAGGGTTGGACCGTGGCGTCGTGTTACGGTCGGACAGAAGGCATGATCCCACGATGCACCTTTTATTCCCGGATATTCTGGTCGGCGAGCCGGGAGCGTCAGCGACCGGAGTCTATCACTGAAACGAACTCCGGTCGCGCTTACGCTCCCGGCTCGCCTGGAAATTGGACCGGACCGTTTGCCGGCAAGGTTCTGCAATTGACGCTTCGCGCCCCTGTGCCGTAAACTGATGGCGTTCCCCACAGGGGGGCGGCAAGGAGCGTTCATGAGCGAAGGTCAGGAAGAAGACGATTCCGGAGGCGGCGTCGATGCGCTGACCGCGCGCGGCCGCGACTGGCCGAGCGTCCGCCAGTTTAATGTGTTCGTCGCCAACCGGCTGGGCGGGTTGGCCCACGTCATCCGTCATTTCGAGACTACAGACATCCGTATTGTCTCTTTAACCGTCGTCGATTCCGCCGACTGTGCCATCATCCGCCTGGTACTGAGCGACCCGGAACGGGCACTGGAAGTGTTCGAGCGGGCCAAGCTAATGGTGACCGAAAGCGATTTGCTGGTGGTGAAGCTGCCGGAGAGTGCGCACCCGCTTTTGCAGATTTGCAAGTGCCTGCTGTCGGCGGAATTGAACATCCACTACGCCTACCCGCTGCTGGTCGGCCCGCACGGAGCCGCGGCGTTGGCGATTTACGTCGAGGACCACGAACTGGCGTCGAAAACCTTGGACCGCCAGGGTTTCGTCCTGTTTACCGAGAACGATCTCAACGTCGATACCGATTTCCTCCAGTAAGCTCGCCGTCGGAGATATCAGCCGTGCCGATTCACGATTGGACGCGCGTCGATGCCAACCTGTTCCATCATTTCCACCAAGCGTGGACGTTAAACATTTGCAACGCGCTGAACGGCGGCTTGTTGCCCAAAGGGTATTCCGCTCTCGTCGAGCAGCACGCCGCCGGGTTCGTGCCGGACGTTCTTGCGCTGCAACGAAGAACGAGACCAAACCGCCCGGTCGAGCCAAGAGGCGGAGGCGTCATCACCGCCACTGCTCCGAAAACGCAATACATCATCCGCGCACAGGAAGAAATCTCCTCCAAACGCGGCAACCGTATAACCATTCGCCACACGCTCGGCTGCGTGGTTTGCGTCATCGAGATCGTTTCGCCGGGCAACAAGGGCAGCCGCTCGGCCTTGCGTGCGTTCGTCGAAAAGACCGTCGATTTTCTCAAGCAGGGCGTTCACCTGCTAGTCATCGATCTGTTCCCACCGACAACACGCGACCCGTACGGTATTCACAAGGCCATCTGGGACGAGATCGAGGACAAGCCGTTCGCGCTGCCGCCGGACAAGCCGCTCACCCTGGTCGCGTACGTCGCCGATTTCGTCAAAACCGCTTACGTCCAGCCGGTCGGCATCGGCGACGCCTTGCCGGACATGCCGGCTTACCTGGACGTGGACAGCTACGTCCCGGTCCCGCTGGAAGCCACCTACCAGACGACCTGGGCCAGTTGCCCCGAATACATGCGCGAGACGGTCGAGCGCGGCGAACCGCTGCCCGACGAGTCGGCGGAGTGACTCGCAGGACAGCGGCATTTCGACCACCGGTCACTTCCCCTTCTTCTCCGCCAGGTTTTTCTCGAACCAGTCCATCGTGGCCGGCCCGACGATTTCGAGGTTCTGCTTCGCGTCGAACCCGTGCCCGGCCCCCTCGATCACGATCAACTTGTTGGCAACCTTTGCCTTCTCCAATGCGGCCGCCATTTTCTGGCTGTGATCGACCGTCACCAACTCGTCCTTGTCGCCGTGGATCAGCAGCGTCGGGGCCGTCTTGGCGGTCACGTGCAACAGCGGCGAATAATCCGGGGCCTTCTTGGCATCGAACGTGAGCGGCGGCTTCAGGGCGGCAATCTTCTTGATCGCCTCGGGCGGGTTGTCTACCCAGTCGCTAATGTCCGTCGGCGGGTAGAGCGCCACGACGGCGGCCACGCGGTCGCTCTGTTGCAATACTTCGTCCTTGGACTTCGGGTCGCCGTCGTCGGCGGTGGTGGCGAGCATCAGAGACAGGTGGCCGCCCGCACTGCCGCCCAGGACGCCCAGCCGTTCCGGATCGACGCCGAAATCCTTGGCCTTCAGCCGGATGAACCGGACACTGCGCCGCACGTCCTCGGTGACTTCCGGGATGGTGTACTTCGGCGCGCTGCCGTGGCGGACGATGAATACCGTAAAGCCCTTGTCGAGGAACGGCTTGTTCACCGCCGGCCAGGCTTTCGCGTCCACCCACGTCGAATACCAACCGCCGCTCTGAATCCAGAGGATGCCCGCCCCGTTGGGCTTGGCCGGCGAAATCACGTCGAAGGTCAGGGCCATGCCGTCCTTGTGGCCGTAGACCACGTCGGGCTGGACCTTAACCTCATCGGCCGCGCGCAGCGCCGAGTGCCCAATAAACAGCAGGGCCGAGACGACCAACAGGCGACGGGTAAGACTTCTCATTTTGAACCTCCGAATGAAGTAGGTGCCGCGAGCCGAGCGGTACCGGCAGTCCTCGCAGTCCGGCTCGGCTCGCCGGACCTACCTCTTTACGTCGGCGGACAGAGGCGTTCTAAATACCCGGTGCCGAAATGCCGCACTTCCAGGAAATCCGCGTTGGCCGGCGCTGCCCGGTACACCTTGAACGCGCGCAGGATCCCCAGCGTCGCGGCACTTTCCAACGGGCCGATGAACCGCAGGTCCGGCTCCCCAAACCAAGGCTGGGCCGCCCAGTGGCGCATTTGCCGTTCGTTAAGAAAATAACATCCCGAATGGGGGTTCTTGGTCCGCAAGAAATGCATCTTCACGCCCAGGACCTCCGCGGCCAGCGGGGTCGTGTCGGTCACGTCCTGAAAACCCGCGGTCACGGCGTCGCGCAGGTCGCCATCGACGTAGACCTTCGCCGCGAGGCCGTTCATCCCGGCCTCGTAGCGGTTGGCTTGCAGCAGCTTGTCGTCGCCGACGAAATGGTTGAACCAGCGCAATTTGATGAACAACCAGGGATCGAGTAAGATCAGATCGTCTTCGAGGTAACAGTAGTAATCGACGCTGCCGAGCCGGTCGCGCAGCAATCGTTGGCAGGCGAACCCCAGCAACAGCGGCTCCGCGTCGGTTTCGTGGTGTCGGTAGTGACGGCGAGTTACGGGAAGTTGGGCGAGCAAGTGCCGGCCTTGCGTCGTGCAAACCACGACCTCGACCTCGTAGCGCTCCGCCGGTTCGACCCACTCGGCGACCTTGCGGCCGTGGTGGATGACACAGCGGGACGGGTCGAACAGCTCGTGCAGCGCGGTCAGGCAGGCGGTCAGCGCCTCGACGCGCGGCGACAGGTCGGCGGTCAGCGAGCCGTGGACGCGGCCCTCGCGGTTGGCGGCCGCGTCGGGGTTCGCGTAATGGGGGATGACGAACAGCACGCGCATGGGGAGTCCCTCTCCGTCATGGTACGAATTGCTGCGTGCTTCGCAAATCGGGGGTAGCCTGCAAATGGTCCGTTACGATTTCGCCAACAAGAACGTCCTCGTGACCGGCAGCTCGCGCGGCATGGGGGCGGCCATCCTCGAAGCGTTCGCCGGTGCCGGGGCGACGTGCGTCGTCAATTACTTCGACGACCCCGCCGGCCAGAACCGCCGCGACGCCGACGAGACTGCCGAACGACTGCGCGGCCACAAGGTTCCCGTCCACGTCTTCGACGCCGACGTTAGCAAGTACCCGGCAGTCGAGTCGCTGATGACGCGCGTCGCCGACACGCTGGGCAAGCTCGACGTGCTGGTCAACAACGCCGGCATTTTGCGCGACCGGACCGTGAAGAAGATGACCGAAGGCGACTGGCACGGCGTGATCCAAACAAACCTCGATGGTGTGTTTTACTGCTCGAAGCTGGGCGCGGAAATCCTACGCGACGGCGGGCGCATCGTGAACATCGCATCGATCGCGGGCCTGTTCGGTTTTCACGGTCAAGCGAACTACGCCGCCGCCAAGGCGGGCGTGATCGCGCTAACAAAGGTGATGGGCAAGGAACTGGCGCGCCGCGGCGTCACGGTGAACGCAGTCGCGCCGGGCATCATTCAAACGCCGATGCTGGGCGGCCTCAAGCCGGAGGTGTTGGCGGAGTACGAGAAGCAAATCCCGGCGGGGCGCATCGGCAAACCCGAAGACGTGGCCAACGCCGTGCTGTTCTTCGCGTCCGAGGAAAGCAATTACATCACGGGGCAGACGCTGCCGATTACGGGCGGCTGGTTTTAACCACGGAAAACACGGAAAACACGGAAAAAAGACCGAAAGCATAGGTATCGGTCTTCGGTCTTTTTTCCGTGTTTTCCGTGTATAACGTAGCCGCAAGCGGCTCGCTTGCAGGCTCGACGGAT
>JBBRLG010000366.1:0-7795 GCA_038231495.1 Gemmatales bacterium | reverse complement strand
TGGCAAACCTGGGGTTTATCGTCTTCCGCTGCGACCCGCGGAGCGCCAGCGGCAAGGGTGCCTGTTCGACCTGGACCGCGTACCGGCAACTCGGCGTGCAGGAGTTGAAGGACATCGAGACGGCGATCCAGTGGTTGTCGTCGCACTCCTACGTCGATGCCGCGCGTGTCGGCATGAGCGGCCACAGTTACGGCGGCTTCATGACGGCGTACGCCCTGACGCACAGCAAGCTATTCGCGGCGGGTGTTGCAGGCGCCCCGGTGACGGACTGGCGCAATTACGATTCGATCTACACCGAGCGTTACATGAATACGCCGCAAGAGAATCCCAAGGGCTACGACGCCTCGTCGGTCGTAAAGGCGGCGAAGAACTTGCACGGACGGCTGCTCCTGCTGCACGGCGCGCGGGACGAAAACGTCCACGTCCAGAACACCTTGCAACTGGCGCAGGCGTTGCAGCTGGCGGACCGCGATTTTGAAATGATGTTGTATCCGCAATCGCGCCACGGCATCGGCGGCAAACACTACGAGCGGTTGGTGGTCGATTTCATGAAACGCACGCTGAAACCCGATCCGGGCGAGGAACTGAAGGCGACGCGGTAGGTTTGGTGCCGACCATCGCTGGAGCGGTTTTTCCTGGGCGGTCAGGGTGTGACAACTCTTTCGGGGCCGTGCGTTGATGGCTGCGAATGGGAGTCGCCCGGCACGCCCCGCGCGAGCCAAAAGCGGGGCACAGGCGACACCGATTGACGACGCCACAGGTTGTCAGGCCCACCCTTGCCAACAGGCTGCGCCTGCGGCATGGATCCCACGGCAGGTGCGCGAGCCGTCCCCGCAACCCTGCCGTAAATGGTTTTTAAGTAATTACTTAGGAAACATAGTTCGCCCCAATCGACCCTTGCCCTTGCCGACCCGTGCCAGGAAAAAGCCGACCCTTGCCAACGGACAACGACACAACTCAGCAGCAGCCTCACGCGGGCTTTACCGTATGCCACGAATCGTGGTGTTCGCGTGGGCTGTCTGCTATAGCAACTTGTTCGGCAGCCGCACTTTGTGGCGTCCTAGACGAGCTGCGTCCTCTTTTCTTCTCCGAGCGCACCTATCAGAAACCGTGCGACCGACGGTCATCACGCAGACGGGGGTTGTCATTTGGCGTTGCATCTGCAGCAACTGGTTCGACGCCTCACTCCGCACCCAGTAACCTGAATGTGGAGTGCCTCTCGGCCACCTTGCCGAACCACTCTACGAACACCACCTCGCTGGGAGAAATCGACAACCGCTCAAGGAGATCGCAGGTGGCTTGGTAGCCGACATTTCGTTCAAACGCTTTGCCCGCCAGCATCAGCGAGGTGCCGCTAAAGGCGATGCCGACATACTCCAACCGCATCACAAAGGACGAGTAGGTAGTGAAGTGCCGGTCAAGAGTGCCCGGCGACCGGGTAAGTTGCTCGACCACTTCTACCAGCGATCCCCGCCATTCGCTCAGGCGCTCGACGAGAGGTTCCAGTTGCGGGATCAATTCACGGTTCAAGCTACTCTCCAACGCAGCCGAACGACCGTCGAGACGCCGGCGAACCGACCCAGCGCGGAAGGCGTCATCCAGCGGGCTTCTTCGTCTAACTACTGAGTATCCATACCGGCGCCGAGCAGGTAGGGCTCGCGCTGTTCAGGGTATTTTGCCACAGTAGATCACCGAAGGACACTCGTGTCAAGCATCCGCGCCCTTTTCCGGCTTTTTTGGAAAAATCCAAGGGGTCGGGGTTCGTTCCGGGCATTGATTCAAGTCCCCTTCAACATTTGCGGCGCGTCGCGCACCGACGCTGGCTGTCCGTAACTTGCACGACGGCGATCGACCACGATTAGCACTCACGGGCAGGTGTTTACCGTTGGCAAACGGCGGTTTGGAGCGCGGCTGAATGACATCCCGGCGGCGGGCAAAACCGTGACGTGGGCTGGCCTGGCAGATGGGCTTTGCAAAAAAACCTTGTTGGCGACTAACCCGTCACCATGCTCGTGGGGCGTGGCAGTGTGGCGGACTCCGTGTTAGCGGCAGCAAATGGCTGTAATTGGGAGCCCGTTGGCGTTGATTCTGAGTCCGCCACCGTTGGCGGACTGATTCGGCGTTGGCGGACTGCGATCGGCGACACGACTTTTGTGCAAAGCTGCCGATAGGCGGGAGTTCGTCCGTTTCGCCGAGGAACAGAAACTCGGCCTCGACTTCACCACGCCGCCGAAACGGCCCGGTCGCCCCGTGATGTCGGAGCAAAAAAAAACCTGACGGCGGTTCTTTGATTTGAATCGGTCGCCTAAGTTGCGCCCTCGCGCGACAGGTGACGGATCGGCGCTGTGGCAAAATCAGGTTTCGGATATAGTATCCGACAAAGGAGGAGCAATCATGGAGGAAAAGGGATTGAACCCTGTCGAAATACTCTGTCGCAAGGCATTTGATCCGTCGTCGGCACGGCTGTTGTTGCCGGTCGAGCGGCCGACCATGCACTTTACCGAACTGCCGGAGGATACTTCCGAGAGCCCCCTGGCAACCGAGTGGAACTTCTACCGCCGCGAAGTGGCCCGACTTCTGAGTGAAGGACACGAGGGCCGGTGGGTGCTGATCGAGGGCGGTCAAATCATCGGCGTCTGGGACACGGAAAACGAAGCCGATCGGGTCCGCTTGCAGCGGTTCGCGATGCAACCGGTGCTGCTAAAGCAGATCTGTGTCCGCGAACCGATCCTTCGTGGAGGAGGGTATCACCGCGGATGGCGACGTTAACCTTTCCGATCGTTCCTGCCGGCCTAATCGTCGATGTCGCGGTCAACCTTGAAGCGGCGCTCCTGGTGCCACTGCGGTCGAGGGGCTCTGGACCGTCCCTCGTTCAGGCACGCGGACTCATTGACACGGGCAGCGACATCACGGCGGTGGCGTTGCCGATCCTTCAGCAACTGGGGATCCCCGCGATCCATAAGACCACGACGCAGAGCATCGGCGGGTCTGTACCGGTGAACTTATACCGAGTTAGCCTCCACCTTTTGGACGCGCAGAATGTTGGCCGCCCGTGGCTTTCGCAGCCGTCCCTCTTGGTGATGGAACTGGCCCGTGGATTCCCATTCGATGTGCTCATCGGTCTGGACATCCTGCTGACCTGCAAACTGCTGGCCGATGGCCCGGCTCGCACCTTCACGCTCGAGTTTTGAAGTTTGGAGCCGCGCATCGTTCCTGGTTCCCACGCTCCGCGTGGGAACCAGTTGCCAAAGCCTCGCTCGGCGATTACTTCGTCTCCTTCGGCCGCACCAGCCAATGAATGGCCTTCCCCGTCAGTGATTCCTCCAGCATGTAAACTTCCCCCTTCTCGTCCTCGCCGAATGACAGGACCGGAATGCCCTTTTCCCGGATCGGACGGTTGGCCACGACGCGACCCTTGCCCGCGTCGTAGCGCAACGCCCACAGCTTGCCGCTGACGAAATCGGCGTAGACGTAGGCACCGTCCAGCTCCGGCAGACGCGACCCCCGATAGACGTGGCCGCCGATGATGCACTTGCCCACGTCGTGGTGGTATTCCCAGATCGGCTCGATCAAGTCCTTACGCACGTCGGAGCCGTTGTCGCCGAAGGGGTGCAACCCCTCGCGCACACTCCAGCCGTAGTTGCCGCCCTTGGTAATCAGGTCGATTTCTTCGTACAGGTTCTGGCCGACGTCGCCCGCCCACAGGTCGCCCGTTTTGCGGTCGAACGCCATGCGCCAGATGTTGCGCAAGCCGTAAGCCCAGACTTCGCCGGCGGCGTCCTTACGGCCCACGAACGGGTTGTCCTTGGGTACGGCGTAGTTCTTACCCGCGTCCTTGTGGTCCACGTCGATGCGCAGCACTTTGCCGAGCATGGTGTTGAGGTTCTGGCCGTTCTTGTGTGGGTCGTTGGCCAGGCCGCCGTCGCCGTGGGTGAAGTACAGGAAGCCGTCCGGCCCGAAACAGAGGGTGCCGCCGTCGTGGTTCCAGTACGGCTTTTCGATTTGCAGCAACACTTCCTCGGAAGCCGGGTCGGCCTTGTTCGGATCGTCCTTGCTGACCCGGAAGCGCGAAATCACGTTGGTCAACTTGGCTTTTTTCGTGGTGTAAAAGACGAAGAACTCGCCGTTCTTCTTGTAATTCGGGTGGAAGGCCAGGCCCAAAAAGCCCTCCTCATTTTGCTTGTCGTTGTAGACCACGCGGTCCTGAATATCGAGGAAGATTTGCGTTGCGGCCGCCTTCGGGTCGTTGGGGAAGACGTGGATGACGCCCTGCTCGGTGGCGACGAACACGCGGTTGGAGCCGTCGCCGGCGTGCGTGAGGACGATGGGCCGCAGCGACGCCACTTTGCCTTTGTCCGTTTCCGGCTTCCAGCCCGTCCATTGCAGGTCGGGGAAGGCGACACTGGTTTCCAGTTTGAGGGGCGTTTCGTCTAGGTCCTGGCCGGGGACTTTCGTGGGGATTGCGGTCAACGTTTCGGCAACCCGATCCAGTACAAGAAGTGATTTTCCCGTGGAATCAAGCGCTAGCCCGTAGGGAGATTTAAACCCCGAAGCCAACACAACCGCTTTCTCACCAGACCGGGGGATCACGAAGACCGTGTGTTTATCATTATCGGAAATGTAAAGGCGTCCGTAATAATCCCAGACCACCGACTCAGGTTGACTGAACCCGCCGGCGATTTTTGATGAAGTACCGTCGGCGATTTTCAAGCGGTGCAAACTTCCAGAGTCCCGATCAACTGCGAGCAGGAACGACATGCCGTCCATTGTCATCGCAGCGGCAAAATCGAGAAACTTTGGACTAGTGCCCTTCTTGTCATCAACCACTTTGGTGACCTTCTTCTTAACGTCGATGCGGTAGATTGTGTTGACCGCATTTCCGTCCCCAGGATTAGGCTTTTGGATGTTAGCGACGTAAAGGGTGCCTTGCTCGTCCACGGCTATCGCGCTAAACACCGAAGGAACTTTCGACAACGAGCTTGACTCGATGTACTCTTCAACTTTGCCTTTCTTGTCGATGCGATAAACGTGTGACATGTCCGTGACGAATAGGAATTCGTGGAACGTTGTCATTCGGTTAGGGTTATCCAAGCCGGTGGCGAAGGGGACCGCCGTGCCGTTCTCGATGACCACGATCCGAGCCGTGTGTTCCTTCCCGTCTTCTCCTGCTTCGGCGACATAAATGCGGCCGTCAGAACCGACTGCAACGCTTCTGGGGTCCTTCAGCCCTGTGACCAGCGGTTTGGGCAACGGGTCCGCGGCCGCGGCGGCGGACAGCCAACACCCGAGCACGACGATTGCGCCGAGGAACTGCTTCATGGAACGACTCCTGCCGACCGGAAGAGAGAGGGGTTCAACGTCGCCCGTTGGCAAGGTTGTTTCTATCGGACGGACGGCTCATTAAACAGAGGCGGCTCCCCCGGATTGCGCTGCGCTCCATCCGGGGCTACGTTCGCTTACCCCCTAACGGGGGTTCTGATGGTTAAAACCCGCGTCAGCGGGTAAACGATAGTAGCCCCGGATGGAGCGCAGCGCAATCCGGGGGAACCGCGTGTTTCAGAATCCACGCACCGGATGCGGTCGGTAAGGCGCTTCGAGTTGCTGCACCTCTTCCGCAGTCAATTCCAGGTCCAGGGCGGCGACCGCGTCGTCCAGGTGTGGCATCTTGGTCGCGCCGAAAATCGGTGCGGTCACGGCCGGCTTCGACAGCAGCCAAGCCAACGCCACCTGCGCCGCCGCCACGCCGCGCCCCTGGGCCACGAGGCGCACGACATCGATCACGTCCGCATCGCTCGCCTGGTCGTACAACTTGCGGGCGAAATCGTCGGTTTCCGCACGCCGGGTCGCGCCGGCGTCCATCGGGGTCTGCCGAGTGCCGGCCAGCAGGCCGCGCGCCAGCGGCGACCACGGCAGCACGCCAACCCCCTCGGCCTGGCACAAGGGCAGCATTTCACGCTCTTCCTCTCGGTAAAGGAGGTTGTAATGGTTTTGCATGGTGACGAACCGCGCCCAGCCGTGCCGCTCTGATGCGCTGAGAGCCTGTGCGAACCGCCACGCCGCGGCCGAGCTGGCGCCGAGGTAGCGCACTTTTCCCTGGCGGACCAGCAAGTCCAGGCCCGCCAGCATTTCGTCGATCGGCGTGTCCGGGTCGAAGCGGTGGACCTGGTACAGGTCGATGGTGGTCACGCCGAGGCGGCGCAGGCTGGCCTCGCAACCCTGGACGACGTGCTTGCGCGACAGGCCGGCCTGGTTGGGGCGGTCGGACATCGCATTGAACACCTTGGTGGCGACAACGCACTCGTCGAGGTTGGCGAACTTACGCAACGCGCGGCCGGTGACCTCCTCGCTGGCACCCAGCGAGTACATGTCGGCGGTGTCGAAAAAGTTGATGCCGCACTCGACCGCCCGGCGGAAAAAGGGTTGCGCGGCGGCCTCATCGAGTACCCACGGCCGCCAGGTCGGGCTGCCGTAGCTCATGCAACCCAGGCACAGCCGCGAGACCGTCACGCCGGTGCGACCGAGAAAGGTGTACTTCATACTGCAACTCCCGTTGGTGCCTTTGCCCTTCCGCCGCACCCGGCGTCAACCACTCCGGGATCAACGCCTCCAGCACGGCGAAATCCTCTTCTCCAAGCGCAACCTACCGCTGCTTGCAAAGACGCCGGCGGCGCGCGTCTGGTAATTGTAACCGCACACCTCGCAAAAGACCTGGCGGCTGCTCGCGCGCGCGGTCCCGCGGTCTCCGACTCGTGGTTCTGGGGACAAGTGAACATGACGGATAAGCCTTTCGGGCACGCCGCTTGCGGCTTTGCGCAAAGCCGCAAGCGGCGGCTCTGAAAGCACTGCCCCTTCTGCACCCGCGCCGTCTTGGTCGAGCGCGTCTCCAGCGCGAACTCGTCCTCCTTTTTGACGCCCTTCAGCAGCTTCACGGTCCCCTGGTGCTCGTTCTCGACCTCGACCACCTTGCGCAGCAACTTCAGCGTCTCCGGGTTGCTCTCCGCCGCGATCTGCACCGCCCGGCCGAAGCGAGGACCACGCCAAACGGAGACCCTACCCCTTTTTCGTGGCGCGGGTCGAGATTGGCGCGGGTCGAGATTGGCGAGGGTCGAGATTGGCTAGGGTCGATCCGGGGCCGTTGCTAATGCGGAAGAGTATACTGAAAAAGGGTTTACGGCTGTCTTGCGGAAAGCGTTTGCGCAAAAGCGGTTCGACCCTCGCCATATGTTGATTGGCTTGGCTAGGGTCGGACAGGCCCGGTCGTCATCCAAAGGGGTCGCGGTTGGACAACGATTGGCTCGCGCGGCGGACGCCCCCCCGGCGACCACGACACGGTCCCGGAAGATTTGCTACACCCGGTCGTAACGACTCTGCTAATTGGGTTGACTGGACGCCAGCCGTCGTCACAATAGCAGATGGAAGTGACGTTGCACCTGCCGCGGCACCTCCAAGCTGTCACGGCGGTCGCCGCGGCTCCCCCACGGGCCGCGTCGTGCGCGTTACACCATGGCGCGCCGTTGCCGCCGTTCCCTTGTGGCCGGACGGGGTACGATTTGCTGCCGTGGCCCCCTCCCAACTGTTCCGAAAGGATCGAAACTCCATGACCAAGGCCGTGAAGATGCACTGGCTCGCCGTGCTGATCGGCGTGCTGGCGCTGGCCCTGCCAGTCCGCGCCGCGGAAGAACACAAGCCCCAACCCTTTGTCGTCCTCGTCGGCATCAGCGACTACGCCGACAAACAGATCAAGGCCCGGCCCAACGCCGAAGCCGACGTCAAAGCCCTCTACGACCTGTTCACC
>JBBRLG010000365.1:0-7808 GCA_038231495.1 Gemmatales bacterium | reverse complement strand
GCGATCCATCGCCCGCAAGGGGATTTGACTACTTAGAGAGTCCGGAAAGAATGAGACGCGCTTCAGTCGGGCCTGCGAGTCCGCAGCGCGAAGCAAGGCCGAGCGGCACGGTTCCCGGCATTGCGCGCTCGTCCTTGCTTCGCGCTGCGGACTCGCCGCCTTCGCGATCTCATTTTTTCCGAACGCTCTTACAAGACGGCAATTGGGTATTTTGGCCGAAGCGTTCCGAAGGGGACGGCTGTTGTCGATTCATGCTGCGGTCCTCGGGAGCCGGGTTGGAGGTAGGGGAGTCTAGTTTCTTCGGGCCGCGGGTGTCAAGCCCGGTTTCCAACGCCGCCGAGGGAGTCGGCTTGCTCCTTTGGGAAGCCTGGGTTATAAACGGAACCTTTCCGCACTTGAGAGACGGCACATGCCAACGCCGCCGACCCTTTCACTCCTGGTGCCCACGCGGGGCCGTGCCGTGCAACTCCGCCGCTTTCTCAACAGTCTGGCGGCGACGGCCGCGCGCCCTGACGCCGTCGAAGTCGTCCTTGTTGTCGATGAAGACGACCCGGACAGCCGGGCCGTGCGACACGACCTTTTGCGCCTGCGCCACGTCGTCGTCCCGCCGGGGCGGACCATGGGTTCGCTCAACAGGACCGCTTACGAGGCGTCCGTGGGCAATGTCGTCATGCTGCTGAACGACGACGTGACTGCCCGGACGCGGGGGTGGGACGACCGGATTCGGGAGGTTTTTCGCAGCCACCCGGACGAAATCGTGTTGGTCCACACGAACGACACCCTGCTGCGCGAGCACCTGTGCGTCTTCCCGGCCGTCTCGCGGACGTATTGCGAACTGGCCGGCGGGATTTGTCCGACCGGGTACTTGCGCTACCGCATCGACGATCACATTGAGGACGTTTTTAACCTCCTGGGCGTGCTCGGCGAGCGGCGGACGGTCTATTTGCCGGACGTTATTTTTGAACACGCGAACGCCGTCGAGCAACCCAACGGCCCGCCCATCTATCTTTCAAACCCGGCGACGCTGGCCCGCGACATCCCGCACTACGAGGCCCTTTTCCCCGAGCGCAAGGAACTCGCCCTGCGCTTGCTCGAACACATTGAGGACACGGCACGCGTGGCGACGACGGCCGGGCGGCGGCGCGTGCTGGCGGCAATCGACGATCCCGCTTCGCTGCGCGTCGTCGAGCGCCTCCGCGTCGAATCGGCAACGTGCCGGCGGACGAGCCGGGACACGCGCGTCACCGTGGCCGTCGTGACGGGCGACAGCCGCGGGGAACGTTGTCGCCTGTGCGTCGATGCGGTTGAAGCTTATACCCTAAATTTCGAGCTGGTCGTCCTCGACCACCGGCAACCGGGCGGTTGTTCGCCGGGCGCGTTGAATCGACTTTTGCAACAGGCCCGCACCGATTTCGTCGCGCTGCTGCACGACGAAGCGGTCGTCGGTCCGGGCTGGCTGGACGGCCTGTTGGCAAGCACGGGGGCCGCCACCGGCGTCGTGACGCCCGTGGTTCAAACCGTTGGCGGTGACGTGGCATCGGCGGGAGTTGTCTTTCATCCCGACGGCTCCGGGCACCACAGTCCCGTTTTCGCGGCGCCTCGACAGGCCGTCCCGGTATTTACGTTTTGCAACCCGGTCGTCCTCATCGACCGTGCCCGGTGTCGCAACGTCCGCTTTGACGAAACCTATCACCGCTACTTTTGCGGCATCGACTTCGGGCTGCGCGTCTGGGAGGCCGGGCTGCGCGTCGTCTGCACGCCGGCCGCACGGGTGACGAGTCTTACCAACGTTCCGCTGCCCTACGGCGACCAGCTGGACGAGGACACCCGTAGCCGCAAGCGGCCCGCTTGCAGGCCGTGGCGACGGGAGCCTGCAAGCGAGCCGCTTGCGGCTACGGGCGACCAGCTGGACGCGGCGCTTTTCGAGCGCGACCGCAAGACCTTTGTTGGCCACTGGACTGCGAGCGGTCGATTCAACCATCTCCGGGAGGAAGTGTGGCATAAGGTGCCGGAACTGCAACATCTCCTCGATCGGGAAGCAGAGGCCGAGCGCTTACTGGTCAGAGACCGAGACGAGACCTTGCAATTACTGAAAGCCCGGATCGACGCCGACTTGGTTGACGTGGCGGCACGGCAGTCTTTTCGTGCGCCGCCGGAACCGGGTCAAGTGCTTCGACTGTACCAGCGAGTCCGCCTTTGCTTTCAACGGCGCGGCTTCTTCGGCCTCGTCCACGCCGTCGGGCGACGACTGTGGCGGCTACGGCTACGCCGTCCGGTCGCGATCGCGGTTGTCAACCCCACCCCCCTTACCCCCCCTTCGCAAGGGGGGGAGTGAACGGTTACTGCATGAGCTTCACCCTGCTCGCCTGCCGTCCTTATTTCTGCACCGCGGTCTCCAGCCACCGCAAGCCCGTCGCCGCCAGCGGCAGCGTGTGCAAGCCCAGCAGCCGCGCCTGCGCCGACAGGCGCCGGCCTTGCACGCCGGGCACGCCCACGCCCGCTGCCTCCGCGCCGGTCGGGGCGGCGTCGCGCATCAGGTCCAATTCCAGCGTCGCCTGCAACTCCTGCCGCGCCAGGGCCAACTCCCCCGCCTCCAACGCCAGCCAGCCGCGCAACGCCCTCAAGTCCGCCTCCTGTTGCAGCAACTGAACGGTAATGCCGTGCGTCTCCTGCAGCAAACCCCCCTTCATCGGGAACAAGGCCTGGCCCCCTTCCTCCACCAGGATCAGCTGCGCGCCGAAGCGTGCCGCCAGTGCCGGGAAACTCTTCTCGTTGCTCCGGTGGACCTGGCTCGCCAAACCCTCCAGCAACCCGTCGGCCGCCGGGTAGTCGCCGGCCGCCGCCGCCGCCAGCAGCTCGAACCACTCGAACGTCGGCAAGTTCAGGCCCGGCTGCAGGCCCCAGTCCGGCCGCTTGTTCTCGCCGGCCAATTTCTGCCGGTAATCGGTCAGAGCCTCCCGCACCTCGTCCACGCGGCCCAGGCTGAGCAGCAATTTGATGCGCAGGATGAAGCCGGCGGGCGGGGCGTTCGGCCCGCCGGTCAGGTCCGCGGCGTCCGCCTTTTCGAGGAGCGACTGGGCCTTGTCACCCAGGCCCGCCTGCAGCGCCGTCACGGCCCGTTGGACCACCGGCTTGTTGGCGGCGTTGATCTCGTAGAGGTTCACCTGCCGCTCGACTTCTTTTCGCAACCGCTTCACCTCGTCTTCCAAACCCTTGGGCGGGTCGCCGTGCGTCTTGCTCAGCCGCAGTTGCTCCTCGCGGTGTTGCAGCTCCACGTCGATGTAATTGATCGCGAGGTTGCCCTCGAAGAAGTTCGGCACGCGCACGCGATTGCCCCGGCAAAAGGTGTAGTGGTCCCCCAGTATCGCGTGGGCCGCCTCCAAATTGGGGTCGAGCCGCAGCGCCCGGTTCAGAGCGGTCACGACTTGCGTTTGCCGGATCAGGGTCGGGTGCGGGAACCCGTTGTTGAAGGTGCGCTCGCGTTCCGGCGTGCCCCACAGCAGCTTGTAATAGGCGTGGCCCAGGGCCAAATAGGCCTGGGCGTCGTCGGGGTGGTCGGCCAGGCTTTCCTGAATCTGGCGGACGGTCAGGTAGGTCGCGGCGGGTGCCGGCGGCTCCAGGCCGAGGGCGTGGTTGCGGAGGATCGGCGAGCCCTGGTCGAACATGGCGAGGGGGACCGTGAGGCCGGCGGCAAAGGACGCCGCGACGAGGGTGCCCGTCCATTGCCGCTGCTCTTTCTGTTGCCAACGGAGCTTCTCGGCGTCCTCGTAGAGGGTGTGGAAGAGCGCGACGTTGACCGCTTGCGCGCGCGGCGGCTCCGGCTCCCACAGCGCCTCGTACCACTCGCGGACGCGCGGTGCCGCCGGCTGCCGCGCTCGCCGCACCGGCCGGGCGTCGCGGCCGAACGCCTCGCTTTCGTAGTTGAGCCGCATGCCCGCGAACGGCAGCCCCTGTTTTTCCCGGGGGTCCGTCCAGCCGAAGATGTACGTGTCGCCGTCGGCGTACACCGGCGTCCACTCCTCCGGCGCGGCCAGCATCTTAGACAGCGGCTTGATTAGCCCCAACGTCTCGCCGTGCAGGATGACGAAGCGCACGTTGCGGCGGGCGAACACCGCGCGCCAGGGCGCTTCGGGCGACCGCGGCTCCTTCGACGCCGGGTCGTCCTCGTCGGCGCTGAGGGCCTTGCGCACCGTAAGGTAGTCCGCCGTCGCCCCGTCGAACAGTTGCAGCCGGGCGTCGAAGAAGCCGCGCTGCCCCTCGCAGAAATAGGCCATGTAGTTCACCGCGTCCGGCGACGTGTTGAACCAGCCCGCGCCGTCGGCCAGCATCCCTTGCTCGCGCCACCGGGCGACCTGCGCCGCCGTCTCGCGCCAACTCGGCTCGACGTGGACGTACCAGGCCACGCGCCGCTTGTCGTACGGTTGGGCCTGCACCCAGCCCGGAATGGTGCCGACGATAAGACCTAGCCCCAGAATGACGCACAGGACACGACCGCCGACGCGCCAGGCGCGCCAGCCGGCTTTTTTCGTGAAGGCGGCACCGGCGATCTGGGCGGCGAAGTCGAGGCAGTTCAGTGCCAGGATCGGCCCGGCGACGACGGCGAAGAACGGGATCGCCCGCGCGTGGGCGGCGCTCAGCGCGGCGAACGGCAGCCAGACCACGATACGCCAGGGACGGATCGACCGGAAATTCAGCCCGAACGACAGGAGGCTGAGCACCAGCAGCGGGAAGTACGCGATGCCCGCGACGCTCTTGCCGACGCGCAGCTTGCCGTAGTACAGGTCCTCGAACGGCGACACGAACAGGACCTTGAACTGAAAGTCGTCGTGCAGTTTATCGCCCGCGCCGGTCAAGCCCAACTGGGGCGGCAGGGTGAAAACGTGGTAGTGGTGCGGGTTGATGAAGCACACGGCAATGCTGGCGAGGAAAACGTAGCCGAGGGTCCGCAGTTCGCCGGACGCGGGCCGGTCGCCGCGGTCGGCGGCGTGGCTCTGGGCCTGCTCGATCAGTTCGCCGGCGAGGTACAGCCCCACGGTTAGCGGGCCGAGGAGGAACCAGCCGTCGGTGTTGACCCAGAGGATGCACAGCGGCAGGATAAACCAAAACGCCTTGAACGGGTAGCCCACCGTGACGGCCGGGATCGCGTTCGCCTTGCCGCGCTTCGTAGCGGCTTCGGGCGTCGGCGGCGGGTTCCACCGCGGCCGACGTAGCAAAAACAGCGTCACGCCGAGGTAGACGTAGGAGAGCGTCGTCGAGTGCAGGAAGAGCCGGGGACTCATGGCCAGGATTGCCAGGGCGGCACAGGCGGCGGGAATCCACAGGCTCTGGCCGCGGCACCGGCCGACGGCGATCAGCAGCCACGCGAGCAGGGCGACGAGCAGCGCCTTGGCCACGACGAGAATGACGCCGCCGGTGCAGTTGTCGTCGGTGCCGTGACCGGGGAAGGCGTCGTAAACCGCGTGCGTGACGACGCCGAACAGCCAGGAATTATTGGTCCAGTAGACGCCCTCGGTGGTGGTGGTGAAGGGATCGACGCCGAACTGGTAGCGGCCCTGGGCGAGCAGTTTGCCGGAGGCGGTCTGGAAGAAGAAGTCGCTGTTGCCGGCCGCGAACGACGCCGTGAGGAAGGCGAAAGCGAGGACGACGACGACCAGGATGGCGTCGAGCCGGTCGCCGCCCGGCAGCGGCCGCAGAAAGTCCGGCGGTGTCCGGGCACCGAGCGGCAGTAGCGGGGTCACGCCGGGAGACGGGACGGACGTAACGTTGTCGTTGGCGGCCATGAGGGTCGGTCTCGGCTATCGAGGATCGTGTTCTACGGTAGTTCTACGTTGTCGCCCTAAGGTTTCCAGGCGAGCCGGGAGCGTAAGCGACCGGAGTATTGAAACCCACTCCGGTCGCTTACGCTCCCGGCTCGCCAAAGTTCTCTGAAACCTCGCCCCGCCCTGAATCATCTTAAAAGAAGCAACGTCTACGGAGGGGGGCGTCCATCCTCCTTCTCTCCCGCACGCGGGCGGCTTACAATGAGTAGGAGTCTTGTTCGGGTACCGCGGCGTTGTCGCACTGGGCCTTTTCGCGAAGGAGACGCTTGATGAGTCTGTCCTCCAACCCGCCGGCATCGGGCCGTTTTTCCCTTGTGTTGCTCGCCCTCGTCCTCGCCGTGGTGGGGGTCGGCTGTGGGTCGTACTTCGCCAACGCCTCCGGCTCCCAACCCGACCCGGAAACGGGCCGCAAACCGTCACCGGCCGACCCGGCGCCGGACGATCGCCAGTACCCCGAGGCTCCCGAACTCACCGGCGGCGTCGCCTGGCTCAACACCGCCGGCCCCATCAAGCTCAAGGACCTGCGCGGCAAAATCGTCGTCCTCGACTTCTGGACCCTGTGCTGCATCAACTGCATTCATACCCTGCCGGAACTCGACAAAATCGAAAAGAAGTACCCCAACGAAGTCGTCGTCATCGGCGTCCACTCGCCCAAGTTTGAAAACGAAAAAGAGACCGAAAGCATCCGTAAAGCAATTCTGCGCTACCAGATCACGCACCCCGTCGTCAACGACGCCAACATGAAGATCTGGCGCAATTACGGCTCCAGTTCCTGGCCGACGGTCGTCCTGATCGACCCGGAAGGCAAGGCGGTCTGGGCGGACACCGGCGAGGTAACGGCCGGCGACCTGGACAAGCAAATCGTCAAGCTCATCGCGCTTCACAAGGAAAAGAAGACGCTCAACGTCAAGCCGTTGCGCTTCGAGCTGGCCCGCGAGACCGGCGACAGTCCGCTGTTCTTCCCCGGCAAGGTGCTGGCCGATCGCGAGAGTGGCCGTCTGTTCATCGCCGACAGCACGCACCACCGTATTGTTATTACGGACCTCGACGGCAAGAAGATCGCCGTGGCCGGCACCGGCGAGTCGGGCAAGGACGACGGCACCTTCGCCAAAGCCACGTTCAACGACCCGCAAGGCATGGCCCTCAAGGGCGAAACGCTGTACGTCGCCGACCGCAAGAACAACCTGATCCGCGCCCTCGACCTGAAGGGGCGTACCGTCAAGACGGTGGCCGGCACCGGCAAACAGGGCCAGGAACGCAAGGCGAGCGGCCCGCCGTTAGAAATCGGCCTGAACAGCCCGTGGGACCTGCTCCTCAAGGGCGATCAACTTTTCATCGCGATGGCCGGGCACCACCAGCTCTGGGTTTTGGATTTGAAGAAAGATAACCTCGCGACGTTCGCCGGGACGGGTCGAGAAGATATTCTGGACGGCACCCTGTCGTACAGCAGCTTCGCCCAGCCGAGCGGCCTGACGACGGACGGCCAAAACCTGTACGTCGCCGACAGCGAAGTCAGTGCGATCCGCAAGGTGTCGCTGAAAGCCAGGGGCGAGGTGACGACGATCGTGGGCGAGGGTCTGTTCGAGTTTGGCGACGTGGACGGTATCGGCGACAAAGTGCGCTTGCAACACGCCCTGGGTGTGGTTTATGTGGACGGCAAGTTGTACGTGGCGGACACCTACAACAGCAAGATCAAGGTGTTGGACCCGGAGAAGCGTTCGTCGAAGACTTTCCTGGGCGGCGAGCCGGCCGGCTGGCTGACGACGCCGTTGTTCAGCGAACCGGGCGGCATCTCGTACGCGGACGGCAAGCTGTACGTCGCGGACACGAACGCCCACCGGATTCGCGTGGTGGATCTGAAGACGAAGGCCGTTTCGACGCTGAAGCTGCAAGGCGTCGAGGCTCCGAAGGTGATGCCATAGTTTGGCCGCTGTAGGGGCTATCTCGAGGCCCTTTGGAGTGCGGCGCTTTTCCGCCGCTTTCTTTCTT
>JBBRLG010000364.1:0-7821 GCA_038231495.1 Gemmatales bacterium | reverse complement strand
GGAAGCCCGTCCTACAGCAGACCTCCCGCAAGATTTGCCACACTAGTAACCCCGAACCGCCTTCTCTTTCTTGCAACCGCCGCCGGGACCGGCTAAAATCAGTTCAATTCCCGAAGCAATTAAGTGGCCCCCGACGGCATGCGGGCAGGATGCCCGACCCGGCGATCCCGAGGTGTTAGAGATGGCGAACCTCCAAATTCTCAAAGGCGGGGAAGAAGGTAAGGTCATTCCCCTGGCCAACACCGTGTACGTGCTCGGCCGCAACCCCGATTGCACCATCGTCATTCCCCTGAATTCCGTGAGCCGTTACCATGCCCAGATCACCTGCCTCAACGAGCGCTTCTTTATCGACGACGGCAAATTCGAGGACGGCGTCCTCAAGGAACGCAGCCGCAATCAGACCTACGTCAACAACCAGCCCATCAGCAACCGCACCCTGCTCCGGCACAACGACAAGGTCCGCATCTGCGACTACATTTACGTCTTCCGCGACGAGGACGCCGAGGACGACCACGAGGCCGAGGCCGGCGACCAGACCACCGTCGAGGCCATGCTCGACCACAGCAGCCACGTCTTGCTGGAGCAGCAGCCGGTCGAAAAACTACGCGGCCTCATCGAGATCAGCGGCAACCTCAGTCGGACGCTAGAATTCAACCAGCTGATGCCCAAGATCGTCGATAACCTGTTCAACCTGTTCCGCCAGGCCGACCGCTGCTTCCTCATCCAGCTCGAAGAAGGCGGCGTGAAACTGCGGCCGCGCATCGTCAAGACGCGCCGCCCCCAGGACGAGGCCAACGCCCGCTTCAGCCGGTCGATCGTCCGCAAGTGTTTGGAATCGGCGCAGGCGTTCCTCAGCGACGACGCCAGCCGCGACGACCGCGTGCAGCTGAGCCAGAGCGTCATGGACTTCCGCATCCGCTCCGTCATGTGCGTGCCGTTGGTGGCGGCGGAGGGCAAGGCGTTCGGCGTCATCCAACTGGACACCCAGGACCGTAGCAAGAAGTTCACGCAGGACGATTTGAAGCTACTGTGCTGCGTGGCCAACCAGGCGGCCGTGGCGATGGAAAACGCAAAACTGCACGCCGACGCCCTGGCCCGCGAACGCCTCAAGCGCGACCTCGAGCTGGCCCACCAAGTGCAACTGAGCTTTCTGCCGCGCAACGTGCCCGTCGTCGAGGGCTACGATTTCGGCGGCCATTACGAATCCGCCAGCGAGGTAGGCGGCGATTACTACGGCTTCATTCCGTTGGCGGACGGCCGGCTCGCGGTGGCGCTGGGCGACGTGGCCGGCAAGGGCGTCTCGGCCGCACTCCTCATGGCCAAGCTGTCCTCCGATACGCGCTTTTGCCTCTCGACCGAAGCCGACCCGGGCCGGGCGGTTTGCAAGTTGAACGACCTGCTGTACGAGTTCACGAACCAGATGGACCGGTTTGTGACCCTGGCGCTGGCCGTGATTGACACGAAGCAACATACCGTGACGCTCGTGAACGCCGGCCACCATTCGCCGTTGCTGTGCCGGCGCGGGGCGAGCACTTTGGAAGAGGCCGTGTCGCAGAAGGTGACGGGGCTGCCGTTGGGCGTCGTGGAGGGGTACGAATACGATTCGTGTCAGGTGACGCTGGAGCCTGGCGACAGCCTGGTCCTGTTTACCGACGGCGTGACCGACGCGACCGACGTGCGCAACATCATGTTCGGCTTGAAGGGCATTCATTCGTCGCTGCTCCAGGCCGGGTCGGCGACGGCGAAATCGCTGGTCGAACGGCTGGTCAAGGCGGTCCACGTCCACTCGACCAACCAGAGTCAGCAGGACGACATTACGCTGGTGTCGTTGGGCCGACTGGCTTGAAAACAAGCGCCGAACCGACCGGCACGCCAGTTGCAACGGTTCCGGCTGGTCGGAACCTTATTTCCCGGCGAACCTCTGCCGGTCCTCGGATAGGAAAATGGCCTCATGGCGGACACGATCACCCTGCCCGCGCTGCCCAAGTCGCGACCCGAAGAGCGCACGCGGCGGCAGCCGCCCTACAACGTGGTTCTGCTCAACGACGACGACCACACTTTTCAGTACGTCATCGCCATGCTGCAACAACTGTTCGGCTATCCGCCCGAAAAGGGCTTTCAGATGGCCCGCGAGGTCGATGCCACCGGCCGCGTGATCGTGCTGACGACGACCAAGGAGCACGCCGAGTTGAAGCAGGACCAGATTCACGCCTTCGGCCCCGACCCGGACAGTTCCAAGGATTGCAAGGGGTCGATGACGTGCGTGATCGAGCCGGCGTTGGGTTGAAACGGCTCCCCGGATGGAGCGCAGCGCAATCCGGGGGAGCCGCTTACGCTCCCTGCTCGCCGGGTGCTTTTATTTCCCACCCTTCACCCGCAGAAACGCCCCACTCACCGCCCGGCGCACGTCCTCCTCGGGGTCGTCGAGGGCGCGTTCCAACGCGGGCAATTCCCTGGACGCGAGCGGTCCGAACCGCGCCAGCGTATCGGCCGCGGCGACCCGGACCTTCGTGTCGGGGTTTTGTAACAGCGTGGCGACGGCCGGCAGGGCGGGTGCCGCGTCGGTGCCGATTCCCACCAACGCACTCAGGTAAGCGATGCGGACTTGCGGGTCGCCGCGCCCCAGCAACTCTCTCAAGCGCGGGACCGCGGCGGCTGCCGCCGGCCCGTAACGCTCCACCGTGTTCGCAGCCGCAATGCGCAGGTCGGGGTCCGTATCCTGCAGCTGCGGGATGACCGCCGGGATCACGCGCTTGGCATCGCGCGGGGCCAAACGGCCCAGGGCGCGTAAGGCGGTCCAGCGGGCGAAACGGTCCCGATCCGACAGGGCCGTGACGAGTTCGGGGATGACGGGGGCCGCACTGTCGCCCAGCGATTCCAGGATGTACAGGGCCGATCGCCGCACGCGCACGTCGGGGTCGCGGACGGCACGGGCAATTTGGCGCAGCGACGGCTCGAAGATGCCGGAGACGATGTCGTCCGCGGGAACGCCGGGCGGGGCTTCGCCGGCCGGCAGCGTCAGCGCGATCGGCAACTCGGTGGGCCGACCTTCGTCCGAAATCGGCCGGGTCGGTATCGGCTCGGTGGCGGACGGCTTCTCGTCCGAGCGGCGGGCCTTTGCCAGCTCTTCCAGGATGTTCAGCACTTGCAGCCGTACTTCCGGATCCTTGTCTTCCAGGGCGCGGCGCAGGGTGGGCATGTTGTCGCGAAACGCTTGAAACACCTTGGCCGCGTTGTTGGGCAGCCGGTCCGTCGCGGACACCACGCCGAACATATCCTTGATGATCTTCGCGCACGCCAGCCGCAGCTCCAGCGCGTCGTCGGTCAACCCGGCAATGATGACGGGCAGCGCGTCGGCACTGCCGTCGAGCAACTTGGCCGGCACGGGGATCGCCGTGGACGACCGCCCGGCTTCGAGGATCGTGATCCACGGCTTGTCGAGCGCGTCGGCGGCGGCCAACCGGACGCCGGGGGCTTCGGCCTTCTTCAGCAGGTCCTTGAGCGCGGCCACGACTTCGCCAAGATAGGGAGACCCGAACGCCTGCGGGGCGATGCGGCCGAGGGCGACGGCCACCGCCTGGCGCAGTACCGGCGACTTTTCCGAGTGCAGGAGATCGACCAACAGCGGCGTCAGGGCCAACAGCCTTTCCTTGGCGGGGCCGAACTTGGCCTGGACGGCGCCTTCGCTGAGCAGCGTCGCCGTCGCCACCTTCTTGCTAACGTCGTTGCCACTCTTGACGGCTTTGGCAAACTCCCCGTCCGGTTTGATCTTCTCGGCGAGCCGGTCGATGATGGTGCTGTCGTTGGCCGATCCGGGGTAGGTCAGGGGCGTGGGCACCCAGGCGTCCTCGAGGGTCAACACCTGGATGACCTGGCCGAGGGACGTGAGGCGCGGTTCCAGTGCCTGGAGCCGCTTGGCCCGCTCGGCGTATTTCTGGTCCAGCTCCTTGGCGTATTTCGCATGAGCCTCCTTGCCCGAGGTCGAGGAGTCCGTGTTGGTGATGTCAAATTGCTTGCTGGTATCGACGAGTGCGGCGCGATCCTTTACCAAGGCTTCGCGGTACGCCTCGACGGTATCGGTCGGCAAGGGGTCGGCAAGGGCGCGGGGACTCGTGCCCAGCGCCGCAGTCAGCAAAAACAAGGGTAGGAGAAGGAGTCGGACCAGCGGCGGCCAGAAGCGGGCCGGCCCGGAAGTTCGCCTGGTGTGCAACATGGTGGAGACCTGGTTTCAAGGGGACAGACGCCGGCGGACGCGGCGCGGTACGGTTCGTGATGCGGACCACCTACCCCGTCATTATGTCTCGGTTTCGCCGCCGCCGCCATGAGGAAATTCGGTCCGCCGCCCGGAAAACGCAGGGCTGTTGCCGCGCCAACGAGCTTGCGCGGCTTGCCGGGCGCGACCTTCGTTTCCGGCGTCGCCGGTGCCGCTTCGCCACTTCGCCCCGTCCCGCCGCTTGCGGCTTTGCGGGCTAAATCCGGGCGTTCTGGGCAAGCATTTCCTGCTGGCGAAGGGCGGGCGCTCGCACTTCAAACAATGGCTGCCCGCGTTTTGTCAGGGCGACTTCCAGAGCCGCCGCCGCGCGCTGGCGCTGCCACCCGCCGCGCAAGGCCTCCGCGACGGCATCGGGGCCAAACGGCTTGCCCAGCAGGTAACGTTTGCCCTTCGCGAAACCGGCCTGGTGTTTCTGCCACCACTTCGCGACGAGTTCGGCGTCGGGCCACGCCAGGTTGTCGTCGTCGTCCATCGCCACGTTGTCGTCGTTCGGATTGTCGTTCGGCCCCGGCTCGAAGCCAGCGGGTTTCTTGCCTTCCAACTTGTCGTAGGCGATGTGGACGCCGGTCAGCAGGGCGAACGCCTCGCCGGCAATGCGGGCGAGCACTGGAACCCGCATCTGCTCGATCAACCAGGGAACGGCTTCCGGATCGCCGACGGCACCGGCGACGCGCACGGCGCAGCGCTTGTTCGGCAGCTCGGCGAGGCGTTGCCGCCAGCGGTTGGCCAGGGGCAACTCCAACCGCCGGCAGGCCAGTTGCGCCGCCCGTTCGGCGAAAGGGCCGGCGGCTTCCGCAAGGGTTTGCAGCAGAACCTGGGCGGCGGGGTCGCCATAAACCAGGACGCCGGACCAGGCGGCCCAAAACCGGCAACGGGCGTCGGCCGCGTTGAGGTGTTGTTTGATCCCCGCCAGCGAATCGGTCGCCCCGAATTCGCCGACCGCCTTGAGCGCGCGGGCCTTGAGCAGCGGGTCGTTGTCACGCAAGACGGAATTCAGGGAGAAGGGCGGGTGCTGACGGTGAGCCGCCGCCGCCGCGATGCCGACGCGCCGCAGTGGCACGCGGTCGGAGGTCGCCAGCTTGGTGATGGTTTCCTTGACCCTGGCGTAGGGTAGCCAGCCGAGCGCCGCGACGAGGCCGCGCGCCTTCGACGGTTTGGCACAACCCTGCTCGATGACGAACGTGATGCGGTCCGCCTTGCCGTTTTCCAGGGCGAGGATTGCGGCGGCAAAGGTTTCGCCCGCGGAGCCGGCCTCCACGGCCATTTTGCAAACGTTCCAGGCGGCGTCGCCGTTGACGCGCAGGCCGTCGAGATGGGCTTCGACGCGCTGGTCGAGGCGGGCCAGGTCTTGGAGGAGGTAGTGCGGCGCAAGCACGGCCGCGTCGCGAAGGCGCCAGAGGAAGGCGGCCTCCTCGGCGTGTTGGGAGACGATTTCGGAGAGCACTTTCGTCACGCGACGCCTCGGTTCAGTCGGGGATGCGGTGGCCGAAGAAGTAGCGGATGCCGGGCTTGAATTTGGCTTCCGGTTCGGAAAGCAAGAATTCCTCAAGGGCGGCGCCAATCTCCAGCGGTTGTGGGCGGAACGTCTCATCGAAGAAGTCGGTACAGTCAACCCCCGTGCTGGCCTCGAACTTGTGCCGGTAGGGGATGCAGGAACCTGCCGTGATGTGAGGAACCGCGGCCAGGAAGTTCCGCGCAAGTGCCATCACGTCGCAGACATCACCGTGCCAGACGGTCACGCGATCCGTGGCAGACTTCTCCGCCAAGCGACCGTAAGCGTCTCGGACGAGTTGGGGGAAGTGTTCCGGTTCAGGTTTCGTCGCCGCGATCTCCTCCAGGAGAGCCTTCAGAAGGGGATTAGTAACCGATGACGGCGGGCGCGGCGGCAAGTTGTAGATGGCCGCATGCTCGGCGATCGGGCCAGTGTTCGCCTCGAGCAGGTCCGAGATCGCGTAGCCGATGATTTCGCGGTGAAGTAACGTTCTTGCCGCGTGCCACGCTTCGAGCATTGCCGGGACGAGCCAAAGACGGCCGGCGAATAGGGCCGCTTCGGCGGCGTAGGCGCGCGCGTCGGCGTCCTCGCTCCGCATTGCCTGTTCGAGCAACTTTAGATCCTGTTCCGAAGCGAGATCGCCGGCAAGAAGCAACGAGACTCGCCTCAGGGCAAACGGTTCGTCCGCGTGGAAGTATGCCGCTAGCCGGCCGACTCGACTATGGTCGCCGGCCTTTGCGTGTTGCAATACCGCGGCGAGAACAAACCACGGGTTCGTGTGATCGAGGGCAGCCGGCGCGAGAAGGTCCACGGGCGGATCTGCATTGAATTGAAAGCCGTTCACGCGCCAGTCGAATGTCCCGTAGAGGAATTCGGGAAGTTCCGCATCGAACCCGCCGTTTGCCATTGCCAAGCTCCCCCTAAAGTCCACAGACGCGCCGATGGTATTCCGCAATATCACCCTGTGTCTGACCCAGCAATTCTTCATGGGCGTCGCAAGGCGGTTCAGCCGGTGCCAGATTACCGGCGCCGATCGGGCATCCGCCGGCTGATCGTGCCGTCCGGTGGGAGATGCTCTTGGCACCTTTTTTCAAGGCCTTGTTCATCTGCTGCCCGCGCCTCTTCACCTTTTTCCCCATCTTCTTCCCATATTTCTTGGGAAAATATTCCGCCGGCGTTAAGGGAGACATCATGGCCTTGTACTCCTCCGTACTGTTTTTGTTGTCGTCGGCGCTGGCGGCATAGTGCTTCGCACACGGATCACTTTCATCGGTATGAACGACCTTGCAGCCGTCCGCCTTCGCGGCTTCGATCACGAAATTGGCATTCGCAAAAGCCTTCCGTTGTCTTGCATTAGGAGGGTTGGCCTTGAAGTCCGGATTGTAATATTGCGTCTGAGTCATTTCGTTTTTTCCGCTCTTCTGCGCCTCGGTGTGTTTCTGCCCGCCGCAGCACGGACATTTCTCGTCTTTCGGATCGTCGCCCTTGCCCACCTTCTCCGCTTCCGGAAGCGGCGGCCCGCCGCCGGGTTGCGGCCCGGCGTGGTTCGAGGTGGCAATGTCGAGGTTGCGATCGACGTTCGCCCCTTCAAATTGCACGTCCATCGACCACGCCGCGAAATACGTCTTGCCCGTGATGACGTGCGTGACGACGTTGGCGCCCAGGCCGTTCGTGGCCGCCTCGTCACCCAGCGGCGACGTGTTGAAAAACGACTGGTCCTTGAGCATCGTTTCCTGGTCGCCGATCTGGACGGTCTTGCTACCGTTTTGCATGTCCTTGGAGAAGGACGTGTCCGGATACGGTATCGGCACCGGCCCGGCCGGCGGCGGCGGCGGACTCAGACACACGTCCGGCAGCGACGCGATCACCTTGCCGTCACCGGCCTTGCAACTGACCGAGTTGCCGTTGGCGTAGACTTCATTGCTCATGGTCGTCTCGGAGTGCCGCTTTATTGGGGTTCCGCGGCTAAGGAGCCGCGCGTTAATGAACGCTCGAAACCGCGGCGAGGGGGGGGGGGGGGGAACGGCCCCAAGGGGGGTGTGTGAAAAAAACGGCG
>JBBRLG010000363.1:0-7822 GCA_038231495.1 Gemmatales bacterium | reverse complement strand
GTGTCGCGTTCGTCGGCGGTCAAAGGGCGTAGCGGATTGTTCTTACGGCGGGACACGGCTTGACTCCCCAAACCAGGGCTCGGGTTGTCTTATTCCCCCAGATGAATATGGCTATTGGCGAGGCAACTGACCCACTAGTACCCCACCGTAATCCGGAGTTGCAAGAGTAAGCGTCGGCTCGAGGACCTCTCCCACCCGTTTGACGTCCGCCGCGTCCGGGTCTGAAGGTTTAGACTCCTTAATCAGTTGCAGGGTGGCGAACCGCTGCACCGTCACGTCGTGGATCGCGTCGAGATTCTTGTAGGCAAAGAAGCTAAACAGCACCGTCACCAGTACGGTCTTGACCAGATCCCGCCGCTGTCGGAACGACGACAAGGCCACTAACCCACCGATGGCGACGACGTAAATGTTCCAATACCCTTGCAGCGCATTGGACCGCTCGAAGAATTGCTGAATCAGTTCGGCGTATTTCATCGAAATCTTACCCCCGGATCCTTGGAACCACTGGAGCTAGGCGACGAGCAGGAATAGCCCGAAGGGTCGCTCGCGCTCTCGAACGGCTAGCCGCATTGCCCCTACGGCCGAGCCGCCAGCGGGAACGATCTGGCCGCGGCCCACGGGATTGTACCACCTTTTTCGCGGCCTGCCGCCGCTTGAATAAGCGAATGGCCCTGGGGGTAAGCGTCGGGAAAGTGGGTGGAAAGCACCTGGGTCATCCAGCCCCGTGAACGGGGCTAAGAACGCAGCACACCCCGGTCGCCACCCACCAAGAAGATGCCCACCCCTTACCCTTCCAAGGGCGAACCGTGCCTCGGCCGCGTTACTTCACCACGAACCAGGGTTTCAAGCCGCGACCGACTTCGATCCCGAGGGCGAGGAATTGTCGGGTCGTCGGCGTCGCGTCGGCCGGGTCGCCCTGCACGACGGCGAGCAACACCGCGCCCGCGACGCCACTGCCGGTGAGCGCCTCCGGCGGCGGCACTGCGGGCAAATTCGCCGGGGCCAAACTACCGGCACTCCAAAACGCCGCGGCGGCGGCGCACCCGGCGGGCGTGCCGTAGCCGGCCTGCTCCGCCGCGGGCAGCGCGGCCTGACGGTTGGCCTCGGCCGGGTCGGCCACCCATTTTTCCGCCGCTTGCAAGGCGGTTAGCGCGGCGGGTTCCGGCTCCGCACCCAGCGCGTTGCGGACACACAGACAGGCCCACCAAACCGCCTCGCGCTTCGGCAACGCCTGGGCCAGGAATTGGACCGCGGCCGCAAACTGTTCTGCTGTTGTCAGCAATTCGAGGTACTGCTCCACCGTGAGACCGGCGCGCAACAGCTCCCGGGCCGGCTCTCCCAGCGGGGCTTTCTTGGCAACGTCCTCGGCGTTCTGCGTAACGAGTTTCACCATTCCCCCGGTGCTAGGGGGGCACCAATCGTTGTTGGGGCACCCAATCTCCGGCTTTTCCCTTTACTTTCGCCCGCGGACCCCTTAAGCCATGCTCACCGCGACTTTTCCGCGACGGGGCTACTTTACGGTTCCAGTGAGGAACGGCTATGGCGTCTCCGGATGTGCTTGACCTGACCAAACTCGTCGCACCCCTCGGCGAAAGCGGCGTCGGCGAGGACCTGCGCAACGACGTGTCGCCCAACTCCGCCCTCTACGCCGTCCGCGACGCGCGCACCGCCGCCCGCACCGCCGAACGCCAACTAATGATGGGCGGCGAACCGACGACCCCGCCGGACTGGCGTCCCGTCCTGAACGCCGGCGTCAAACTCCTCGGCGAGCGGTCCAAGGATTTGGAAGTCACGGCGTACGCGATCGAAGCCCTGGTGCGCCTGCACGGGTTTCCCGGCTTGCGCGACGGCTTTCGCCTGGCCCGCGAACTCGCCGAGCGCTTCTGGGACGGCCTCTACCCGCTGCCCGACGAGGACGGCATCGAAACGCGCGTCGCGCCCCTCGCCGGGCTGAACGGCGTCGAGGCCGAAGGCACCCTGATTAACCCCATCGGCCGGGTGCCGTTGACCGAGGGCAACACGGCCGGCCCGTTCGCCCTGTATCATTACCAGCAAGCCCTGTTGGTCGGCAACATCCAGGACGAGCGGGAGCGCGAGAATCGGACCAACCAGGGTGCCGTTTCGATGGCGCTGTTCGAGCGTGCCGTGGCCGAAACGCCGGCGGCTTTTTTCCAGGCGCTGGTCGAGGACGTGACGGCCTGCCTTACCGAATTCGCCAGCCTGGGCCAAGTGCTGGAGGAAAAGTGTGGCAGCGACGCGCCGCCCGCCGCGAACATTCGGCAGACCCTGACGGCCTGTTTGGACGCGGTGCGCCACGTCGCCGCCGCCAAGCTGGCCGCCATCGCGGAGGACGCGGCAGCGGCCGAGGCCGAGGTCGCGGCCGGGGTTGCGGCACCGGACGGGGCGGCCGCGGGCCGGAGCGACGGCGCCCTGCGCAACCGCGAAGAAGCCTTCCGCGCCCTGCTGAAGGTGGCCGAGTATTTCCGACGCGGCGAGCCGCATTCGCCGGTTTCCTACGCCATCGAACAGGCCGTGCGTTGGGGGCGCATGTCCTTGCCGGAGTTGCTCACCGAGTTGATTGCCGACGACCCGGCGCGCCAGGGAGCCTTCAAACAGGTCGGCATCCGGCCGCCGGAAAGTCCGTGAGACTTTAGGGCGCAGCCCTCCCGCGTAAGCGGGGGGAGTCCGTATTCGCGGCTTCCTCCCCCCGCTTATGTGGGAGGCTCGCTCCCTTACGGTCGCGGCTCCGAAATTTCCGATCGCCCGCTGTTCATCGAAAAATCGTGCGTTTCCGTAAAAAAATACTGGCAACTGAATTACCGTCTGGTATTCTTCTGCTTATCCGGTTCGTTGCCGCAAGCGGCTCGCTTACAGGCTGAGCCCGCGCAGAAGCCAGCAAGCGGGCCGCTTGCGGCTACGGGGCCGGTTCGTGGGCGGTTTCAGGTTCCTTTCCCATTGGCAGAGGGCGTCGATCATGGGCAGCATTCACGATAAATTGGAACGGGTGCGGAAGCCGAGGGTCCACATTTCTTACCAGGTGGAAACCGAAGGCGCGGAAATCCAAAAGGAACTGCCCTTCGTCGTGGGCGTGCTCGGCGACTTTTCGGGCAACCCCACCGAGCCGCTCAAACCTATGAAGGATCGCAAATTCATCCAAATCGACCGGGACAACTTCAACGACGTCATGGGACGCATGACCCCCGGCCTGAACATCAAGGTGGAAAACACCCTCAAGGGCGACAACAGTGAACTCGCCCTCCAGATGAAGTTCAAATCGATCGAGGACTTCGAGCCGGGCCAGGTCGTCAAGCAGGTCGAGCCGCTGAAAAAGCTGCTCGAAACCCGCGACAAGCTGCGCGACCTGCTTACCAAGGTCGATCGCTCGGAGGATTTGGAAAACGTCCTCGAGCGCGTGCTGCAGAACACCGACGAGTTGAAGAAGTTGTCCGCCGATCTGGGAGGGAAAGCCTCCGGAACCTCGACAGAACAAGGGAGCTGAAACCATGAGCACGGAGAAACAGGCCCAACCCGGAGCGGAGGCGCAAACCGTCGTCAAGGAGGGCAACCTCCTGGACGAGCTTCTGTCCTCCACCCGCCAGTCCGAACGGCCGCGCGCCGAAGACCTCGTGGGCACCCTGGTCAATGAAGTCCTCAAGGGCACCGTCACCTTTGACAAGAACGTCGGCCAGACGATCAAGGCCGGCATGAAGGCGATCGACGAGGCCCTGTCCAAGCAGCTGGCCGCGATCCTGCACCACCCCGAATTTCAGAAGCTGGAAGGGTCGTGGCGCGGCCTGCACCACCTCGTCATGAATACCGAAACGGGCGCCACCTTGAAGATCAAGGTGATGAACGTCGGCAAGAAGGAACTGTTCAAGGACCTGAACAAGGCCTCCGAATTCGACCAGAGCCAGGCTTTCAAAAAGCTCTACGAAAACGAATTCGGCACCCCCGGCGGCGAGCCGTACGGCGCGCTGATCGGCGATTACGAATTCAGCAACCATCCCGACGACATTGAGTTGCTCTCCAAGATGTCCAACGTCGCGGCGGCGGGTTTCTGCCCGTTCATCAGTGCGGCGGCGCCCGGCCTGTTCGGCTTCGACAGCTGGAATGAACTGTCCAAGCCGCGCGATCTGGAAAAAATCTTCGAGACCGTCGAGTACGCCAAATGGCGGTCGTACCGCGAGACGGAGGATTCCCGGTTCGCGACCCTGGTGATGCCACGCGTGCTGTCGCGGCTGCCGTACGGCTCCAAGACCAAGCCGATCGAGGAGTTCGATTTCGAGGAAGTCGCGTTGGACGCCAAGGGCAAGGGCCGGCCGGTGCCGCACGACCACTACGCGTGGATGAACGCCGCCTACGTCATGGGCACCCGGCTGACCGACTCCTTCGCCAAGTCCGGCTTCTGCACGGCCATCCGCGGGGCCGAAGGCGGCGGCAAGGTGGAAGGGTTGCCGGCCCACACGTTCATCAGCGACGACGGCGACCCCGACCTGAAGTGCCCCACCGAGATCGGCATCACGGACCGGCGCGAGGCGGAATTGAGTAAGCTGGGTTTCCTGCCGTTGTGCCATTACAAGAACACCGATTACGCGGTGTTCTTCGGCGCCCAATCGACGCAGAAGCCGAAGAAGTACGACCGGCCCGAAGCGACTTCCAATGCCGCCATCTCGGCCCGGTTGCCGTACCTCATGGCCACGTCGCGGTTCGCCCATTACCTCAAGGTGATGGCCCGCGACAAGGTGGGGTCGTTCATGGAAGCGTCCAATTGCGAGGAATGGCTGAACCGCTGGATCAGCAATTACGTCAACAACAACGAAAAGGCGGGGGCGGAAACCAAGGCCAAGTTCCCGTTGCGCGAGGCGAAGGTCGAGGTCAAGGAAGTCCCCGGCAAACCCGGCTCGTACAACGCGGTGGCTTACTTGCGGCCGTGGCTGCAAATGGAAGAGTTGACCGCGTCGCTGCGCATGGTCGCGCGCATTCCGCAGATGGGCGGTTAAAAGGCGGTTTCAAAACCCGAGGCGCGCCGGGGGCTTATAGTGCGGGATCAAGGACGTGTTTCGTCTCATTGGTAGTGCCGGCGGCTCTTTGGAGTGCGGCGTCGAGCCGCCGCACTCCAAAGAAAAAAGCAAGCCCCTTGATCCCGCACTAGATACTCCCACGAGGGGCGAAAGTCCCCGGTTCGCCTGTGTTGAAACCTTCGCAGTGCCGCGAAGTCCGGCCTTGTTCCGTGAGGGGACCGAATGGGCGTACGATCCGCCGCCGATGCGCTCACTCCCGGACCACCCCCGGCGGGCGCGCGAGCCGGGAAGCCTGCGCCCGCGTCCACGGTAAGCCTCCTCGATCAAATTCTGGCCGCCGCGCCGGGCGACGAGCCGGCCGGCGACTTGGTGGAACGGTTTCTCCGCGAGAAATCGCTCTGGAAGGCGCTGGCCCTGTGGTTGACCCGACTGACCGGGGCCGTCACCAAGGCACAGGTCGTCCGCCTGCTAACCCAGGACGTGGCCCGCATCGACCGTTTGCTCGCCCGCCAGACCAACGTCATCCTGCACCACCCCGCGTTTCAGAAACTGGAGGCGTCCTGGCGCGGCCTGCACTACCTCGTACGGCAAGTGCCCGAAGGGGCCGCCGTCAAGGTCCGCGTGCTGCAACTCACCTGGAAGGAAGTGTGCCGCGACCTGGAACGGGCGCTCGAATACGACCAGAGCCAGCTTTTCAAGAAGGTCTACGACGAGGAGTTCGGCACGCCCGGCGGTCAGCCGTTCGGCGTCCTGCTCGGCGATTACGAAATTTGCCACCGCGTCAGTCCGGAATCGCCGACGGACGACGTGCGGGCGCTGCGGGAACTGTCGTTCGTGGCGGCGGCGGCGTTCGCGCCGTTCATTACCGCCGTCCACCCGTCGCTGTTCGAGTTCGACGGCTTCGCGGAATTCGAGAAACCGCTGCACCTGTCGCGGACCTTCCAGGGCATCGACTACGCGGCCTGGCGCGTGCTGCGCCACACCGAAGACACGCGGTTCATCGGCTTGACCCTGCCGCGCGTCCTGATGCGGTTGCCCTACGACGGCCGGGGAGGGCACGTCGATGATTTCTGCTTTTCCGAGGAGACCGCGGCCCCGGACCTGGGGCAATACCTGTGGGGCAACGCGGCGTATGCGTTCGGCGGCATTCTGGTGCGCGCCTTCGTCACCAGCGGCTGGTTTGCCGAGATTCGCGGCGTGCCGACGGGCTTCCTGGCCGGCGGGTTGGTGACCGACCTGACCGTCCACTCGCACCGCACCGATCGGCCGCGCGTGGCGCCGCGGCCCTCGACCGACGGCATCGTTACCGACCACGTGGACCGCGACCTGGGCGACCTCGGGTTCATCCCGTTGTGTCATTGCCGGGACACGGACGTGGCGGCGTTTTACGGCAACCAGTCGCTGCACCTGCCCGCCCATTTTCAGGAAGCGACGGCCACGGCCAACGCCCGCCTGTCGGCGATGCTGCAATACATCCTGTGCGTGTCGCGATTCGCCCACTACCTGAAAGTGATGGCCCGCGACAAGATCGGCTCCTTCTCGACGCCGTCGCTGTGCGAGGAGTATTTGCAGCGCTGGCTCGGCGATTACACCGTGTCGAGCGACAGTCCCGACGAAGAGACGCGGGCGAAATCGCCGTTGCGCGAGGCCCAGGTGCAGATTCGCGAACATCCGGGGAAGCCCGGCAGTTTTCTGTGCGTGGTCCACCTGAAGCCGCACGCCCAGCTCGACCAGGTGGCCACTTCGATCCGACTGACGACGACCTTGACACCCGGCAAGGCCAGGTGAATTCCGCCCGCTGCCCATGAGGACCGCACCGCACATGAACGCTCGCCAATTTTTCGACGCCGGGCGGCTGAAGGAAGCCATCGCGGCCAGCGCGGCGGAGGTCAAGCAGGCTCCCTCGGACGTGGCCCGCCGCACCTTCTTCTGCGAACTGCTGTGCTTCGCCGGCCACCTGGAACGGGCGGACCTTCAGCTGGACACACTACTCCAACTTGACCCGGCGGCGGCCCTGGCCGTCGCGCTGTTCCGGCAATTGTTGCGAGCCGAACAGGCGCGGCAGCACTTCTACACGGACGGGCGGTTGCCAGATTTCCTGGACGTGCCGGACCCGGTGCTGAAACTGCACCTGGAGGCGTCGATCCTGTTGCGCGACGGCAAGAAGGCCGAGGCGGCCACGGCCCTGGCGCAGGCCGAGGAACGGCGCGTAAAAGTGTCCGGCGTCTGCGACGGGCAACCTTTCGCGGACTTCCGCGACCTGGACGACCTGACCGCCAGCTTTTTTGAAGTGCTGACGAGCACTGGCAAATACTACTGGATACCGATGGAGCGGGTGGAGCTGATCGAGTTTCGGCCGCCGGTCCGGCCGCGCGACCTGCTCTGGCAGCGGGTTCACATGGTCGTGCGGGGCGGGCCGGACGGCGAGGTTTTTCTGCCGACGATTTACGCCGGGTCTCCGGCCGAGGCGGACGAGAAGTTGGCCCTGGGCCAGGTCACGGACTGGCGCGGCGGCAACGGCGAGCCGGTGCGGGGCGTCGGGCAGCGGAATTTCCTGGTCGGCGACGAGGGCCGGGCTATTTTGGAACTGAAGGAGTTGACAACGGGTTGATTTGGCGAGCCGGGAGCGTAAGCGACCGGAGTAGTTACAGCGACTGATTTCAGTCGCAAATTGGCGAGATGGGAGCGTAAGCGACCGGAGTGGTGAACACTCCCCCCCCTTACGAAGGGGGGCAGGGGGGGTGGAATGAGCGCCATGACCGTGTGCAGCAACCCGTCTTAACCCCCCCTGCCCCCCCCTT
>JBBRLG010000362.1:0-7850 GCA_038231495.1 Gemmatales bacterium | reverse complement strand
GGTTCCCGGCATTGCGCGCTCGTCCTTGCTTCGCGCTGCGGACGCGCAGGCCCGACTGAAGCGCGTCTCATTCTTTCCGGACTCTCTAATTCCAACCGGCACCAACCAGGCCAAGGGTGCCGGTTCTTGCAAATGTTTCTTGCAGCTGCCTACCCCCTTCGACCTACTGCCTGTCAAGTTCAAACGCGATAAAATTTCGTTCCGGTGGGATCGCGCAGCTGCGCTACGGTTGCAGCTGCAAAGACGCCCCTCGATTGCGTAAGTTACAGGACGGAAAAACCTGGCCCCGGCGGCAGAAATCCCGCTGTTTTGTGGACAGTTCCTTTCCCAATGTCGGCGAACGCATTGACGGACGGCCCCCGTCATGTCATGGTGAAAACTCGGAGAAAGTTCGCGGTCGAGGCAGGAGATTTGGCATGTCTGTGCTCCCCGATTGGCAAATTCAACGCGACGTAAAAATTGAACCGTTTGCCGACGGTTGCAAACGCCCGGGAGTGATCTCCTACGGCGTGACTAGCTACGGCTACGATGTCCGCGTCGGCCGGTATTTCAAGGTGTTCACCAACGCCCGCTGCACGGTCGTCGATCCCAAGGCCTTCGACCGGGCCTCGTTCGTCGATATCGAAGGCGATTATTGTCTGATCCCCCCCAACAGCTTCGCCCTTGCCGAGACGGTGGAATACCTGGAAATTCCGCGCGACATTCTCGCCATTTGCGTCGGCAAGAGTACCTATGCCCGGTGCGGGATCATCGTCAACGTCACGCCGCTGGAACCGGAGTGGCGCGGCCGGATAACCATTGAAATCAGCAACACCACCCCTTTGCCGGCCAAAATCTACGCGGGTGAAGGGATCGCCCAGATCGTGTTCCTGCGGGGCGAGGCGGTCTGCAAGACGAGCTACGCCGACAAAAGCGGCAAGTATCAGGACCAAAAGGGTCTCACCTTGCCCTTCGTCCACGGCGTCGATCCCGGCGGCTAACACGGGGGACGATGCTTTCACAGAAAAATGCCTGAGCCATTCGGCTTGCACGATACAAACGTTTATAGTATACATTTAGTCCCGAAGCCGGCCGCACTGCGGCCCTCAGCCCCGCGCGTTGCCCGGCCGGCTATCGCTTCCTTGAGCCAGAAAAGACACCCATGCAAATCACGCGACGCTACACGACTGCCGGTCGGGATCCCTTCGGCGCTTTTACGTTCGTAAGCCGGACCTCGCGCATCGTCAATCCGGACGGGACGGTCGTTTTCGAGATGAAAGACCTCCTGGCGCCGGAGGCCTGGTCGCAGGTCGCCGTGGATATCCTCGCCCAGAAGTATTTTCGGCGGGCCGGCGTGCCCGCGCGCTTTGAAAAAGTAACGGAAACGAGCGTGCCGGACTGGCTGCAACGGGCGGTGCCTGCCGACGGCGAAACGCGGCTGGGTCACGAGACGGACGCCCGGCAAGTGTTCCGCCGACTGGCGGGCTGCTGGACGTACTGGGGCTGGAAGGGCGGCTATTTCTCGTCGGAAGCCGACGCCCAGGCGTTCCACGACGAGGTGTGCCACATGCTGGCCGCCCAAATGGCCGCGCCGAATTCGCCGCAGTGGTTCAACACGGGCTTGCACTGGGCATACGGCATCGACGGCCCCGCGCAAGGGCATTACCGCGTCGATCCGGCGACTGGCCAGATGGTGCGCTCCACGTCGGCGTACGAGCAACCTTCGCCACACGCTTGCTTTATCCAATCCATAAAAGACGACCTTGTTAACGACGGCGGCATTATGGATTTATGGGTGCGCGAGGCGCGCATCTTTAAGTACGGTTCGGGAACGGGAACCAATTTTTCCGCCCTGCGCGGCGAAGGCGAGCCGCTTTCGGGAGGCGGCAAATCCAGTGGGTTGATGAGCTTCTTAAAGATCGGCGACCGAGCGGCCGGCGCAATAAAATCCGGCGGGACAACACGTCGCGCGGCCAAGATGGTGGTGTTGGATCTCGACCATCCCGACATTGAGGAATTCATCAACTGGAAGGTGATCGAAGAGGACAAGGTCGCGTCCATTGTGACGGGTTCGCGCCTGTTGAACCGGCATTTGAACGCGCTCTTGAAGGCGGCGCACCGGTGGCCGAACGCCGGCGAACGCCTCGATCCTGCGAAGAACCTGGACTTGCGTCAGGCCATCCGCGACGCGCGGACGGCGACCGTGCCCGAAAACTATATCGAGCGCGTCCTGCAACTGGCCAAACAAGGTTTCACCGCGTTGAAATTCGAGGAATATAACACCGATTGGAATTCCAAGGCGTATTTCACCGTCTCGGGACAGAACAGTAACAACTCGGTGCGCGTCACCAACGACTTCATGGCTGCTGTTGACAAGGATGCTCCCTGGCAATTGTTCTGGCGTACCGAGAAGGAGAAGGCGGCAAAAGAAGGCCGAAGCCCGAAACCCTTCAAAAGTTTGCCGGCCAGGCAGCTCTGGGACGAGATCAGTTACGCCGCGTGGGCGTGCGCCGATCCCGGTTTGCAATTCGACACCACCATTAACGAGTGGCACACGTGTCCGGCTGACGGTCGGATTAATGCGTCGAACCCGTGCAGCGAATATTTGTTCCTCGACGACACGGCGTGCAATCTGGCTTCCCTCAACCTGTTGAAATTCTATAACGCCGATTCGGAGCGCTTTGAGGTCGATTCCTTTAACCATGCGACGCGGCTGTGGACCTTGATCCTCGAAATCTCGGTCTACATGGCGCAGTTCCCAAGCATTCCGGTCGCCCAAAAGTCTTACGACTACCGCACCCTCGGCCTCGGCTACGCCAACATGGGATCGCTGCTGATGGTGCAGGGCATTCCCTACGACTCTACCGAAGGGCGAAACTGGTGCGCGGCCGTGTCCTCACTGATGCACGCGGTTTCCTACTCCACCTCCTCGGAAATGGCTTCCGAGGTCGGGCCGTTCCCGCGCTACGCGACCAATTCCGAAGCGATGTTGCGGGTCGTGCGCAACCACCGCCGCGCGGCGTACGACGCGCCGAAGGAAGAGTATGAAGGTCTCACCATTCGCCCCGTTGGAATCGACGAGCGGTATATTCCCAAATACCTTCTCGAAGCAGCGCGCGCCGAATCGGATCGGATGTTGGAACTAGGTCGCAAATATGGGTATAGGAATGCCCAGGTAACATGTATTGCTCCTACGGGTACTATAGGTCTTGTAATGGACTGCGATACCACCGGCGTCGAACCCGATTTCGCGCTGGTGAAGTTCAAGAAGCTGGCCGGCGGCGGTTATTTCAAGATCATCAACGCCTCAATCCCGCCTGCCTTGACGCGGTTGGGCTACACGCCCAAGCAGATCGAAGACATCGCTCGCCACTGCCGCGGGTCCGGGACATTACACGGTTGTCCGCACATTAACTTTGCCAGCCTGCGCGCCAAGGGTTTTCCCGACGATGTGTTGCAAGCGCTCGAGTCGCAACTACCCGGCGTGTTTGAGTTGCCGTTCGCCTTCAACCGCTGGAGCGTCGGCGACGACGTGTGCATCAACCGACTGGGGCTTACGGCGGAGCAACTCGACGCACCGGGCTTCGACCTCCTCGCCGCCCTCGGTTTCAAGAAAGAACAGGTGGACGCAGCCAACGCCTACGTCTGCGGCCTCATGACGATTGAGGGGGCACCGCACTTGAAGGCGGAACACTTGCCGGTCTTCGATTGCGCGAACAAGTGCGGCAAGTTCGGCAAGCGCTACCTCTCGACCGAGGCGCACATCCGCATGATGGCGGCGGCGCAGCCCTTCGTGAGCGGTGCGATTAGCAAGACGATCAACATGCCGCACCATGCTACCGTCGAGGACGTGAAAAAGGCGTATTGGCTCAGCTGGCAGTTGATGCTCAAGGCCAACGCCCTCTATCGCGACGGCTCCAAGTTGAGCCAACCGCTCAACACCATCAGCGACACGCCCGAACTGGACCTCGCCGCCCTGGAAGCCAAGGAGGAGCCGAAGGCGGAGCCGGTGCGGCTGGCGGAAAAGATCGTCTACCGTTACATCGCCCACCGCCGTCGGCTGCCCGACCGGCGGGCGGGCTACACGCAAAAGGCCCGCATCGGCAACCACAAGATTTACCTGCGCACCGGCGAGTACGAGGACGGCACGCTCGGCGAAATCTTCCTCGACATGCACAAGGAGGGGGCCGCCTTCCGCAGCATGACGAACTGCTTCGCCATCGCCATCTCGCTCGGCTTGCAGCACGGCGTACCGCTCGAAGAGTTCGTGGACGCCTTCCAGTTCACGCGCTTCGAGCCGAACGGCATGGTGCAAGGCAACCCGCACATCAAGATGTCCACGTCGATCATCGACTACATCTTCCGCGAGTTGGCCATCACCTACCTGGGTCGGTACGAGCTGGCCCAGGTCGAGCCGGAGGACCTGCGCGGCGACGCCTTGCACCGCGACCCGGCCGAGCCGGAGTTCGTGTCGGAGGAGACGGTAGCGGAGCACATGGTTGCAACCCCGGTCGCACCGAAGCCGTTCGCCGCGCCGCGGAGCGACCATCTGCATCCCCTGCCCGGCAACGGCCATGCCCACGGCAACGGCAACGGGCACAAAACCGGCTCGCGCACCGCGACCATGCCGCAGACGCAGGACGAAAAAACCCGCCTGGCGCGGCTGAAAGGTTATGAGGGCGACCCGTGCAGCGAGTGCGGCCAACTGACGCTGGTGCGCAGTGGCGCTTGTGCCAAGTGTGACACGTGCGGCGCAACTTCGGGTTGCAGCTGACGCGCCGGTAAACCGACCTGGCCCCGGCCGCACACTTTTCCGGCGTGTGCGCTCGGAGCCGGTCGGGTAATCCGCACAAAATGCGGACGCGCTGCTTGACAGCGTGGTGCGGCGACCGCATAAGATAGTATTGCACGATGCGGCACGGGCTGCCCGCGCCGACCTCTCGTGTGCCTTCCCGTTGTCGCACCCGAAAGGAGACCTCGCCGTGGTCTATGGCGAGTTGGATACGTCGCGGTTCCTCGCCGCGGTTCAACGCCTGAAACGTCAACAACACCGACGCGAACGCCTTACCCGCCTGGCCAAGCAGCGCGTCCGCGCCGCCCTCCGCAAAATCCGCGAGTGTTAGACGGCCCCCTTCCCCCGAGTACGTCGCGATGGTTTATCTCTCTCGGATTTACACCAAAACCGGCGACCAGGGGGACACCGGCCTCGGCGACGGCAGCCGCGTTCCGAAAAACCACCCACGCGTCACGGCCTACGGCGGCGTCGATGAACTCAACGCCGTGCTGGGTCTGCTCGTCTCCCAACATTCCGCACTTCCCGAATCCGAATTACTGCGCGGCATCCAGAACGACCTGTTCGATGTCGGCGCGGACTTGTGCGTCCCTCCCGCAGTTGACGAAGCGGCCGGTTCGCGTCTGCGCGTCACGCCGGCACAATCGCAGCGCCTGGAAAATGCCATCGACCGCCTGAACGCCGGGCTGGCACCGCTGCGGAGTTTCATCCTGCCGGGAGGCCAGGCCGCCGCGGCTTGGTGTCATTTGGCCCGAACCGTCTGCCGCCGGGCCGAGCGCGACGTGGTGGCCCTGACGCAACTCGAACCCGTCAACCCGGAAGTCGTGATTTACCTGAACCGGCTTTCGGACCTCCTCTTTGTGCTGGGCCGTGTCTACAACAATAACGGTCAGGACGACGTGTTGTGGCAACCGGGCAAGAGCCAATCGAACCCGCAGCCCTGAATAACGCACGGCACCAAGAGATACCGCATGTTCACGCTGAGCGCCTTTGCCGACGAGATTTCGCCGGACCCGCAAGAGCAAATCGCCGTCCTCACCCTGTGCGGCGTCCGCCACATCGAGTTCCGCTCCATCCTCAAGACCAACGTACTGGATTTAAGCGATCTCCAAATTGCTGAATTCAAATCGTTGCTGCAAAAGCACGGTTTTCGGCTCAGTGCCATTGGGTCGCCGATCGGCAAGGTGCGCATCGACGAGCCGTTCGAGCCGCACCTGAAGCGGTTTGCGCGGGCGATCGAATTGTGCAAGGTGTTCGACACGCCGAACATCCGGGTCTTCAGTTACTACCCGCCGGAGGGAACGGATTGGAACCAGGCCGAGGCGGCGCACGAGCAAGCCGTGTTCGACCGCCTCGCGGCGAAAGTGCGGCTTGCCGAGAAGGCGGGCGTGCGGCTGCTGCACGAGAACGAACACCGCATTTACGGCGACTCGCCCGAACGGGTGCAGCGCATTTTTAAGCAGGTGTCGAGTCCGGCGCTCCGCAACGTTTATGACGCGGCCAACTACGTCTTTTGCGGTTACGATGCTCTCAAGGGTTGGGAGACCACGAAAGACGTGACGGCGCACTTCCACATCAAAGACTGGATCGCGGGGGAGGTACACGGTTGCCTGGCCGGTTCGGGGCAAGGCCGCTGGGCCGCCGTGATTACGGATGCCGTCGCGCGGAAATATGACGGCTTCGCCACGCTGGAACCGCACCTCCTCGGCGGCGGGCCGACGGGCGGCTTCACCGGGCCGGAGTTGTTTCCCAAAGCGGTTCTGGCCATCAAAGTCATCCTCGAACGGGCCGGCGGCAAGTACCAGTAAGCGGTCAATTCCCGCGGACGAGACGCATCATGCCCATCACCGTTGTCGCGGCAGAACCCATCGACGGCCACATCCGCCGCGAACTCGCGATCGTCAGTTCCCTCGGCGAACACACGGTCGGCCAGTACGTCCTGCTGCGGGTCGGCGACGAGGACGGCCGGCTCGGACTGGGCGAGGCCAGCGTCACGAGCGTGTGGAGCGGCGAAACCCAAACCGGCGCGATCGCGCTGATCCGCGACGTGCTTGCTCCGCTCGTGGCGGGGGCCGACCCGTTTGACATCGAGTGGATCGAACGCCGGCTCAATCGGGCTGCGTTTGGTAACAGCTTCGCCAAAGCCGCGCTCGAAGCTGCCCTGCTCGACCTCCAAGCGCAAATCCTGGGCGTCCCCCTCTACAAACTGCTCGGCGGTCGCGACCGGTCGGCCGACGCCGCGAAAGGCATTCGGTTGAAGTTCGTTGTCGGCGCGGTCGAACCGAAACTCGCGGCGGAGCGAGCGCGGCGCATGGTCGAGCGCGGCTGGACGGCGATCAAGGTCAAAGTGGGCCGCGACGGCCACGCGGCCGCGGACGTGGAGCGGCTCAAAGCCGTGCGCGAAGCCATCGGGCCGAAAGTGTTCTTGTCGGTCGATGCCAACGGCGGTTACACGGTGGAGGAGGCGGTCTGGGCGGCGAGTCGGTTTGAAAAATTGGACGTGGCGTTGTTCGAGCAACCGACGACGCGCGGCGCTCACGGCGCGATGGCCCAGGTGCGGCGGCGCTCCGGCATTCCGATCATGGCGGACGAAAGCGTTTTCACGCCGCAGGACGCGCTGGCGGTAATCCGCGCCGAAGCGGCCGACGTTTTCAGCCTGTATCCGGGCAAACACGGCGGCATCCGCGCCACGCAAACCATTGCCAAGATGGCCGAGGCGGCGGGCATTCCCTGCACCATCGGCAGCAATTTGGAACGCGAGGTGGCCACGGCGGCGATGGCGCACGTCACCGTCGCGACGGGCAATCTGTGTTGTGAGCGCTTTCCCGGCGACCTCATCGGGCCGCTTTATTTTGAGAAACCACTATCGGCTACGCCCCTGCGTTACGAAGCTGACCGCTTGTTTGTACCGGAAACGCCGGGGCTTGGGGTTGTGGTGGGTGCTGGAAAAGTTTAGCGGCGGCAGTGTTTCCGTTTGGTCGGAGCGCGGGACAAGGGGGGTGTTTTCCCTTTGGAGTGCGGCGGCTCGACGCCGCTTTCTTTCTTTAGCGCGGTCTGCTAACCCCCAAAGAAAGAAAGC
>JBBRLG010000361.1:0-7852 GCA_038231495.1 Gemmatales bacterium | reverse complement strand
CTCCCACAAGCGGGCCGCTTGTGGTTACGGGCGTTTGTGCCACTTTCCCCCACGGGCGGCTACTTTGGCGGCCCGACGCGGAAGAACTCGCGCACCTCCAATACATAGACGGCACCCTCTTTGCGGAGCGGTCCGGTCACTTGCACCTTGACGGCCCCAGCCTTTTCGCCCTTGTTCGCGGCCGCGAGCGCCTCGTAAGCGTCCTTCTCGTCCGGTTCCGGTTGGCGCGCCGCGCCTTTTTTGCCGTTCCATTGCAACTTGTTCCGCAAGGCGGCCAGGCGGAGCGGCGCATCGACACCGGGGACGCGGACGCCGAGGCCGCCGTCCGTCTCCTCCAGCGCCCCATCGACGGTCACTTCGACGCCGCGGAAGACGTGGGCTTGGTCCACCGCTGCCTTGAACTGGGTGGCCCACTTTTCGGGATCGGGCAGCCCCTGCGCCTTCAGGCAGATCGCGGCCGTGCAGTTGTAGGCGTCCGGGGACGTGGCGACCGATTGCACTCCCTCCATGCGCCCGAGCGCCTCGTACGCGCCGGCCCAGCACGCCTTGATCCCGTACGGGCACGAGGGCGTCACCCCCACGGAGACTTCGCGGACTTGGGCAGCGGCCGCCGCGGGCCACAGGGCGAGGAGCGCCAGCGCGCAGGCGGGGAGGGGCCACCGACTCGGATACCGAATTGATTGCACGATACAACTCCTTCGCAAGAAGCACTCAGTGAATCCGCATGATCTTCGCGACCGACGGGACGTTGTCCTTGTTCAGCACGAACAGCATGTAGTGTCCGGCGGGGCAACCGGCGGCCTTCGCGGGGGCCGTCACCGTGACGGAAGCCGCCTTGGCCGTGAACGGTAGAAAGTTGAGGCGCTGGGTTGCATTGAAGGAGTGGGTCACGGACGACAGCCGGACCCAACTCACCGTGCCGACGTCGCCGGGAGTGGGCGTCTCCACCTCGAAGGCCTTCCCGTACTCCACCTCGTCAGGGGCTTTGGTAATCTTCGGCCGCGTGCCCGCGCGGAAGAGGTACGGCGGCGAGAAAATCTGCGCGTCCTTGTGGGAATCTTTCGCGGCGTTCTCGTGGCCGTCGTTCTTTGGGCTGTACTCGCCGCCGCCGGCGCTTAGCACGGTCGCGTCAGGCAGGAGGACCGCGGTGGAGTGGTAGCAGCGATCGACGCTCTCCTCGGCCAGCAACGTCCACTTCTCGGTCTTCGGGTTCCACAGCTCGGCCGCGCGGATGGGCGCGCCGATCGTCAGGTCGTTGAAGCCGCCCGACTCGCCGCCGTTGCCCTGGGTGCCGCCCGTAACCAGAACGGTGCCGTCGGGCAACAGCGTGGCGTTGTGCTGGCGGCGGCCGAAGTGCATGTCGGCCGTCGCTTTCCAGGCCGGCTTCGCCGCGTTCAGGTCGAGCAACTCGGCCCCTTTTGCCGGCGCGTTGCCGCCGCCGACGAACAGGAGCTTGCCGTCGGCGTACATCACCGAGGCCGCATAATCCCGCGTCTGGTTCGAGACCCGGCTGGACAGCTGGACCGCCTTGCCGATGTCCGGGTCCGTCCGCAGGAACGTCCACGCCCCGCCCCCGTTCGTGTCGAGGACCTGCGTCAACGGCTGCGGGCCGGCCATGAAGACCCGGCCGTCGCGGAGGACGTGCATGCGCGGGTAGTAGGGCGGCGCCCTGAATTCGACGATCGACCGCCAGGGGTTTGGATCGCCGTCCTTCCAGACCTGTTGGATCGTGTTGTCGTCCCCGTGCTCGTCCTTGCCGAACGACACGAGTACGGTGCCGTCGAGGAGCGTGACGGCGGTCGGATACCAGCGGCCGGCGTTCATGTCCTTGGTGCGGGTCCATTTCTCCGTCTTCGGGTCGAAGACCGTCGCGTGCCGAGCGCCGTGCCCGTCGAGTTGGTGGCCGCCGGCGACGAACAGGCGGCCGTCGGCCAGGAACGTGTGGCCGCTACAGAACAAGTTGAACCCCGGCTTGTCCGTGGTTTTGACCTGCTTCGTCACGGGATCCCAGATCCGGGGCGTGCAATCGTGCGGGTTCAAGTCCTCGCCCTTTTCCCGGCGCGACCAGAATAACACCCGGCCGTCGGACAGGACGTGCGTGTGGATGGCAACGTTTTGGAGGTCGAACGGCGTGCCCCATTTGCCCACTTCTTCCGGCTTGGCGGGGGCGCGGGCGGCCCCGGGTTGCTCGGCCAGAAGCACGAGGGTTGCGGCAAGGCAAAGCATGCCGAGCAGTCGGCTCGCGTAAGTCGGGTTCATCTTCGCTTTCCTTTCGAGGGGTCCCGAATCGTAAACGCGCAAGGGCGGCCCGCCGTCCCGGGCCGCGACGGCGGGCTTGTTAACGCATTCTATCCCGTAGCCACAAGCGGCTCGACCCGGCCTCGCCGGAAATCAACCCTTCTCCGCCCCGGCGCAGGGGTCGGCCCCCGCGGCGTCGATGTCGCCGAGGTCCGGATCGCCGAGTACCGGCAGGCAGGTGGCCGCCGGGGGGGGATTGCCGAGTTCCGTCGTGAGGGCCTTGATCGACGGTTGGAAGAAGTACTCGCCGCCGGTCATCGTCACGTAGTGAGTGATCTTGGCGTGGGCCTTCGGCTTCCCGGCGTCGTCCTGGAGGACGAAATCGCCGTCCTTGGTCTGGGCGATGAGCGGATCCTCGCCGTCGCCCTTCAACGGAAAGCCCGGGTTGTGGACCCACTGCTGCTGGACGAATTCAAACTGCCGTTTCAGACTGCTCTGGTAGCACAGGAACAGCAGCCCGCGGTCGCCCGGCTCCTCGACACCCGGCTTGCCGCCGTGGCCGGCCGCGCCGAGGCCCGGCCGGAACGACGTGCCGAACGGGATGCCGCGCCGCATAATCCGGTGCGTCTGCGAATCGTTTTCGTCGGCCGAATCCTCGTCGTCGCCCCGCCTCTCGTCCCGCGGGTACGCCTTGCGAATGTGGGCCGCCCGCGGCACGATCGCCCCCTGGTCGTCCCCGAACTCGAAGTGGTTGTTCAGCCGTCGGTCCTCGGCCAGGTCGCCCTCGTTGTTCTTCGTCTTGTCTGTCACCCCCAGCGCCGTGGCGACTTCCTTGGACGAGTCGCCTGTTGTCGGATCGTAGGTCTCGCCCAGGAGGGCCACCTCATCTTTCGTCCGCTCCAGTGGCGCGCCGCTCTTATACCGGCCGACCACCTTCGCCCCGACCACCGCCGGGTCGTTCGTGCCTAACTTTCCGTCCTTGGCCAACTGCTCGATCATGGCCCGGAAGCCACCCACATCCTGGGCCAGTCGGCGGAACACGAGGTATGACCCGTTCGTGGCCCACGACGGCGCGGTTTCGTTCCCGCCCACGTGCGCCGGGCTGAGCGGCCCCTCGTCGGGGTTTGGAATCACCTCGCCCTTGTCGCCGCACAGCTTTTTCTCGAGCTTTTGCGTCGGGTAGCCGAGGACGAACTCGCCGGCGTGGAGACGGTCCTGGCCGGGGTTGCCGTGGATCGGGTTGGCCAGAGCCTTCGTCAGGGAAGGGACGTGGCTGTCGAGGTGGCGGACGCCGGGCTGGGAGACGCCGTCGCGGAAGCCGAAGTGCTCGTGGCCCGGCTCGTCCTGGCGCACCGCCCCCTCTTGAAGGTAGACGAGCTGCACGCCCTGGATGCCCAGGTTGTGGACGTAGCGCAAGACATGCTCGCCGAGGTCCTCCGGCGAGTCCGCGGCGACGATCATCAGGGCGTGGATGTCGCCGTGCCGCAGCGCCGCGACCCATTTCGACGGGTCGCTCGGGCCGACGTCTTTGTTCGCGGCGGCGCGGGCCTTCATGCCGTGCGTGAACTCCGTCGGGAATTTGTGTGCGTCGCTGGCTCCGAGGAAGCCGACGCCCTTGTGCGTGAAGGCGATGTTCATCCACGTCGCCTTCACGACGCCGAGTTCCCCGCCGCGGCGGCCGTTGACCAGCTTGAACAGGCCGTCGAACGCCGCCACTTCGGCGGCCGAGGCGACCTCGCCGGCGATGCTGCCGACCCAGTCGCGGGCCGACTTCTTGTCGGCGAAGCGGAGGAACAGGAACGATTGGTAATCCTTGTTAAACCCGCCCAGGATGTTGCCCTGAATTTGGTTCAGGTCGAGCGGGTAGCCGGGGGCGGCCATGGCCGCGAGGTCCGCGTTGACTGCGGCAAGGGTCGGGATGGACCCGGCCGCGCCGGCGGTGGGGGTCTTGGACGAGGCGGTCATCGCGATTCTCCGGTGGGCCGCCGGCATTAGACGCTTCACCGGGGCGGCGGCCGGCGCAAGCGGTTTAGGAGGATTTGAAGCTTGTGCCATAACTAGAGTAATTTTCTCCGGTGTCAAGGAAAATCGCCTTGGTTTGCCCTACGGTCCTACGGCGCCGCCTCCCCGTTGACCAGAAGCCTTTGTTCCCGACACGTCCGCTCGTAGGTCGCTTCCAATTCCACCGGCAGACACAACGCCCCCGGCAACCAGAGCGGCATCGTAGGCAGCGGCCGGCCCACAGCCAGGTTTTCAAGCCACAAATCGAGACTCGACTGTTCGTCGCGTTCGACCGGGCGGTAGGCAACGGCGTACAGGTCGGCGTTCAGATGCGATGCGTCGGGGACGAAGAGCCGCGTCAGCAATTCGTTGTGCAGGTTCGCACGCCGTCCGGTGACCACATCCACGACCACCACGCCGACGCCTTGTTGCAAATACGTTTGGCACTTCGACACGAAGGCCGCGCGGTGCGCCGGCCGATCCTTGTTGGCAGGGCTGACCAACTCGATCGCGCCGGCGAGGGTGGGGCCGCCCTCATTTCGGAAGATCAATACCTCAACCGCATCCGTGACCACCGCGAAGGGAACCGTTTGCGTCGGCGCGGGAGGCGACCAGGCCGTCGAATCCGACCGCGCGATAGAATTGCCGCCCGCTTCTTCAAACGCCGCCACGTCGATTTCGATGCCGAATTGGACGTTCGCCTCGGCGAAATAACCGGCGGGCAAGAGCCGGTTCAAAGCGGACGAAAGGTACGTCGCCCACGAATTGTGGAAGGCGTGCCAGTGCCGGGTCACGCTCAGCGGCGGATGAAAATGATCCTGTAACGGCATGAGACCTCCCGGTGCGACGGCAAGCCCACAAGCGAGCCGCTTGTGGCTACGTCGGCTGCCATTTTACGGATACAGCCCGCGCCGCATTTTCTCCTTCGCGATCTTCTCGACGCCCAGGCTCAGCGCCGCGGTGCGCATGCTCAGCTTGCGGTGGCTTGCCAACTGCGTCACCTGGTTGAACGCCCGCAACATCAGCTTTTGCAGCTTCTGCTGGACCTCTTCCTCACTCCACAAGAACTGCTGGATGTCCTGCACCCACTCGAAATACGACACGGTCACGCCGCCGGCGTTGCACAGCACGTCGGGGATGATGAACACGTCGCTGTTGGCCAAAATCGCGTCGGCGTCCGGCGTCGTCGGGCCGTTCGCACCTTCGGCCAGAATGCGGCAGCAGAGTTGCCCGGCGTTTGCGGCCGTGATGACGCGCTCCAGCGCCGCGGGCACCAGGATCGTGCAGGGCGTCGTCAACAGTTGGTTGGGGTCCATCGGCTCGGCGTCGGGGAACTCGCGCAAGAGCTTGCCGCCGTTGACGTGCCGGGACAGGGCCGCCACGTCGATGCCGCGCGGGTTGGCAATCGCCCCGTAACGGTCGCTGATCGCGATGACCCGGATGCCGCGCTGGGCCAATTCGTGACACACCACCGAACCGACGTTGCCGAATCCCTGGACCACCGCGGTCGCTTCCTCCGGGGCCAGCTTCAAGAGCTTCATCGCCTCCACGATGCAGTAAGTGACGCCGCGGCCGGTCGCCTCGCGGCGGCCGTAACAGCCGCCCAGCTCCAACGGCTTGCCCGTCACGATCTCCGGGCAGGCGTAGCCGACCTTCATGCTGTAGGTGTCCATGATCCAGGCCATCGTTTGCTCGTCGGTGCCCAGGTCCGGGGCCATCACGTCCATGCGCGGGCCGATGACGTTTAGCACCTCTTCGGTGAACCGCCGCGTCAGCCGTTCCAACTCGCCGAGCGACAGGTGGGCCGGGTCCACGCTGATGCCGCCCTTGGCGCCGCCGAACGGCAGGTTCATGATGCCGCACTTCCAGGACATCCACATCGACAGTGCCGCCACTTCGCCGAGATCGACGTTGGGGTGGTAGCGGAGACCGCCCTTGGACGGGCCGCTCGTCAGGCTGTGTTGCACGCGGTAGCCGATGAACATTTCGGTGTTGCCGTCGTCCATGCGGACGGGGATGCTGACGACGATGGCACGCTTGGGCAGGCTCATACGCTGCAAAACGCCGCGGTCGATCTCGATCACCTCGGCCACGTCGTCGAGTTGTTTGCACGCCATCTGAAAGGTTGGAGAGCTATGAAAAACGGAAAAAGGTGCGCGGTGGGCGGCGTGACGGTTGTTGGTTTCGCGTTCGTTGGCGACGGGGGGCGCGACGGCCGGGGCCATGGGAATGCTCCTTCACGATGGTTTGGAGAGACGGCGGCAAACTCCGATCCGCCGGGGTTGGGGACTACTCCATTCTACGCCAGCAACGTCGGATTGACCGGAGCGGTTGGCGTCGTCGGCGATGCGGCTTGCGTGGGTCGCGCCAATCGCCGATACTGAATGCGATTAACGCTGTCGATTTGGAAACTTGCCCCAGGAGCCGGTGTATGCGTACTCTGCCCGCCGTTTGCGTTTGGCTGCTCGCTTGCGGCACCGTCGCCGCTGCGGAACCCACGGCCGTCGAGAAGGGCACTTTTCGATACACGCCGCTCGGCGATCAAAAAGACATTCCCGAATGCTACCGCCTCGACGCGCGCACCGTCGCTTACGAGATGAAGCTGAAGTTCGAGATGCCCGCCAACGAGGTGAGTGTCCACCGGCTGACGTTTCCATCGCCCGTCGAGACAGCGACCGTCGAGAACAACACGGTCCACGCGGAATACTACCGGCCGATGGGCAAGGGGCCGTTCCCGGCGGTGATCGTGCTCGACATCACGGCCGGCGACGGCAGCGTTTCGCGCGCCATCGCGACGTACCTGGCGCAACACAAGATCGCCGGCCTCTACGTCCACATGGCGTATTACGGCCCGCGGCGGCCGCCCGGCAGCAAGCTGCGCCTCATGTCGCCCGACGTGCCGCAGACCGTCACCGCCGTGCGCCAGACCGTCCTCGACTTGCGCGTGGCGACGGCCTGGCTCGAATCCCGGCCCGAAATCGACGGCAAGCGGCTCGGCATCCTCGGCACGAGTTTGGGCAGTTTTATCGCAGCGCTGACGGCGGAGATGGAGCCGAAGCTGGGCCGGGTCGCGCTGCTCCTGAGCGGCGGCGGCTTCGTGGACTGCTGGTACGACATTCCCGAAGCGGCCGCGTTCCGGTTTGTGTACGAAGGGATCGGCGGCAGCAAGGCGAAAATGGCGACGGCCATTGCCCCGATCGACCCGCTCACCTGTGCCGCCAACCTGAAGCAGCGCAAGGTGCTGCAAATCGCCGGCAAGCGCGACGAGCTGGTGCCGCCGCGCATGGCCGAGGCGCTGTGGAAAGCCAGCGGCGAACAGAAAATCGTCTGGTACGACTGCACCCATTACGGGGCGGTCGCGTACATCGTGTCGGGGCTGGACAACGTGGTGAAGCACTTCCAGGCGGATGATAAATAGTAACCGTTCACCGCGTTGTTGAAAACCAGCCAACCGTAGACCTGGCGCGCTATCGTTTCCGCGACGATCCATTCGTTTCGCGTGGCTTGAGAGCAAAGGAAACGAACTTTACTTCCGCAAGTCCTTATCGGGTATTCTCTTGGGGAAGTTCGTTTCCCGACCCCCTGACACACCCCCCCCCTGGATTCTCTCCTG
>JBBRLG010000360.1:0-7869 GCA_038231495.1 Gemmatales bacterium | reverse complement strand
TCCCTATCGGGCGCGGGGGGAGCGTAAGCGACCGGAGGTTATCTCGGGATAACCTCCGGTCGCTTACGCTCCCGGCTCGCCAAGATCAGTTCTCGCACCCGCGTTCATGCGTCCGCCGAAGTATGTGTTGACGCGCACCGCCCGACTTACTACACTCCGTGCGCTAAAGTGAGACAGGGTAGGGTGTATTTGCGCTGCCTTCCGGTTTGGGAGCGCTCGCCCGCTGCTTGACTTCGTGCGTTTCGCCGGACCCCGGCGCGCGGGCAGAGGAATTCTTGCATGAGCCGCTTTTTCCTTGCCGACCCGTCGCTGGTCTCCTACAGCGGCCACTGCTTCGAGTACCTTCATGCCCTGATCGGGCCGTTGCGGCAGCCGCCGAGCGGGCGTCGGTCTGGCGACAGTTTCACAACCCCGACCGCCTGATCGACGTCGTCCTGTCGGCCCGGCGCGGTGCCGTGCCCAGCCGCAAGTCTTTTGCGTCGCCGCACGTTCTCTCGTTGGCGGGGTCGATCTCTACTCGCCGCGGCTTGGAATGACACAAGCCCGAAGCGCAAGCGAGGGACCGTCCCGCGCTTGCGCTTCGGGCTTGTGTCAAGTTGCCCCGCGGTGAGTATAACCTATAGGCTTCGTGGGACAAACCATGCCCGTCTCATTCCGCGTGTCGAAGCCGAGGATCGGCCTTTTCCAGTCGAAGCTATCCGCGTACGCCGCTCGCGGTGTGACGCGCGTCGCCCGCGCTGTCGCCGAGCGCTGGGCCCGGCAGGCCGACGTGGAACTGCTCGCGCTGTCCGGGCGCAGTTGCAGGCGGCGGCCTGGAAAGGCGAGGCCGTCGAGAACAAGTTGGACCTTCGTACCGGGGAACTGAACCGCCAGATCGAGGGGTTGACCCGGCAGGCGGAGATCCTAACCGGGCAGGTGGAGTTGCTACGGCAGAATGCCGATGCGCTGACCGGCTTGCCCCCGTTGCTCGCCGCGACCCACGCGGAGGCGGCCCAGGTCAGCGACAAGGTCGCCGCGCTGCTCGCCGCGGCCCAGGCCGAGCAGGCCGGCATCACCCGCGCTGCCATCGCCGAGCAGTCCGAAATCACGCGCGCCAGCCTGACCACGCACATCAACCACCACTTCGAGGCGCTCGGCCTGGACGCCTGGCGGGTGCAGGAGTTGTACGGTCTGTTGCCTACCAGCGGCGGCGCGACTATCTCGAAGCGATCCGGTCCGGCAGCCTGGAAGTGCGGCGACTGGAGCGAGGACGATGGCGTTGGTTTCCATCTGGTGCTGCGCCGCAGCGCGGCCGCCCGCCCGCAACTCCTGGCAGCCGGCGCGGCCGCGTGACAGCCGGGCGGCCGCGATTCCCCTAAGATGCCTTGCAGATACCGGCCCAAGCATCCCCGACGGGCGACTACCATGCAATTCCATCTCGGCACAATCCAGGGCGTCCACTGGCATCCCCTGACGAGCTACCACGACGCCCGCGGCTGGCTGTGCGAACTGTTCCGCGACGACGACCTGGCCGCCGAGTTCAACCCGGTAATGGCGTACCTGTCCATGACGCAACCCGGCGTCGCGCGCGGGCCGCACGAGCACGTCGATCAGACCGATGTCTTCTGCTTCATCGGCCCGTCCAATTTCAAAATGTACCTGTGGGATCGCCGACCCGACTCGCCGACCTACGGCGTCAAGCAAACCGAAATCGTCGGCATCGACCGCCCGATGCGCCTGATCGTGCCGCCGGGTGTTGTTCACGCCTACAAGAACGTCGGTGCCGAACCGGGTCTTGTATTCAATTGCCCCAACCGCCTGTACAAAGGCCCCGGCCGCAAAGACCCCGTTGACGAAATCCGCCATGAAGAGGACGCGGGGAATGCGTACGTTCTGGATTAGTCGGGTGTCTGGCATTGGCTAAGAGCTAACGGCTGACAGCTAACAGCTATTTATTTTTCCTCCGGCCTACCCCCGATCGTAACCGTTCACTCCCCCCCTTACGAAGGGGGGGTAGGGGGGGTGAAGAGAGCGCCATGGCCGAGTACTTTAAGCGTTCTTACCCCCCCCTACCCCCCCTTCGCAAGGGGGGGAGCAGTTGATGCCGGTGAACGGTTACCCCCGATCTTCCCCTTGACCCTTCCGCCGTCAATTTGTTATACCCGTCTTGCCACGGCGTGCCATTCCGTCGGCACCGTGCAGGAAGCAACGGCAAGGACGAGTTTCACCTGAGGATTCAAGGATGACCACCCGGACCGCTCTCATCACCGGTATCACCGGCCAGGACGGCAGTTACCTCGCCGAACTACTACTCAGCAAAGGCTACCGCGTCTGCGGCATGATCCGCCGGTGCAGCAGCGAAAACCTGCAACGCATCGAACACCTCCGCGAGCGCGTCGAACTGTTCCAGGCCGATCTGCTCGACCAGACCTCCATCGCGACCGTCATGGAACAGGCGCAACCCGACGAAATCTACAACCTCGCGGCACAGTCCTTCGTGCCGACGAGCTGGCGGCAGCCGGTGTTGACCGCGGAATACACGGCGGTCGGCGTGACGCGCGTGCTGGACGCGATGCGGCAGGAGTGCCCCAAGGCCCGCTTCTACCAGGCCAGCAGCAGCGAGATGTACGGCAAAGTGCAAGAGACGCCCCAGCGCGAATCGACGCCGTTCTACCCGCGGTCGCCCTACGGCGTCGCCAAGGTTTACGGCCACTACATCACCGTGAATTACCGCGAGAGTTATAACCTCTATGCGTGTGCCGGCATTTTGTTCAACCACGAGTCGCCGCGGCGCGGGTTGGAATTTGTGACGCGCAAAATCACGCACGGCGTCGCCCGGATCAAGATGGGCCTGGCCAAGGAGCTGCGGCTGGGCAACCTGACGGCCAAGCGCGACTGGGGCTTTGCCGGCGATTACGTGCGGGCCATGTGGCTGATGCTGCAACAGGACGAGCCGGACGATTTCGTGATCGGCACCGGCCAGACGCACAGCGTCGAGGAGTTCGTTGAGATCGCGTTCGCGCACGCCGGCCTGGACTGGCGGCGTTATGTGGTGATCGACCCGCAGTTCTGCCGACCCGCCGAGGTGGACTTGCTCCTGGCCGACCCGGCGAAGGCGAAAGACAAGCTGAACTGGGAGCAGGAAGTGAGTTTTGTCGGCCTGGTCAAGATGATGGTGGACTACGACCTGGCCGCCTACCAGCCGCACGGCACGGCCCGATCGCGCGCCGCCTGATTGCCGCTTGCGGCTTTGCGTTCGAGTATCTGACGAGACGACCCGATGACTGAATTGCAGCCGCGGGACGCCTGGCACGACGACCTGCTCGCCACCATCCGGGCGCGTGCCGAGCAAAACGAGCAGCGGCTTGGCCCACTACCCGGCGCGAACGATCCGGTCTACAACTGGCCGGAGGTGAGCAGCCGCCTGAGCCGGGCCGAGGCCGCCGCCGTGGCGGACGCGGCGATCCCGGTGGACCGTCGCCACCGCGGCATCCGCCGGGTGCTGATCCTGCGGGTCCGCACCCTGATCGTTTCCCTGCTGCGCTTTCTGACGGCGCGTCAGAGTCGATACAACCTCGACGTGTTACAAGCCCTGCGCGAAACGGGCAAGACCGTGCGGTCGCTGGAAACGCGGCTGACCGCCCGCGACGACGAAGTCCGCCAACTCCGCGAACGCCTCTCCCACCTTGAACGACACCTCCCGACCGAAGCCGTCCGCCAAGCGTCCTGACTGCAATCCGGGAAGGGGTCGAAGGGACGATGACCACGATTGCGATTGTCGCGCCCGCGCTGGCACCGGGCGACGCCGTCGGCAACGACCTCCTGCACATGGCCCAACTATTCCGGGGGCGGGGCCACGCGGTCGGCCTGTTCGCGACTCACGTCGGCGCGGTGACAGCCCCCTGTCACCCGATCGCGCGGGCGCGGGCGTTCCTCGGCAGCAACCCGTCGGCCGTCCTGCTTTACCACCACTCCATCGAATGCGCCGCCGGCATTGACCTGATCCAACAAGTGCGGTGTCGCCGCGTCGTCCGCTACCACAACGTCACGCCCGCGCATTTTTACGATGGAATGAACGAGGCGTGCGCCGCAGACTGCCGCCAGGGCCGGGAACAGGTGGCGGCTTTGGTACAGGCGCAGTGCGACCTTTACCTCTCCGATTCGACCTACAACCAGGATGAATTACTGGCACTCGGTGTGCCGCCGGAGCGTTGCGCCGTCGTGCCGCCGTTCCATCTCGTCGAGCGTTTGGAAAGCACCGCGCCGGACCCGGCAGTCGTGGACGCCTGCGCGGACGGTAAGACAAATCTCCTGTTCGTCGGCCGGCTGGCACCGAACAAGGGACACGCCGCCCTGATTGACGCCTTCGCCGTGTATCACCACCATTACGACCGCAGAAGCCGACTGCTGCTGGTCGGCAAGGAAGACGACCGGTTGGAGAGTTACGCCGCGTCGTTGCGCGAGCGGGTCCGGCACAACAGCGTGGAGGGATCGGTGACGTTCACCGCGGCACCGACGGACGCGGTGCTAAAAGCCTATTACGCCAGTGCCGACGTGTTCGTCATCGCCAGCGAGCACGAAGGATTCTGCGTGCCGCTGGTCGAGGCGATGGCCCTGGGAGTCGTGGTAGCAGGCTACGGCGGGACCGCGATCTCAGAAACGCTGGGCAGCGCTGGTGTCCTGTGGGATGACCGCTCCGCGTGGCTCCTGGCGGAGTCAGTCGCTTGCTTGCAACGCGAGCCGTCGGTTTACGCGGAGTTGCAGGAACGGGGCCGCGACCACTATCGGGAACACTTCACCAACGAGCGGATTGAGGAACGGTTCCTCGCGGCGCTAAGGGGACTATTTCAGAGCCGCGACCGTAAGGGAGCGGCTTAGAGCGCCGTAAGGATCAGCGCCGTAAGGATTTCGTCAGAGCCGCGACCGTAGGGGAGCGGTGAACCCCCCGCTCCCTTACGGTCGCGGCTCTGACAACGGCATGTCGTCTCAGGAAGGCAAAAAGTCCCATGCGTGTGCTGCTCAACGCGCTCTCGACCTCCGGTGCGAAAACGGGGGTGGGCCACTACACCGCGGAGTTGATTCGCAGCCTCCGCCAACAGACGCAGCCGGGCGAGATCGACTGCTTCCCGCGCGGCTGGGTGCGCCAGGCCCGGTCGCTGTGGGGCCGCGCACGCCCCTGGCTCGAACGCGGCGAACCCAAGCCGTCTGCCCCGGTGGCCGTTGCCCCTGACGCAAGGCTGCCCTGGCGCGCCGGTGCCTTGCGCTATCTCCGCGCGCGCGGGCAGCGGCTGTTGCAGAACCACTTCCGTTCCTACCTGCGCAAGAATAACTACGACCTCTATCACGAGCCGAATTTCATTCCGCTGCCGTGCGACGTGCGCACCGCGGCGACGTTGTACGACCTCTCGGTGCTGCACCACCCGGAATGGCACCCGTCCGACCGCGTCGCCCATTTTGAAGCCAATTTCCACAAGAGCATGCGGCAGTGCGACCATTTCTTTACCATCTCGGAATTCGTCCGCCAGGAGATTATTAGCACGCTCCACGTCCGCCCGGAGCGCGTGACGGTCGCCTACTGTGGCGTACGCCACGGGCTGACGCCGTTGCCGCCGACGGTGGTAAGGGAATCGCTGCACCGCCTGAAATTGCCGCCCCAGTATTTCCTGGCGCTTGGCACCATTGAGCCGCGGAAGAACGTCCTGACGCTCATGCGGGCCTACTGCGGTTTGCCCGACAAGGTCCGGGCCGCCTACCCGCTGCTGCTCGTCGGCGGCTGGGGCTGGAACGCGGCGGACGTGGCCGACTACCTCGACCGCGAGGGCCGGCACCGCGGCGTCCGCCACCTCGGCTACTTTCCCGAAAAGCACATGGCCGTACTCTATAACGGGGCGCGGGCGCTCTTGTTCCCGGCGCACTACGAAGGGTTCGGCATGCCCGCGGTGGAGATGATGGCGTGCGGCGGGGCTGTCATCGCCTCGACGGCCGGGGCGTTGGTCGAGGTGGCCGGCCGGTGCGCTCACCTGGTGGACGCGCTGGACGTGGACGGCTGGCGGCACGCGATGTACCGCGCGGCAGTTGACGGCGAGTGGTTGGCCGGCCTGCGCCGCGGCGTCACCGAAGTGGCCAGGCCGTTTACCTGGGAGCGCTGCGCCGCCGACACGCTGCGAGCCTATCACCGCATCTGCGGTGACAACGGCATGACAGTGGAATATCCGCGCAAGGCCGGGTAAGGTTTTTGTAACCGTTCACTCCCCCCCTTACGAAGGGGGGGTAGGGGGGGTGAAGAGAGCGCCAGGACCGAGTACTTTAATCGTTCTTACCCCCCCTTCGCAAGGGGGGGAGCAGTTAATGCCGGTGAACGGTTACAGTTTTTTCTCTCCGCGCCCCTGGGGAGAAAGGTGAGGACGAGGGCGATCGCATGGGTACACCAAGTTACGACGTGGCGATCATCGGCGGCGGCATCGTGGGCATGGCGTCCGCGATGGCGCTTTCGGCCCGCGCCGGATCGCTGATCGTGTTGGAAGCCGAAGACAAATTGGCGGCCCACCAGACGGGCCACAACAGCGGCGTTATCCATTCCGGCCTGTACTACAAGCCCGGCTCGCTCAAGGCCAAGAACTGTGTCGAAGGTCGGGAGGCGATGTACCGCTTCTGCCAGGAAAACGGCATCACCCACGACCGCTGCGGCAAGGTCGTCGTCGCGATCGAAGCGCGCGAAATCCCGGCACTGGACGAGTTGGAGCGCCGGGGCCGCGCCAACGGCTTGCAGGGCATCCGCCGACTCGACGCCGCGGGCATCAAGGAACACGAGCCGCACGTCGAGGGCGTCGCCGGCCTGTTCGTCCCGGACACCGGCATCGTCGATTACGTGCAAGTCACCGAGACCTACGGCCGCAAGGTCCGCGAAAAGGGCGGCACCATTTGGACCGGGGCGCGGCTGCGGAACTGCAAACGGCGGACGGACGAGTTGATTCTGGAAACGACGCGCGGCGCGGTGCGCTGCCGGCACCTCATCAACTGCGGCGGCCTCCAGTGCGACCGTGTCGCGCGGTTGTGCGGCGTCGAGCCACATTTGCAGATCGTGCCGTTCCGCGGCGAATACTACGAGTTGAACCCGAACCGTACCTCGCTTGTAAAAAATTTGATCTACCCGGTGCCCGACGCGCGCTTTCCGTTCCTGGGCGTCCACTTCACGCGCAGGGTCCACGGCGGCATCGAGGCGGGACCGAACGCGGTGCTGGCGTTCAAGCGCGAGGGTTACACCTGGCACGATTTCGGCTTCCGCGACGTGCTGCAAATGGCCGGGTTCCGCGGCTTCTGGACGATGGCGGCCAAGTTTTGGAAAACCGGCCTGGGCGAGATGTACCGCTCGCTGAGCAAGCATGCGTTCTGGCAGGCACTCAACCGCCTGATCCCGGAATTACGGCCCGACGACATCCACCCGGCCGGCTCCGGAGTCCGCGCCCAGGCGATTGAAGCGAACGGGGCGCTGGTGGACGACTTCCGCATCGTGGAGGCCGAGCGCATGATCCACGTGTTGAATGCGCCGTCACCCGCCGCCACCGCGTCGATCAGTATTGGCGAAACCATTGCAGCAATCGCGGCGCGGAATTTTGAATTGCGCTCCTGAGTGCGGTCATTTCTAACGACAACTCTAAATGTAACCGTTCACTCCCCCCCTTACGAAGGGGGGGTGGATGCCCTCACGGAGTACTGCAATCGTTCTTGACCCCCCCTACCCCCCTTCGTAAGGGGGGAGCAGTTGATGCCGGTGAACGGTTACGAAGTCTTCTGCCTCGTTGACAGGGCACCGCGCGGGTGTTAGAACTGGCAACTTCAGCGGCACATCCCGTCGCCCGCCGACGGTCCGAAGGGAACCGGCATTTCGCT
>JBBRLG010000359.1:0-7921 GCA_038231495.1 Gemmatales bacterium | reverse complement strand
TCATGCTGCGGCCGAGGTAACGGCCCACGTCCGGCAGCTTCCGCCCGAACAACAACAGGCCCAACCCAGCCAGGAAGAGAATTTCGATCCCGTTGAGATTGAACAAGGCAAAGGTAGGGGTCATGGCGTTAGCCCTCAAGATCGGGTGTCAGGGGTCGGAAATAAAACACCGTTCGAGGCGTTATCCAGTATAGCAAGTCGTTCAAACGGGCCACAAGGAAAATCGGCTGTCGGTAGGAGCGGGGGTCGGGCGTCGGAAGAAGACGGGAATCAAAATAGCTGTTAGCTGTTAGCTGTCAGCTATTAGCCATTTCCGACACCCGACACCCGATCCTCCCGATCTTCACGCCGGCGGCGGCGTCGTCACGTTCGTGTTACCGTTGGCGTTGGCGTTCGCGCTGGTGTTGGCACTGGGATCTTCAAACTTCGGCGCGGAGGTCATCACGCGCTGCGGCGGCCGCGGTTGCTCGACCGGCACCGAGTCGTAACGGGGCGTCGAAGTGGGGTTGGTCAGTTCTTCTTCCATGCCCGAAAAGCTTTTCTTGAACTCGACCATCGTGCGGCCCAGCGACCGTCCCACCTGCGGCAGGTTGCGGCCGAACAGCAGCACGCCCAGGCCCAGCAGGAACAGAATCTCCATCGGGTTCAGGTTCAACAACGCGAAGGGGGTGGTCATGGTCGTCTCCTCGGCTACAGGGTGATTTATTTCAGGTCTTACAAGCGGGCAAAAAGCGTTCCGACAAACGGCAAACGCGGGCGAACGGTTTGCCGATCTCCCCCTCGTCCCGGAACGTCGGCGGGGAAAAGGGAGGGCAAAGCGGCACCGGCGAATTAGTTACGGCAGCGCGGGCGGGGGGGTGGACGGAACACGACAGATACTCCTGGCACAGGACGTTCAGCGGGAACGCATTGGAGGGGTCGGAGCAACGACGCCCTGTGGGGTATCCAGCAGAGTGGATGAAATAAGTATAGCAGGCCTGCCGCGCCCACGGCAAGCAGTAATTTGACGAATTTCTGGATTTCGATTTATCGGCCGTCGTCGTACAAGCCCCGAAGCACTGGCGTTTCTGCCCCCGCTCCGTACCATAGGCTTGTCCGCCAGAACGTTCTGGCCAAAACAACGTCGAGGAGTCGGTCATGAAATATCTGTCCGCCGCACTGCTGGCTCTGCCGCTGGCACTGGTCGTCGCCGCCGGTGCCCGCGCCGCCGACGACAAGCCGATGGAAACGCCCTACTACCCCCTCAAGGTCGGCAACACCTGGTACTACAAGATCGGCGAAACCAAGTTCACCATGAAGGTCGCCAAGTACGAGGAAATCGAAAAACAGCTTTGCGCCCGCGTCGAGATGTCCGTCGGCGACAAGGTGCAGGCCGTCGAACACGTCGCGGTCAAGGACGACGGCGTCTACCGCTACGCCTTCGAGAACAAGAAGGCCGAGCCAGCCGTCAAGTTCCTCAAGCTGCCCGTCAAGAAGGACGAGACGTGGAAGGTCGAGTCCACCATCGGCGCCGAAAAGCTGTCCGGCACGTTCAAGAGCGGCATGGTCGATGAGGTCAAGGTCGCGGCCGGCACCTACAAAGACGTTTACACCTCCGCCAGCGAGAACCTCGACGCCAACGGCACCAAGATCAACTTCACCTACTTCTTCGCCAAGGACGTCGGCATGATCAAGCAGACCATCAAGATCGCCGGTCAGGAAGTGGTCATCGAACTGGAGAAATTCGAGGCGGCCAAGTAAATCGGAAAGGATGAAGGATGAACTAATTCATCCGTAACCGTTCACTCCCCCCCTTACGAAGGGGGGCAGGGGGGGTGGAATTGAGACAATGACCGAGTACTTCAACCTTGCTTAACCCCCCCTGCCCCCCGTCGTAAGGGGGGAGTGAACGGTTACAAATCTTCTTTGGGTTCGACGAGGTGTGGTTCTTTCCAAATGATAAGATCACGCCAAAACCTGCGTCGGCCTGGCTGGTTGGACCTAATAGAATTGACCAAGCGAAACTTGAAAAACTCGGCTCCTGGATGGCTGCAAACAGTTGTTCGTTGGCGCTGGGAGATGGCGGCGGACTAAACTTTATCGTGAAGGCGCGTGGGTTGGTGAAGTACCTAATCGCTTACTCGATGTCTCAGCCGCAAACAATTGCCGGAGGGGACACGGAAGAATTATGAGACGGATTACTGCACGAAAAGGATCGATCTAAGGAGCATTCCATGAAGTTTACCCCCCAGGCGATCGCCGTCCTTCTGGTCGTCGTTTGCGTGGCCGCGCCCGCCGCCGAACCGTCGCACCTCGTTTATCCCAAGACCAACCGCGGCGCACAGTCCGACGACTACCACGGCACCAAGGTCGCCGACCCCTTCCGCTGGCTCGAAGACGACGTGCGCAAATCCAAGGACGTGGCCGATTGGGTCGAGGCCGAAAACAAGGTCACGTTCGACTACCTCAAGGCCATTCCCGAACGCGAAGTCATCCAGAAACGCCTTACTGAGCTGTGGAACTACGAGAAATACTCCGTCCCGTCCAAAGCCGGCGGCCTCACCTTCTTCTCGAAAAACGACGGCCTGCAAAATCAGTCGGTCTATTACGTGTCCGACAAGCCCGACAGCGAACCGCGCGTGCTGCTCGACCCGAATAAGTGGTCGAAGGACGGCACCATCGCGTTGAGCGGCCACGCGATCAGCGACGACGGCAAATACCTGGCTTACGGCGTCGCCGAGGCCGGCTCCGACTGGCAGACGTGGAAGGTCCTCGACGTGGCCGCCGCCAAAACGCTCGCCGACGAGGTGAAATGGGTCAAGTACAGCGGCGCTGCCTGGGCGCACGACGGCAAGGGCTTCTTTTACAGCCGCTACCCCGCGCCCAAGGCGGGCGAGGAGTTCCAAAAGCTCACGTTCAACATGCTGCTCTGCTACCACCGCGTCGGCAGTCCGCAGTCCGAGGACGTGGTCGTCCACCGGCGGCCCGACCACCCGGATTGGGGCGTCCGCGGCGCGGCGAGCGAGGACGGCCGCTATTTGCTGATCTCCCTGAGCAAGGGCACCGACGCCCGCAACCGGGTCACCTACCGCGACCTGTCCGAGCCGCTGGCCATGCTGGTGGACCTGATCGACGATTTCGACAACGAGTACAGCTTCGTCGGCAACGACGGGCCGGTCTTCTACTTCAAGACCGACTTCAAGGCACCGCGCGGCCGGCTCATCGCGATCGACACGCGCAAGCCCGCGCGCGACAACTGGAAAGAAATCGTCCCGGAGGCGAAGGAAAACTTGCGTGCCGTGGGGTTGGTCGGCAACCAGTTCGTCGCCAACTACCTCAAGGACGCGCGGACGCAGGTGAAGCTGTTCGCGACGGACGGCACGTTCGTTCGCGACGTGGACCTGCCGGGCATCGGCACGGCGGCCGGCTTCGGTGGCCGGCGGGCGGAGACGGAGACGTTCTATTCGTTCAGCAGCTTTAACACGCCGCCGCGCGTCTACCGCTACGACCTCCTCACCGGCAAGAGTACGCTGCTCCGCCAGGCGAATGTGAAGTTCAACCCCGACGACTACGAGGTCAAGCAGGTTTTCTGCACGAGCAAGGACGGCACCAAGGTGCCGCTGTTCGTCACGGCCCGCAAGGGGTTGAAGCTGGACGGCGCGCACCCGACGCTTCTGTTTGGCTACGGCGGCTTCAACATTCCGATGACGCCGACGTTTGCGGTGACGCGCGTGGCGTGGCTGGAAATGGGCGGCGTGCTGGCGGTGGCGAACCTGCGCGGCGGCGGCGAGTACGGCCAGGAGTGGCACAAGGCGGGCACGGTGCTGAAAAAGCAAAACGTCTTCGACGACTTCATCGCCGCGGCCGAGTTCCTGACGAAAGAGGGCTACACCCGCGCCGACAAGCTGGCGATCCAGGGTGGCAGCAACGGCGGCCTGCTGGTCGGGGCGGTGCTGGCGCAACGGCCGGAGTTGTTCGGCGCGTGCCTGCCGGCGGTCGGCGTGATGGACATGCTGCGCTTTCACAAGTTCACCGCGGGCCGCTTCTGGACGGACGACTACGGCTCGTCGGACAACGCGGACGAGTTTGCGGCGCTCTACGCCTACTCGCCGTACCATGCGTTATTGAAGAACGGCAAGCGCAAGTACCCGGCAACGCTGGTGACGACGGCGGACACGGACGACCGCGTGGTGCCGGGCCACAGCTTCAAGTTCGCGGCGGCGCTGCAGGAGATGCAAGAGGGCGATGCGCCGGTGCTGATCCGCATCGAGACGCGCGCCGGCCACGGCGCCGGCAAGCCGACAGCGAAGGCGATTGAGGAGGTCGCCGACCAGTGGGCGTTCCTGGTCAAGAACCTGAATATGAAAATGCCGGCGCGGTGAGGGAAAGGGAAATTCAAATCGCGCCGGGTTCCACTGGCGGACCAGCTGCCAGTGGTGCCCGGTGTGTGGTTGGAAGGACATTTGGCTTATGCTTTGCGGCCGTCAAACAACGATTATCCCCCAAGGCTTTGACATGATCGAGGATTTCTCCCAAGTCGCTGCGGGATCGGTTGAAGAGGCCAAAGCGGAAATGCTGCGCGCGTCGGAAGCCTGGAAGGCAACTGGCTACGAAGAGATTGACAAGTCGTTAAGGGATGAGAAGGCGAGAAAGGTCAACCATTTGGAGGGCTTACACGAAGAGTGGAAGGGTGAAAGAGATTTTCTTAAAGAGGAGATTTGCCGACAGCAAACTCAGCTTGTCTCATTGGAAATCGACCTTGCGTCTTGGAAGCGTTACAGAGACCCATCCAGGGCAGTTTGGATTACAACCCTTGGCCTCGTAATCTGTAATTTGCTGGGACTTTGTGCCGGTGCGATAGCATCCCATGCGGTTTTCGGCCTGATGTTTGCTGGTATGACGGCCTGCCTGACAATTCCCCCCATTCTCGTGTGGTTCTCGCTCCGCAAGAGGAAAGCTGAAGCGCAAATCAATTATCTTGATGACGAGTTGAGCATTTTATCGGTGCAATTATCCACGCTAGACCGCGAACTCGTCCACGCAGTGCAAAAAACAAAAACCATTGGACAGCGTTGGGATGATGCCTATCAGGAATACGAACACCTCGAATACGTTTGTTCCTTGAAGGCCAATGCTGTGAAAGCACAAAAACGGTACGAAGCTCTGATTCGTGCCGCCGAGAGCCGGCAATGGCAATTATTGCACAGGGATTGGCGCGAACTTCGTGGCATCCCATTTGAGGACTATTTGCAAGAAGTATTTGAAATGCTCGGTTATTGTGTGAAGCGCACAAAGAAAGCACGTGATCAAGGACTGGATCTCATTCTTACTGGCAAGGGACGAATGATTGGAGTCCAGTGCAAAGGGTATCAAGGTAGCGTTGGTGACGATGCCGTCCAGCAGGCCCATGCGGGCAAGGGCTACTACAGCTGCGATTGCTGTGTGGTTATTACCAACAGCTACTTCAGTCCAGATGCCCGGTCCCTAGCCTCCAGACTCGGTTGCATCCTCATTAGTGGCGCTCAAATCCCAGATCTAATCAACGCGAAAATACACCTCTAGTAGCATACTAAACAGTCCGCTTTTTCGGTGGTGACTCCGCCCGGCTTCCGAGCGTCACCTGGCTGGTATAGGTAAGATAGGCAAGGCGTTTGCAGCAAACATACGTGGTCTGGGAAAAATGGGTGGCTGGCTTGCCTGGGTGGAAGCCCGATGGAGTCACCACCGCTTTTTCGCTTAACCGAGTTGCCCACAAGCCCCACGCCAACACTACGAGCGCTAACTTCCGTTGTGGCACGGCGAGGGAGATTCAAAATCAAATCACCTCACGCAAAGGCGCGGACGCGCGGAGAAAATGCAATTGAATTTCTCTTCGCCTCCGCGTGAGGTGATTTTGAATTTAACTTCAAGCGTCACGCCCGGTTGTAGTACTCGCTGCTCGCGAAGATGCCGGCGGTGATCGTCTCGTCGGTCGAGCCTTGCAACAGCAGGACCACCCAATCGACCGCACCGAAGTCGGGGCCGCGGCGCAGCACCGTCTGATAGTCCGCCGCCACCAGGTTCTTGCGATATTCCAGGCTGGTCAGGATCGCCGTTGCGATCTGGTCGCGCGTCGCGCCGTTGCTCAGACTCTTGGTGAAGAACGCCTGGCCGTTGGCGTCCAGCGGCCGGCTTAGCAGGTCCTGGAAGATGCTTTGAACGTAGGCGTTGGCGTCGCCCTTGGCCCGCGTCGTGAAGTATTCCGGCGAGCCGGCGATCAGCGCGAGCATCTGCTCGTCGGTGCCGCCGCCTTGCAAGAACTTGACGAAGAAGCTGCGGCCGTTGTCGTCCAGGTTGCGCTTGAGCAGCAGGTTGAACGCCTTGTTGGCCTGGTTGCCCAGATACTCCGGCGACTGCTCGATCTGAGACACGATTTGGCTGCGGTCGGTGCCGGCATCCGCCGCCCTGGACCAAAAAGTCAGGCCGTCGGCGTCCACCGGCCGGCCGAGCAGGTCGGCGTAGAGGCGGGAGACGAACTTTTGGTTGAGCGTGCCCACGTTGACGCTGACGCTGGCCTTGTAACCTGCCGCGGCGTTCGCGTCGGCAGCGGTGACGGTCTGGACGCCGACGGTCTTGCGGGTGAGGCCCGTGAAGGTGTGGACGCCCTTGTCGGCGGCGGTGAAGGTAAAGTCGGCGGGCAGGGACGCCTGGCCGTCGCCGCTGGTCAGATGCACCGTGCCGGTGTAGCCGGTCGCGGTGGCGTGTGCGGCGTCCTGGGCAGTTACCGTGACGCTGAAGGAGGCTCCCGCGGCGGGGTTCGGGTTGGACGCCGTGACACTGAACTGCGTAGTCTGATCCGACGCCTTGTAGGTGGCAATGCCCGCCGCCGACGAAAGGTAGGCCAGACCGCTAACGGCTAAAGTGCCGTCGGCCTGGTATTTGCCCGTGGCCGCGACGATCTGAAATTCGGGATCGACTTGCAAGGTCTGAATACTAGGGTATGCCACGCCGAAAGATTGAGTGCTTTCCGCGCCGGTGAAGGTGGAAAAGTTCGCGCCCGGGGTGAAGGTGACGGTCAGCGGCGAGCCGGGCTTGTTGGCGGCGAACGCCTCGACGGCGCCAAGGAGTAACTCCTTCGCCTGAGTCGTGTCGGCGGTCGGGCTTGAGTTCGGTGTGCGATCAGTTCCAGTGGCGCTCTGCGTTTGGTCTAGCGGGCTGGTCGCGGCGATGCCGGAGAACTCCGCGGCGGTGGCCGCAGACTGGTAGGGCGCTGTCCCGGTGAAGGTAACCGTGATGGCGTCCCCGGAGGCCAGCGCCGTCACCGCTTGAGCGGAGAAGATGAAGTCCTGAGTAAAGATGCCACTGCCATTATTCGTACTGAAGCTCAAATCCTGGCGGTATTGGTTGCCTTTGGCGTCGGCTACGGCAGCGGAAACGAGGGAGTTACCATGGGTTCCCACCTCGATGAAGATGGTATCGCCCGCCGCAACGCTGACAGCTGGCGCAATGATTTTCAGGGAGGCTGCCGGCGCGTTCGCGGAGGCGGTGCCGATGTCCTGGACGTGGGTGATAGGGCTGGGCACCCAGCGGTCTTCCAACGCCTCCACCTGGAGTTGAACCGGGCGGCGGACTACTTTGTTGTTGCGGGTTTGCCCAATGGGAGCGCGGTTGGAGCGAGTCTTGAACCAGGAGAACATGAGAAGTGCTACTTTTGCTAAGGTTAACGGCGAGAACCCCCGACGGCTGGCGTCGAGGGCGTAAGCGCTGGCGCGTCAACGGTATTTGTATCGCGCGGTGGCTTGGTGGCTTGCGAGCAAGGGATAATCCCAAGGCGAGCCGGGGGCGATAGCCCCCAATAGTTGTCCTTGGCGAGCCCGGGGGGGGGCGGGGCCCCGCGGGGGGGTTGGCACCCGCGGGGAGGCGGCCCCCCCGCCGCCCACGGAAAAAAGAGAACACCCCGGGG
>JBBRLG010000358.1:0-7943 GCA_038231495.1 Gemmatales bacterium | reverse complement strand
TCGCTGGGGGTTGCCGCCGGGGGGGGGGTTGGGGGGGTCCCCCGGGGGGGGGCCCCCCGTGGGGCCCGCGGGGGGGGCCCCCGGGCCCACACCCCCCCCCGCTCGCCGCTTGCGGCTACGACCGACTGGCGGTCAACTTACGAAATGGACATCTAGGATTAACGCACGAGGGTCAGCAGCGTCAGAATCGCGGCCGCGAGACCCATACCAAGGAGGAGACCAATCGCCGCGATGACGGTGAACACCGCGCTGTAGCCCTTCTTCGTCGCCGGCGGCGCGGCGCGTGTCGGCGCCGCGTTCGGCGGCGTCGGCGACAGGCCGCTGGTCGCCGTGTTCGCCAGGGCCGACAGTTCCGTCGAGGCTTCCAACTCGGGGTCGGACGCGGTCTTGTAATTCGGCGTTTCGTCGGAGCCGTCCAGGTCCGCGGGCGTTGCCGGCGCGACCGGCACCAACGGCGTCGAGCCGGTGACGGCGAATGGCGTTAAAACTTCGACCAGCTCCGCCGGCGTCTGGTAGCGCTGCTTGGGATGCTTGGCCAGCAGACGCGCCACGACCGCGGCCACCGCGGGCGGCACGTCGGGGCGCAACTCGGCAACCGGCTGCGGCTTCTCCGTGCCGTGGCGGATGAGCTTGTCCATCACCTTGCCGCCGGGAAACGGCACCCTGCCGGTCAGCAGGTAGTAGAACGTGCAACCGAGGCTGTACAGGTCGCTGCGGATGTCGGCCTTGTGCAAGTTGCGGGCCTGCTCGGGCGACAGGTAGTCCGGCGTACCCATCACCGTGTTGTCGCGGGTCAGGATGGTGCCGGCAGCCGCGTCGACGCCGACGGGGGCGTCCGGCGCTTGCAGGCGTGCCAGGCCGAAATCGCTCACCTTCACCACGTCGGGCGACTTGCCGTCGATGCCGCCGCGCTGCACCAGCAGGTTAGCCGGCTTGATGTCCCGGTGGACCATGCCGCGCTCGGCGGCGCACTGCAAGCCGAGCGCCGCCTGGAAAATGAAGTCGCACGCCTGGCCGACGGGCAGCGGGCCGCGGTCGCGCACAAGCTGCTCCAGGTTCTGCCCTTCCACGAACTCCAAAACGAGGTATAAACGGCCGTCGGTCTCGTTGGCGTCGTAGGCCGCCACGATGTTCGGGTGGTTGAGCTGCGCCGCGGCCCGCACTTCGCGCAGGAACAGTTCCTGGGCGCGGCCCGACTGCATGACGGTCGGGGCCAGCACCTTGAGGGCGACGGTGCGGTCCATCGTGCGGTGTTTCGCCTTGAAGACGCGGCCCATGCCGCCGTGGCCGAGTTGGTCGAGGATGCGGTACTGCCCCAGCTGGAAACCACTGGTGCGGCCGATGAGGATGCGTTCGGCCTGGAATTTGGTGAGCAGACCCCACTGAACAAAGGCGCGGGCGGCAACGCGACCGCGGGAGTTGTCGGGCAGTTTGCTTTCGACCTGGGCGAGTTGAGTGTCGGTGAGGAGTCCGCTCTGGCGTACGTTGGCCAGGAACTCGTCACGGCTCACTTTTTGGCGGCTACTCATGGCACTGGCCGGGTTAGGGTAACTAGCCCGCCGCGTTCCCTGCGTAGGCCTTCAGGCGGTTAGAGGACGCGGCGGGGGCGGAAACTTGCGCCGCGGTTCCTTACACATACTATGACGAGACACCCGCCAAATCGTGCAACGGGTTTTACTTTCGCGTTACAATGCGCGTGGGGTGAGTTCGCCAAACTCTAGCATTCAATTCGGTGGGGTTCCAGTCGCAACCGCACGACATAGGAATTTCAGGTGAGATCAGTAAAATACCGGCTGCACCGGCCTCTGTCTACCCCTCTTCGGACACCGTCATGGCACCCGCGACCTTCACCAACCGCCTCGCCCACGAAACCAGCCCGTACCTGCGCCAGCACCAACACAACCCGGTCGATTGGCACCCGTGGGGGCCGGAAGCGCTCGAGCTGGCCCGCAAGCTCGACCGGCCCATCTTCCTGAGCATCGGCTACTCGGCGTGCCATTGGTGCCACGTCATGGAACATGAAAGTTTCGAGAACGACGCCATCGCCAAGGTGTTAAACGACCATTTCGTAAGCATCAAGGTGGACCGCGAGGAACGGCCGGACCTCGACCAGATTTACATGATGTCGGTACAGCTGCTGAATCGTGGCCAGGGCGGTTGGCCGATGTCGGTGTTCCTCACGCCGGACCTGAAGCCGTTCGCCGGCGGCACCTATTTCCCGCCCGACGACCGCTACGGCCGGCCCGGTTTCAAGCGCGTCCTGGAGAGCGTTGCCGAGTGGTGGCAGACGCGCCGCGACGAAGTGACCAAAATGTCCGGCGACATCACCGAGCGCATCCAGGGCATGGGCCGACTCGAAGCGGGCGCGGGCGAACTGAGTCCGATGCTGGTGCGGAAGGCCGTGGACGCCCTGAACCGCACGTTCGACCCGGTCAACGGCGGCTTCGGCTCGGCCCCGAAGTTTCCGCACCCGATGGACTTGCGGGTGATCCTGCGGGCGTGGCAGCGGTTCGGCGGCGACGAGACGCTGCACCTGGCCCGGCACACGCTCGACCGCATGGCGATGGGCGGCATCTACGACCACCTCGGCGGCGGCTTCGCCCGCTACAGCACCGACGCCCGCTGGCTGGTGCCGCACTTCGAGAAGATGCTCTACGACAACGCCCTGCTCGCGCCCGGCTACCTCGAAGCCTACCAAATCACCGGCGAACCCTCGTACCGCGCGGTCGTTGAGGAAACACTGGGCTGGGTGCTGCGCGACATGACGAGTCCGGAGGGGCCGTTTTACAGCACGCTCGACGCCGACAGCGAGGGCGTGGAGGGCAAGTTCTACGTCTGGACCGCGGAGGAGATCGAGCAAATCCTGGATAAAGATGAAGCCGACCTTTTTTGTGCGGTCTACGGCGTCGAGCCGGAGGGCAACTGGCACGACGAGGCCGGCCACGGCCCGCCCGGCCCGACGAATATCCTCAACCGCGTCAAGACGTTCGACCAGGTGGCCCGGCTCAACCGCATCCCGGAGGCCGACCTGCGCCGCCGATTGGAAGCGTCGCGCAAAAAATTGTTTGCAGTGCGCAACCGCCGCGTCTGGCCCGGCCGCGACGAAAAAGCCCTGACGGCGTGGAATGCGCTGATGATCTCGGCCCTGGCTCAATCCGGTGCCGTGCTGGAAAACCCGCAATACGTCGAAGCCGCGCGCCGTGCCGCCGACTTCATTTTGACACGCATGCGCACCAAGGACGGCAAGTTGCTGCGGAGCTACAGCAGCGGCACCGAACCGAAGCTCAACGGCTATCTGGAGGACTATTCGTTCCTGGCCGACGCGTTGGTGTCTCTGTACGAGGCGACGTTCGAGCCGCACTGGATTGCGGCGGGGCTGCAAATTGTGGAGGTCATGATCGACCAGTTCTGGGATGCGGCGGACGGCGGCTTCTTTTACACGGGCCGCGACCACGAGAGCCTGATCGCCCGCAACAAAGACCCGCACGACAACGCCATCCCGTCGGGCAACTCGATGGCGGTGACGGCGCTCCTGCGCCTGGTCAAGTTGACGGGCCGCGTCGATCTGCAAGAGAAGGCCGAAGCGACGCTCAAGCTGTACGCGGGGCTGCTGACGGAGCACCCAATGGCGGCGGGGCAAATGCTGATCGCACTGGATTTCTACCTGGGTCCGGTGCAGGAGTTCGCCATCGTCGGCGACCCGACGGCGGACGACACACAGCGCGTGTTGCGAGTCATCCGCCGCGGCTTCCGGCCGAACGCGGTCGTGGCGCTACAGTCACCGGCAACCGGCGCGCAGGCCGAGGAGATGATTCCGTTGCTGGCGGGCAAGAAGGCAGGCGGACCGGTGACGACGTATATCTGCGAGAACTTCGCGTGCCAGGCGCCGGTCGTTGGGGCGGAGGCGTTGGAGGTGGCATTAGGCGTCTGATATATTGGCGGTGTGAAACGTGAATCACCGGTGGAGAGCCTGTTATGGCAGTAAATGAGTTTAACCGCGACGAGATGGCCCGCTGGTATGCGACGCGGCATCTCAGAACCGATCCCGGAATTCGAGACGTTTACTACCTGCCCGGCGACGCCCCCCCAACTGAGATTCGGTGCGTCGAGGTCAATGAATTGATTGCGGTGCGCGATAAAGATCCGCTTGAACCGCTCGACGTTGGCGTCGATGTCGGCGGCGCAGCGGCCCATACGTTCATGGTGCTGGACGTTACTCCGGCCCAGTGGGAGAAGATCGCGAAAGAGGAACTCCCGTTACCGAGCGGTTGGTCGTTAAGCGGGGCCGTCCATTTCTCTCGGTGAAGGAATGAATAGCTACCAGCGCCTTTGGTGGGAGCAGACGCGCTCGGACCACGCCGTTTTGGTCCATTTGCGGCGTACGCGCGCTGCCGCGTGCCATCAATTGCACTACCTACAAATGGTCACGGAGAAACTCGGCAAGGCTTACTTTTGGAGGACCGGCCGCCCTTCGCGGAAAAGTCACGCCTCCTTTGTCCGCTTCCTTCAGACACTCGACGACCGGAAGGAACCCGACCTCACGCGAATCGTAAAACTCCTCGGCTTTCGTAGGGCGGAAGACTTCGGCAATTGGATTCCGACGATAACCCCCTTGGCTTACGAGTTGGAGCGCTTGGCCCCCGCCCTCGCCGGAGACAATGGGCCGAACCCTGAATACCCCTGGCCTCGCGCTGCCCCGGTTTACGCGCCCGTGTCCTATGCGTTCGGAGTGTGGACCCAACTGACGGAAACCGGGCGGGGTCGCCAATTGCTCAGGGTCATTGATGCTGCGGTTCTGAATTTCCCGGAGTGGGCCTGAGCGAGCGGAACTGGAACGCCGATCATACCGACGCGAACAAGACGGTTTGGTGCCTATGATCCTTGGTCCCTTTTCTCTCGACAGCATGGTGCGAGCCGTGGAAAAAGTCCGCGAACGGTTGTTGCGCGCCACGGCCGCCCTGGAACAGGCTCAGATTCCCTATGCCGTTGTGGGCGGGAACGCGGTCGCCGCCTGGGTGACACGGGTCGATGAATCCGCGGTGCGCAACACCCAGGACGTTGACATTCTGGTGCGGCGCGACGACCTCGAAGCCGTGAAAGCGGCCCTCGAAAGCGTGGGGTTTCACTACCGCCATACCGCCCGGATGGATTTGTTCCTCGACGGGCCAAAGGCCAAGGCACGGGATGCCGTTCACGTCATCTTTTCCGGCGAGAAAGTCAAACCGGATGATCTCTTGCCGAACCCGGACGTTACTGACTCGGAGCCGGCCGGACCGTACAAGATTTTGAGCTTGCGCGCCCTGGTGCAGATCAAGCTGACGGCCTTCCACGACAAGGACCGGACCCATTTGCGCGACCTGTTGGACGTCGGCCTGATCGACGCCGGTTGGGGAGAGCATTACCCGCCGGAGTTGGCGGCGCGGTTGCAAATGCTGGTGGATACGCCGGAAGGGTAGTTGCCAAAACCGAAGTTTGCCCACATTCGGGAAAGCGAACAGCTATGAACATCCTGAATTCAAACAATCCGCCTCGCCAACGCTCCTGGTTCCAATCGCCGATTGTCTGGGCGATACTCTTCGTCGTCGCCGGCGGTGGCGGGGTTGCCGCGTGGATCGGCTACGACAAGCTTTGGCAAAAGCCCGCGACGACGCAACCGGAACAAATCCTCTCCGTGGCCGCCGCACCCACGGCCGCGGAGTTGAACGAAACACTCTGGGCGGCCGCGCGCAAAGGCGACACCGATGCGGTCATGGACGTGCTGTGCAAGGGCGCCGACATGAACGCCAAAACCGAATACGGCGTCACGGCCCTTGCTTACGCGGCGGAAAAGGGGCACCTGCCGGTCGTGCAGTTGTTGCTGGAACACAAGGCGGATGTGAACACCAAGGACACTTTTTACAAGGAATCGCCCCTCGGCCAGGCGGTGAGCCGCGGCCACGCCGACGTGGTGCGGGCGCTGCTCGAAGCAGGTGCGGAAGGGGCGGAACAATACCTGAACACCGCCGTCACCCTGCGCAACCTCGCCATGGCGCAGGCGCTTCTTGACAACGGCAAGCTCAAACAGGACGTGCTGGACCTGGCACTCGTGACCGCGGCGGGCCGGTCGCCCGACATCGCGGAGGTCTTGAAAAAAGCCGGGGCCAAGGCCACGCCGAAAGGTGAAGTCAAACCCGCGGTGACACTGGACGCCGCGACCCTGGCGTCTTACACCGGCACCTTTCGCAACGAGGACGGCCAGGACATCAAGTTTTTCGTGGCCGACGGCAAGCCCACAGTTGAACTGTTCGACCAGAACCTGAACGTGCGCTTCAGCGATAAGACTTCGTTTCAACCGATCGCTGCTCCCGCCTTTCAATTCACGGTGAAGCAGGACGCCGGCAAGGTCGTCGGTGTCGTGATGAAGCGCGGCGACCGCGAAACCCTCTACAGCCGCGCGGAGCCGCGGAAGGATCCGCAGCCCCGACTCGTCGTCGATGACGAGCATACCAAGGTTGAGACGCCCAAGAATTGGCCCTCCTTCCGCGGGCCGGGCTCGACGGGCGTGGCCGACGGTCAGTACCCGCCCGCCCTGTGGGACGCGGAGAAGGGCACCAACGTCCGCTGGAAGACGCCGATTCCGGGGCTGGGGCACTCCTGTCCCGTCGTGTGGGGCGACCGCGTGTTCGTGACCACCGCCGTCAGCGGCGCGGGCAAGTCCGATTTCCGGCCGGGGCTGTACGGCGACGTCGATTCGGTGGACGACAAGTCCGAGCACGCCTGGAAGGTTTATTGCCTCGACAAGAAGACGGGCAACATCCTCTGGGAGCGCACCGCCCACAAGGGTGTGCCCGCAGTCAAACGGCACGTCAAGGGCAGCCACGCCAATTCGACGCCGGCCGTCGATGGTCAGCGCGTCGTCGCCTGCTTCGGTTCCGAGGGACTGCATTGCTACGATTTGGAGGGCAAATTTCTCTGGTCGCAGAGCTTGGGCGTCCTCGATTCCGGCTGGTTTTACGACCCCGACTACCAGTGGGGCTTTGGCAGTTCGCCGATCCTTTACAAGGACAAGGTCATCGTCCAGTGCGACGTGGGCAAGAACTCGTTTATCGCCGCCTACGCGGTCGCTGACGGCAAGCGCGTCTGGCAGACGCCTCGCGAGGAAATCCCGTCGTGGGGTACGCCGACCGTCATCGAGGCGAACGGCCACGCCGAACTGGTCACGAACGCCACCAAGTTCGCCCGCGGCTACGCCCCCGACACGGGCAAAGAATTGTGGAAGCTGGCCCGGCACTCGGAGATCACGGTGCCGACGCCGTTTTTGGGCCAGGGTTTGATCTTCATCGCGAGCGGCTATCGACCGGTGAAGCCCATCTACGCCATTAAACCGGGGGCGCGGGGCGACATCTCGCTCAAGGACGGCGAGACGACTAACGAGTTCATCGCGTGGAGTGTCGCCAACGGCGGCCCCTATCAGCCGACGCCCATCGTCTACGGCGAGTACCTTTACACTTGCTCGAACGACGCCATTGTCACCTGTTACGAGGCGAAGACCGGCAAAAAGATTTACCGCGAACGGCTGCCCGGCGCGGGCAGTCACACGGCCTCGCCGGTGGCCGCCGACGGCAAAATCTACTTCACCAGCGAGGAAAAAGGCGTCCGCGTCATCAAGGCCGGGCCGACGTTTGACCTCTTAGCCGTCAACCCGATCGGCGACCCGTGCATGGCGACGCCGGCGATCTCGGACGGCATGGTCTTCGTGCGCAGCCAGCATTTTGTGATCGGCATCGGCTGGCCGGAATCGGAGAAAACGCCGGCAAAGTGACAGGCTGCCGGTGATACGTCAACGCGATCATTACGGCAACCCGGCGAATTTGCGGGCCACCCACTCCACCGTCAACAGGCCGACGATCAACACCAACAATACCCACCCCTCCCACAGTCGCTGGGCGTAGTGGTCGGTGTGC
>JBBRLG010000357.1:0-7986 GCA_038231495.1 Gemmatales bacterium | reverse complement strand
TTGCAACCCACCGGCGTCCGCGGGACGCTCCAGCAACGTTTGATAGGTGGCCGACACGCGGTTTTGCAGCCGCTCCAGGCTCGTCGTGAAACCCAGGGCCACGAGCGTCGGGTCCAGACCGGCGGCCAGCTGCTTTAACCAGTACGCCTCGCCGTTGGCATCCGGGCCGCGGGCCAGCAGGTCCTGGTAGATGCCGTCGATCCAGGCCTTGCCGACGCTGCCGAAGCGGCCGATGTACTCCTTCGAGTCGATGAAGCCCGCCTCGATCTGCTCCTGCTTCAAACCCTTGGTGTGGTCGTTCTGGTACGCCTTCATCAGATCGACCCAGTACTTAACCTCGCCGTCGGAGGGCTTGCGCCGCAGGTAGTGGTCGTAGGCGCTGCGCACGAACTGCTGGTAATGCTCGTCGCTGGTGCCGAAGCCGATGCCCGCTTTCTGCAACGTGGCCAGCTTCGGCGTGGCGTTGGGCACCACCGGCAGGTTGTCGTCCAGGATCGTTACCGTCGTCGAGACCTGCGACCCCAGCAACGCGCCGCCGGTCGGGCTGCGGAGCGTCACGACGAACGACTTGTTCTCCTCGACCAGGTTTTCCAAGGTGATGGCAAACGTGATATTCTTCTGCGTGTCGCCGGGGTTGAACGTCACGGTGCCGTTCATGACGCCCGTGAAGTCCGTGTTGGGTACGGCCTGGTACTTGGTCCGCAAGCTGGCCGCGACCGACACGTCGTACTGGACCGTCACGGTGCCGGCGGTGCCAGAGGTGCGGGTGACGGTCAGGGTGATGGTACCACTCTTCTCGTCAAAGCGGTACGCGGCGGCACCGAACGCGATGGTCGAAACGCCGGTCGTGACCTGCGTGATCTGCGTTTGCGCCTGGGCGGTCGCGGGGGTCGCCTGGCGATGGCCAACGTTGTCGGTCGCGATGCTATAGAACCCGTAGGTGTGGCCGTTCTGGCCGGTAAAGGCCGTCGAGGTTTGGGTGGTAGTCAGCACCAGCGGCTGGAAGGAGCCGCCGTTGTCGGCAACATAGACGTCATAGGAGGCGATGCCGGAGCCGCCGGCAACGTCGGTCCCGGACCAATTCACGGTGAAGGTGAGGGTGTTGGTCACGGCGGGCAGCGGGGCGACGGTGCTCGTTACCGGCCCGGCGTCGAGGGTGTTGAAAATCGGCGCCGTGTCCAGCGGGGCGTTGATGTCGAAGACGATGGTGGCCTTGGCGTTGATCACGCTGCCGGTCGGCGAAGTCGCCTTGGGCCGCACGGTGTAGGTGACGTAGCCCTCGCCTTGCGGGGCCGTCACGTCCGGCGGCAAGAAGCCTTCGAGGAGCGGGATCGGCACGTCGAACGTCGTGGGGTCGATGGAGGTAAAGGTCCAGGTGGCCAGGCCGGTCAGGAGGTTGACGGCGGCGGTCACGTCCACGAAGACGCCGACCGAGGCGCGGGCATCGACGCGCGTGCTGAACGCGGTGCGTCCGGCCGGCACGGGGATGCTCATGTTGCCGAAGCCGATGTCGCCGAGTTGGAACGTGCTCAGGTCGAGGTTCGGGTCCAATTGCTGCGTGACGACGACGACCTGGGCGGGCGCCGAGGCGTCGGGCTTGTTCTGGAAGTCGATGCGGTAGGGGAACGTCTGGTTGGGCTGGATGAAGCCCTGCGGCCCGAAGCCGGCCGGTCCGGTGATGTCGTTGGGATCGCCGGAGAACAGGTCCTCCGTTCTGGTGTGGGCCACCGGCGGCTGGGTTGGCGGCGGCTGGATCGGCGGCGGTGGGGTCGGCGGGGGTGGGTCCGGCGGGGGCGGCACCGGCGGGGGCGGGTCCAGCGGCGGTGGAGGCGGGGTGATATTTTTTGTGTCCTGGTTAAGGTGGTCGCTTACCACCTCGCCTACCACGTGGTCGATGCCGAGTTTCACGACATGGTTCACGGGAAGGGGAATGGGCGTAAGAATAGCGTGCATGCCGATTTCGCTTAGCGCCGTTCGGCCGTTTTCCATGTTCTGCTCGTGTTCGTTTCGTCCTTGCTGAGTCACGTTAGCATTGTGGTTGTTTTCATCGTGGTTAAAAAGGCCATTCATTATGTCTCTGCCTACCGCGGTGTTTTCAAGCGCGGCATCATTCGGATTCACTGGGTCGAGGCCGCTAGGGTCCACATGGAGCAGGGGATTGGCACTGGCGTACTGGTAGAGATTCGCGTCACCGCCGGCAAGTCCCAGGGGATCGGGCTGCGTGAAGCGACCTGCCTTGGGGTCGTAATAGCGTGCCCGCATGAAGTACAGACCGGAGCCGTCGTTCTGGACGCCGAATTGTCCAACGAACGTGAAGGGGTTGGGAGTCGTTCCGGTCGCTGACAGTTGTTCGCCGAAGGGGAGGTAGCTGTAGCTGTCGAGCGTCGCCCCGCCAGCGCCGGTGAGCTGCGCGGTGTTGCCGCTAGCGTCGAAACCGTAGTAGGCGGCCGCGCCGGTCGCGTCGACGCGGCCGGTCAGGCCGAGACCCTGCACGTAATGGGCGACGAGGCCGCTCCCCGCCGCGTATTCGGCCGCGACATCGCCCAAGCCGGCTGGGTCGATCAGGTATTCCGTCTTCTGGCCGTTGTGCGTCACCGCCACGCGCTGGCCCAGAGCGTTGTAGGTGAAGCTCCAGGTGTCCGTCGGGCCGACGATGCTGGCCAAGTGACCGTGCAGGTCGTAGCTGTAGGAAGTTCTGCCGCTGGCGTCGGTTCGGGTTCGCAGGTTTCCCGCCGGGTCGTAGGTGAACGAGACCGGCCCGGCAGTCGTGTACTCGTTGAGGTTGTTGACCGCGTAGACGGTGGTCGTGCCGGAGTCGGTCGCGGAGACGCGGTTGCCGCCGGCGTCGTACTGGTAGGTGATGACGCGCCCGCCCGGGGCGCTCACCGACGTGAGTTGGTCAATCGCGTCGTAGGTGTAGGTGAACGTCCCCGCCAGGGTTTTCATCGTGACCGGCCGGCCGAGGGCATCGTAGGTGTAATCGAACCGCGACTGGACGGTGACGCCGTTGGGGGCCAGGTTGACCAGGCTCAGGACCTGACCGGCGGCATTGTAAGTGTAGGTCGTGGCGGTGCCGTTGCCGTTGTCGGTGCGGCTGAGCCGACCAACGGAGTCGTAGGTGTAGGTGGCGAGCGTTGCCCCCGGGCCGTTGGTCAGTTTTTGCAACCGGCCCGCGGCGTCGTAGGCGTATTTGACTGTGAAACCGGCACCGGCCGGGTCGGTCATGCTCTGACGGCGGCCGCCGGCGTCGTAGGTGAACGTCAAGGAGCGACCGTTGGGGTAGGCGGCCGAAGTGAGCCGGTCGGCGGCGTCGTAGCTGAAGGTGGTCGTGCCGGTGGCGTCGGCAGTGGTCATCAGGTTGCGGTGCGCGTCGTAGGTGTAGTCGTTGTGCGTGCCGTCCGCGAAATCTTCCCGCAGCAACAGGCCGTGGGCGTCGTAGGTGTAGACCGTGGATTGGCCGTCGCGGTTTAGCGTGGCCGTCACCTGGCCCTTGGCGTCGTAGGTATACTGCGCGCTGCTGCCGTCGGGGAAAGTCAGGCTGGTGACCCGACCCTGAGCGTCCCGGCCGTAAGCCAGCGTATGGCCGAGAGCGTCGCGGTAACTGGTCAGGCGGTTAAAGGTAGGGTCAAAGGTCCGGTTGCTCGTCTCGCCAAGCGGGTCGACGACGCGGACTGGATTGCCTGTGGTGTCGCGGGAAATAGTGGTTGTTAGGCCGCCGCTGCCGCTCAAGACGGTCAGTCGGTGGTTGGCGTCGAAGCTCGCCCGGGCCACGCGGCCGCTGGGGTCGAGGACCTGTGCGAGTTGGCCGAAGTCGTTCGGCTGCACGACGGTCTTGGCACCCGTCGCGTCGGTGATGGTGACCCGGCCCACGGCGTCGTAGCTGACATCGATCGCCTCGGCCCCGCCGTCGGCTTCCTGGTGGGTCAGCCGACCTTGCGCGTCGTAGGTGAAAAACTGGTGGCTGCCGTCGCGGAACGCGATCGAGGCCGGTGCGTGTTCGCGGGCGGCCCCCTGGCCGGTGACAAAGGTAAGGTTCACCGTCCCCTGCGGGTCGGTCAGGCTGAGCAGGTGTTGGCCTGCGGCGTCGTAGGCCAGTGTGGTGACGTGGCCGACCGGGTCCGCGATCGTCGCGATGCGGCCCTGGGCGTTGTAGGTGTAGGTGGTCGTGTTGCCGAAGGAATCGGTGAAGCCAGTGATCCGCCCGCCGGTGTAAACCGCGGTGACACGGTTGCCGCTGGTGTCCTGGACGTAGCCAAAAGTGCCGTCCGGGTTGTAGACCTTGAGCGTCCCGTCCTTCTCGCGCAGTTGGTACGCGCCGCCCGCGCGGGTCAGCGTGGCGAAGTCGCCGGGCAAGCCACGGTAGCTGCCGTCGGGCTGGCGGGTGAAGGTGCGGACGAGGCCGGAGATGCGCAGTGCGACGTTGCCGGCGGCGTCGGTGACGGCCGCGAGGTCCGTCGGGTCGGGGATGGCGCGGCCCAGCGCGCCGAGCGTGTAGTGGGCGGTGATCGCGCCGAAGGCGTCGGCCTGCAGGACCTCGTAGTGGACGAATCGGTTGGGGTCGGGCGTGGTTTCGCCCAACGAGCCAAGGTAGGTGGCGTCGCGGTCCAGGACCGTTTGAATGCTGCCGACGGTATTGCCCAGTTTAGCAGTGAGGTTGGCAAAGATGACATCCCAGGCATCGTTCGGTTCGCCGACCGGTTGCAAGGCTTTCTTGACCGTGCTCCAGTCGAAAACGGCGGCGGGGTCCGCTGCAAACAGGTTGAAGTTACTGAGAACGTGGGCACCGATCGTCTTGGGCTGGAACTCTACGATAATGGTGCCGGAGAAGCCGGGGGGCAGGACTCCGGCCGGTCCGTTGGTGTTGACCGCGAGCAGGCTAATTTGGTCGTCGGTCCAGACAGTGTCGCCGGGCAGGCGGAAACGGGCGTTGTCCGACTGCAACAGGAGCAAGGGGGCGGCGATGTCCGTGCTGCCCGCATTGGAATACTCGACGGTAACCTTCGTGCCGGCCTGCCCGGGGCGAATAACAGCCGCGGTGTCCAGGAAGAATGCAATGTGGCCGGGTACACCGTTCGTCACGGTGAAGGCAGCCGGGGCCGTAGCCGTCTGCGCGCCGTCGGTGGCGCGGATGTCATAAGTCCCGAACGCCAGGCCCGTGAGGTCGAAGGTGGCGAAAACGGTGGTGCCGTCCTTGAAAGTCACGTTGGTGGCGGCGCGTTGCGTGGCCCCCGACACCAGGGCAAAGGTCGTAGTCGGCGAAAACTGGTCTCCAACCACCGTCACAGTGACGGGACCAAGGTTCGCAGCGCGGGCAGGGCCGACGGTGCGAACCTGGAACGGCGCGGCCTTTGCATTGAGCGAAAAGGTTTGCCCGCTCCCCGCGCCTTCGCGGCCGTGCAACAGGACGTAATACGGCCCGGCCTGGCTCGCACTCACCACGATCTGCGCTTGCGTCTGGCTCGGGGTGAAGGCCAGTTGATCGAAGGTCGCGCGGGTCGGAAGCGCCTGATAGCGCACGTACAGTTCCGCTGCATTCGCGACGCCAAAGGTGCCGGAAAGTTGCACGTCCTGCCCGGCGCCGACATCCACGCGATAATACACGTCCTGCCCGGCCGCAATCGTGCCGGAAGCCGTCGCGCCCAGGGCCAGGGTTTGCACCGTGGCGGTGAGTAGGTCGGTGGAAACCCGGACGTTGTTGGCCCGGTTGGTGTCGGGCACCAGGCCGCGGCTGTCGGCGACGACGATGACGCTGACGGGGCCAAGCACGGCCGGCAGTGGCGCGGTCAGCGTCCCGTTGTAGCTGCTATTGCCGGCCACGTCGCCCGTGTGCGTGACCCGGCCAAGCAGCACGCTGTTGGCGTTCAACGCGCCGTCGGCGGCGAGGTAAACCGAATCGACCCACGAACCGGTAGCGGTCGTGCCGCTCAAATTCTTCACCTTGTAGGTTACGGTCACGTTCTGCCCGACCACGCCGCTCGCGGGCAGCGGGTCAATTTGGGTAACCGTCAGATCGGCACTGCTGACTACTGCACCGAGGACCACGCCGGTCGGGTTGGTGGTTTCGGTGAAGAAATTCCGGCGGCCGTCGCCGAGGCCGGTGACGGCGGAGAAGTCGCCCGTATGGCCGGCGTAATTCACGACCGGGTAGCTCTGCCCGGCCGTCGGGCCAAAGCCGTTGACGAGGTTGACCGTCAGCGTCCCGGCGAGAGCGGCCTGGCCGGTGACGTTGAGGCGGCCGAATTGGCCGCTGGCAGGCGTGCCGCCGAGCTGAATCCCTAGCGTTCCGGCCGCAGACTGGGAGAAGTTGCCGGACACCGTCAGGGTGCTGCCGGGTCCGACGACCGCGCTGCCGCTGTTGGCGAGGTTGCCCAGGGTCGTAAAGGTCGCGCCGCCCAGCAGGTTAAACGTCCCCGTGTTGGCCGCGAGGGATCGCAGCTGGGTGAACGTGGCCCCCGCACCGTTGAGGGTGATCGTGGCGGCGTTGGTCGTGAAGGGCGTGGTACCCAGGTCGAGGGTAGCGCCGGCGTCCACGACCCAGGTGCCGCCGCTCAGAGTGGTGCCGGTTGCCTGAGCGACGCCGTTGTTGAATTGCAGGGTGCCCGCCCCGACTTCGACGGTGCCAGGGTTGTCCAGCGTCGCCGAAACCGTGACCGTGCCCGACCCCGTCAGCCTGCGGAAGGTGCCGCGGTTGAGGAGCACGTCGCCCGTCTGGCCCTGGATCTGGGTGATGGTCGCCGTGTCGTGGAAGTCGATGAGGCCGCCGACGGTATTTTCGAGGGTGGCGGTGTTAAGCCCGATCTGCCCGCTCAGGCCCACGATGGTGCCGCGGTTGACGAGGGTGGACCGGCCGATCAGGGCGACGTTGCCGTTAAGTGTGATGAAGCCGGCGTTGGTGAGGGTCGCACCCACGACGGCAGATTGAAGCCTGCCGCCCAGCCACTGGAACATCCCGGCCGGGAAATTGAAGGTCGCACCCCCCGCGCCGACGAACAAGGCGCCCGGCAGCGCTACCGTCCCCGCGCCGGAGCCGGTGTAGTAGCCCGTCAACCCGTCGAGGCCATTGCCGGAGAGGTCCAGGGTGGCCCCGGCGGCGACGGTGAAGGTGCCGCCTTCGCTGAAGTCGCCGCCGATGAAAGGCGACAACGTGCCGGTTTGCACGTCAATGACGCCGCCGGCCGCGTTTATGAAGGTTACGCCGGGGCTTGCGGAGGTGCCGATGCCCGCGGACTTCCGCAGGGTGCCCTCGTTCAGCAGGACGTCGTTGCCGAAGGTGGCGGTCAACGACGAGTCGCCGCGGAAATCGAAGAGGGCGCCGGCCCGGTTGTCGAGGGTCGCGCCGAAGAAACTGAGTTGGCCGGCGATGTCGGTGATAGTGCTGTTGTTGACCAGGACGATGTCACCGGCCAGCTGCTTGAGGGCAGCGCCGTCGAGCGTGAGGGAGCCGACGTTCGTGAGGGTCGCGCCCGCGGCGGCGGCGATGAATTGACCGCCCCGCCACTGGAACATGCCGGCCGGGAAGTTGAACGTCGCCCCCGCCGCGCCAATGGCCAGGCTGCCCGCCGGCAGCAGGACCGTGCCGGCGCCGGAACCGGTGTAGACGCCCGTCCACACGTCGGTCGAGGTCCCGGAGACGTCCAGGGTGGCACCGGCGGCGACGGTGAAGGTGCCGCCCGCGCTGGTGCCGCCGCCGTCGACGAAGGGCGACAGTGTCCCGGTTTGGACGTCGATGACGCCGCCCGCCGCGTTGGAGAAGGTGATGCCCGGGGCGGACGATACGCCGGCACCCGCCGACTTCCGCACCGTGCCCTCGTTCTGCAGAGTGCCGCCGAAACTGCCCTGGAGTGACGAGTCGCCGCGGAAATCGAAGACGCCGCCGGCCCGGTTGTCGACGCCCGCACCGAAGAATATGAGTCGCCCGGCAACCGCGGCGATCGTGCCGTTGTTGACGACGCTGATGGCGGACAGCCTCTTGTCCGCCGCGCCGCT
>JBBRLG010000356.1:0-7993 GCA_038231495.1 Gemmatales bacterium | reverse complement strand
CAGCCAGCAAGCGAGCCGCTTGCGGCTACGACCGACTGGCGGTCAACTTACGAAATGGACATCTAGTTGCGCCTCTCGCCATTGGAGCCAAAGGGCGGCAATTGTCGATCGCGTTATTTCAGACTCGCCAGGGTGTCAACCAGGCTCGTGACGCTCGGCTCCATCCAACTCAGGAGCAATTGCCATGGCAAGACGCCCAGTGCGACGCACAGGATGACGAGCGGCAAGGCGACTGCCAGCTCGCGCAGGTCCATGTCGCGTTCCTTCTTGTACGCCGGGTTTTGGCCCATGAACACCCGCTGGATGGTCCAGAGGATGTACGCCGCCGTCAACACGACGGTCGCCGCGGACAGGATGGAGAACACCTTGTTGTACTGCCAGGTGGCCAGCACGACCATCGCCTCGCCGATGAAGCCGCACATGCCCGGCAGGCCCATTGCCCCGAAGAACAGGATGGCGCTGATGCCGCCGTACAGCGGCATGGGTTCGTAAAGACCGCGGAAGTTGTTCAGGTTGCGATGGTGGGCGCGGTCGTAGATCACGCCCACCATGAGGAACATGCCCGCCGACGTGATGCCGTGGGCGATCATCTGGAACATGGCACCGTTCATGCCCCACGCCCAGTACGCCGACTGGTCGGGCCGCGACCAGATCGCGACGCCCAGGATGACGTAGCCCATGTGGCTGATGGAGCTGTACGCCACCAGCTTCTTGAAATCGGTCTGGGCCATGGCGGCGAACGCACCGTATACGATGTTAATTACGCCGAGTAGCGAAATCCAGAACGCGAGCTGGTAGGCCGCGAAGGGACAGATCGGGTAGGCGATGCGGATGATGCCGTAGCCGCCGAGCTTCAGCAGGATACCGGCCAAGATCATGCTAATCGGCGTCGGTGCCTCGACGTGGGCGTCGGGCAACCAGGTGTGGAACGGGAACACCGGCACCTTGATCGCAAAGCCGATAAACAAGAGGGCAAACATCGTGTACTGGAACCACGGCTGGAAGAACGGCTGTTCGAGCCGCTTTTCCGCGGCGACGACTTGGGCGTGGGTCGATGCCGCCTCCGCCGTCTTGTTGGCAAAGCGGGCGGCGGCCTCCTTCTCGCGTGCAACCTTCAAGCCTTCAATCTCCACGGACCGCCGCAGGAGCGCGTCCCGTTTCGCGACCGCCTCCTCAATTCGAGACTTGTCCTTGCCGGCTTCCGCCTCTTTTACTTTGACGAGGGCGGCGACGATTTCATCGTTAGTGGCGGGGTTCTCCAGCGTTAACTTCACCAGCGCCGCCTTGCCAACGCGCTGGAGCACCATCAAGTCGAAGGTGTTAACGACGGCACGGTCGTTGGCGAGCGCGTCGGTCAAGCCGGGGTAATCGCGGTTCGCCTGGGCCTTGGCCGTCGCCGCCCGCTCCTGGGGCACGAAGTCGCGCACGTCGGTGAAGTAGAACGCGATCAGCGCAATCAAGATGAACACGCTGCCGGCCAGGGTGTAGAGGAAAAACTTGATTGCGGCGTACTCGCGCCGATTGCCGCCCCAGATGCCGATGAGGAAATACATCGGCAACAACATTACTTCCCAGAAGATGTAAAACAGGAAGAAGTCCAGCGCCAAAAAAGAGCCGAGGACGCCCGTTTCCAATACCAGGAACAAGGCACAGTAACCCTTGACGAACTTGTCGATCTTCCAACTCGCGATCATGGATAGGAAGAACAACACGGTCGTCAACAGGACGAGGGCCATGCTGATGCCGTCGGTGCCGAGGTAATAGTCGATGTTGAAGCGCGGAATCCACGAGTAGCGCGCGACCCAGTCGTTGCTGGGGCTGACGGCACCGGTGGCGGCGAACTCGGCTTCCCGCGCGCGGTGGTTGAGTGAAGCGTGGCTCATCGTTTCCAGGGTCGGGTTCGTCGTCGCCCCGGAGAATTCGAGCGTGTCCTGGCGGAAGTTGACGAACATGCACAGGCTAACGCCGAGCGTCAAGGCGGTGCCGAAGAGTGCCACCCAGCGCATCACCTCTTCCCAGCCGCGCGGGATCAGCAACACCACCAGGGCGAACAGGCTAGGGATGAAGATGACCAGCGACATCCAGACGACATCCCACTCGATATTTTCCATTGCGCTTCCACCCGGTCGATGTTGTCGTTCACACGGTGGGCCTGGCGTTCCCAGGCCGATTCCCTACTGCCCCGCCGCCGCCATGACCACATAACTTAACGCGACCACGAAGCCGACCACGGCGAGAACCAAGAACAGCACGTAACTCCGCAAATAGCCCGTCTGCATATTACGCAACGACACGCCGACCTTGTACGTCGTGTTGCCGAGCAAGTTGGCGAGGCCGTCGATGACGCCGTTGTCGAACCGGCCCTCCAGCCACGAGACCCACTTGGTCGCGTGGGCCACGGCGTGCAGCACACTGTCGATGCCGTACAGGTCCACGTTCTTGCACCAATGCGCAACGACGAGCGTCGGCCGCACTAGCAGGACACTGTAAAGCTCGTCGAAATACCACTTGTTGCTCAGGAAGCGATGCACCGTCGCGAACTGTTCCTTCGTTTCGCCGGCGTTCAGGGCGCGCCAGTAATACACGAGCGCCGCAAAGACCAGACCCACGGCCACGACACCCAGGGCGAGCAGGCCGACCATGTCGTGGAGGTTGCGGGCGTTGTTCTGTTCCTGGGCAAAGTTGGCCGCGACGGCCAGCGGTTGGGCGTGGTGAATTTCGTGTTCGAGCCAGCTTTGGGAGGCATCCCAAAACCGCGCACCCCACGCGACGACCCAACTCAGGATGCCCAGCGCGATCAGGGGCACGGTCATCGTCCACGGCGTTTCGTGGGCGTGTTCGTAAACGTGCAGGTCGCGCGGTTTGCCAGCAAACGTAAGGAACCACATGCGGAACATGTAGAACGTCGTGATGCCGGCCGTAACGAGCGGCAACAGAAATAGCAGCGTGTGTTCGCGGTGGACGCTGACGTAGCCGATGGCGTCGGCCAGGACCGCGTCCTTGCTGTACCAACCGCTAAACGTGGGGATGCCTGAAATGGCGAGGACGCCGGCCAACATGGTGAACGCCGTGATCGGCATCTTGCGCCACAAGCCGCCCATCTTGAGCATGTCTTGCTCGTGGTGGCAGCCGTAAATCACGCTGCCGGAACCGAGGAACAGGAGCGCCTTGAAAAAGGCGTGCGTCATCAAGTGGAACAGGCCGGCCGACCAGCCGCCGACGCCCAGCGCCAGCATCATGTAGCCGAGTTGGCTGACGGTGGAGTAGGCCAGCACCTTCTTAATGTCCGTCATCACGACGGCGACGGTGGCCGCGACGAAGAGGGTGATAGCCCCGGTGTAGGCAATGACCAGCAGCACTTCGGGCGTGAATAGCGGGAAACAGCGGCCGACGAGGTAGACGCCTGCCGCCACCATCGTCGCGGCGTGGATGAGCGCGCTAACCGGCGTGGGGCCTTCCATCGCGTCGGGCAACCAGACGTGCAGCGGAAATTGCGCCGACTTGCCCACGCAGCCGAGGAAGACGCCAAGACCGGCGACGACGAGAACCCAGTACGGCATCGACCCGTGTTCGTCCTTCTTTGGACTGTCAGCTACCTCGACGTGACCGCCGCGTTCGGGCGAGACGCCGTGATAATGCTCCGGCACGATTTCGCGCGGGAACAGGACGACGCGGTCGCCGTTCGGGTCGATGTGCAGGGATTGCTTACCACTGGCGACCTCGCCGTCGGCGCTGACCCGGACGAACTTCGCGCCGGTCGTCAAAATGCCTTGCGCATCACCCTGCGGCGAGCGGATCTGGCGGAACACGTCCTCGAAGTTGAACGACCCGACGTAGGTCCAGATGATGATGAGGCCGATAATGAAACCGGCGTCACCCACGCGGTTGACGATGAACGCCTTGTTGGCCGCGTTCGAGGCACTCTGCCGTTCGTAGTAAAACCCGACTAATAGATACGAGCAGATGCCGACCAGTTCCCAACTGATGAAGATCTGAAAAGGGTTGTCCGTCAGAATCAGGTTCAGCATGGAGAAGCAGAACAGCGACAGGTACAGGAAGAATCGCCCGAACCGGCCACGGCGATGCAGGTGGCCGTCCTCCGTATGAACCTGGTGGTCGGCGACGGTCGGTGCCAGTTCCTCGGCCATGTAGCCCATCGAGAACAGGTGGATGAGGGTAGCGATGAACGTCACCATCACGAACATGAGGGCGTTAAGGTTGTCGATGCGAAAGCCGAGTTGAATGATCGTGCCGCGTTCCGGGTCGCTCTGGCCGGACGGGTGGACCTTGATCCAGTCGAAGCGCGCGGTCCACTTGTTTTTCCAGGCGGCTTTGATTTCGGTGACGGCGTCCTCGGCCTCGACCAATTCCTTCTCGGTGTCGTGTTTCTTGTCCTCGCCCACCGCGTGTAGAACCGCGTCGTGCTTGAGTCCAACCGCGTGTTCCTGGGCCTGCAGTTCCTTTTCGTGATGGTAAAAGCCGGAGGTATAGAGGCCGAAACCGGTGGCGCTACAAAGGAAGGCGAGGAAGATGGCGGCCAGGGCCATGTAGGCGGGCGTGCGACCGGGGGCGTCGCCGCCGAAGAGGTGGTACAGGACCGCGCCGTACTCGGTCTCGCGGTACGGGCGGAAGACGCACCACAGGACGAAGCCGACCAGCACCAGCAGGAACGAGGCGAGCGGCAGCAAGGTGGCCAGGACGAACAGGTAGCCGGGGTTGCTTTGGAGGAAATCGAGCATGGCCTTTAACCTTTGAGTTCCTCCGCGGTGTCCACGTCCACGGTCGAGTGGTTGTTATAAAAGTTCAGCACAATGGCCAGGGCGACCGCAGCCTCGGCGGCGGCAAGCACGATGACGAACAGCGCGAAAATCTGGCCCTCGATCTCGAACACGGGGTTGAAGTAGGCAAAGGCGACGAAGTTGACCGTCGCGCCGTTGAGAACCAGCTCGACGCCCATCAGGATGCCGATGGCGTTGCGCTTGGTGGCCATGCACAGTGTGCCGCAGACGAACAGGAGCGCGCCCAGGAGCAGAAATGGTGTCAGGCCGACGGCATCCATGATTACGCACCCCCCCGACGACGCTTGGAGCGGGCCAGGTAGGCGGCCCCGATCAGGACGACCAGCAGATGGACGGAGACAATTTCAAACGGCAGCAGGTAGGCCATTTTCTGACGCTTGAGGACGGGCACCAGCCGGGCCTGCCGGGATGAGGGTGGCGGCATGCCCGGCAGAGGGGCCGGCACCGCCATGACATCCCTCGGCCCGGTCACGGCCGCCTCGGGTGCGGTCTTTTCAAAGCCAAGCAGCGCTTCGCCCAACACCACGCTGGCCGCGAGCGAACGGTGCCCGGTGCCCTTGTCCCCGATCAACGGGTCGCCGTCCGCAGCACCCGCAGCCAGTGGCGCAGTTGTCGCAACCTGGCTCTGTTCGGGAACTGGGAAATCGAACTTGGCGTTGATGAGCGTGAAAGCGAGGAGGCTGAAAAAGCCGATGCCCACGACGGCGGCGATGGCCCACTCGCCCGCGGCAATCTTGAGGTTGATGAACGGTCCTTGCGCGGTAAGCATGACGCCGAAAACCACCAGCACGAGCGTGCCGCCGACGTAGACGAGTAGCTGGGTCGCGCCCACGAAATCCGCGCTCAGCAGAAAAAAGATGCCTGCCACGCCGGCCAGCGTAAACAGCAGCCAGGTGGCCGCGCGGACGATGTTCTGCGTGACAACCATCGCGACGGCACTGACGCCGATGAGGGCGGCGAGCAACCAGAACAGGATTGGGTAAAGGAAATCCATCGGTGCGTACGCCTCGGCGGGTTAGCGCGACAGCTTCAAGGTCTATTTCAGGTTTGGGCCAGGTCCTGTTTCGCGGAGCCGGATGGCGTCCACAAGTTCGGCACTCCCGGCCCTGGCAGTTTGGTCGAGGCGGCAAACAGGGTGAACACCACCCAGCCCAAGCCCCCGACAAACACGCCGCACAGCAAGTAACCGACGATCTGCACGGCCAGCACCGGCACGAACGCCTGCCAAACGGCGACGCCTAGTAGCAGGGCGCACCCGATCGGCAGCAGGTATTTCAAACACGTCATCATCACCTGGTCGATGCGCAGCCGCGGCAGCGTCCAGCGCACCCACATCATGACGAAGACCAGACCCCACGCCTTGAGGATGAAGATGGCAACGCCGAGCAGGTTGGCAAAGATGCCCAACTGGACCTGCACCGAGTTGGGCAGAAAGCCGATGTTCCAGCCGCCCAGAAACAAGTTCACCGCGATGCCGCTGACGGCAAACATCGCGGCGTACTCCGCCATGAAGAAGAACGACCACCGCAGACCGCTGTATTCGGTGTGAAAGCCGGCCACCAACTCGCTCTCGGCCTCGGCGAGGTCGAACGGGGCACGCTTGCACTGGGCGGTGGCGCAGGTGAAGTAAGTCCAGAAGGCGCAGAACGTGAATGGGTCGTGGAATAGATACCACTTCCAAAACCAGTCCTGTTGTTTCGCGATGAAATTCAGGTCCATGCTGCCGGCTACGATGACGGGCACAATGACGCACAGCGCCATCGGCACCTCGTAGCTAACCATTTGGGCCGCTTCGCGCATGCCGCCGAACAGCGCCCATTTGCTGCCGGACCCGTAGCCGGCGAGGATGATGCCGAATACCTCCGTGGACATGACGGCAAGCATGAAAAAGACGCCGATGCTCAGCGGCTTGGCGACCCAGCCGTCGGCGAAGGGCAGGGCGATGAACGCCAGGAACGAGCCGCAAAAGGCGATGTAGGGTCCGAGGCGGAAGAGCATCTGGTCGGCTTCGCCGGGGATGAGGTCTTCCTTGACGAGCAGTTTAATGCCGTCGGCAATGGTCTGAAGCCAACCGAACTTGCCGCCGACGCGCGTGGGGCCGAGGCGGTCCTGGATGCGGCCGGCGACCTTGCGCTCGAGCCAGATGAAGAAGATGGCAGAGACGGCCACGAAGCAGAGCAGGATGTTCACGGCCACGAAAACGAGGAGGGCGTCGGCGACGTCGCGGGAGAGGCCCAGTGTCTTCGTCAAGAAGTCCGTCACCACGGGTCGAAGTCCTCCGGCGCTAGCGCGGGAACGTATTGTGCGACTGGCCTAATGGGCGTTACTCTATGACGCACTGTGAACGATGGCAAGCAGATATCTTCTGGGAAGGCCCGCGATGTCGATGAATTCTCTCCTGCAACGTGCCTGGTCGCCGCTGCGTCCGTCGGGGTTGCCGCGCAACCGCTCGCTGCCGGCGGTCTACCGCATGATTGACGACGCGCGGCGCGAGGACGCCGGCGCGGGCGAACTGGGCCGCGACGCCGTGCTGGCGCGCGTCGAGGCCGCGCTGCTGGCCGCGGACGACCCGCTGACGCCGCGTCGCCTGGCCGTGGTCGCCGACCTGCCTGACGCCGCGGCGGCGCGAATGCAGGTGGAGCGCTTGCGAGCAATGTACGAAAAGGACGGCAGTGCCTTTCAAGTCGAGGAACTGGCTGGCGGCTACCAGCTGCTGACGCGGCCGGACTTTCACCCGTGGCTGCTGCGCGTGCGGCGGCTGAACGTCGATTTGAAGATCACGCCGACCGCCCGCGAAACCCTGGCAATCGTGGCCTACCGCCAGCCGATTGGTCGCGCCGAGGTTGAGGCGATCCGCGGCGTGCAATGTAGCGAAGTGTTGCGCCAGCTGATGGAAAAAGGATTGCTGCGCATCGCGGGCCGCGAGGAATCGCTGGGCCGGCCGGTGCTTTACGGCACGACGCGGAAATTCCTGCAATGCTTCGGTCTCAATAGCTTGCGTGATTTGCCCCAGGCCAAGGAACTCGCCGCTCCGGAGGGCGGTGCGAAAAGGAAGGGGTCGCGGAAAGCGAAGGATGCACCGGCGAAACAGGAAGAAGAGCAGCTATAAGCTTCGTTCCCAGGCGGAGAGCTTGTGAATAAATTGGCTAACACCTTTTTGGAGTGCGGCGCTTTGCCGCCGCTTTCTTTGGTTT
>JBBRLG010000355.1:0-8000 GCA_038231495.1 Gemmatales bacterium | reverse complement strand
TGGCTGAACCCGTAGGCTTCTACACCGATACGACCGTGTGCATCGGCTGCAAGGCGTGCCAGGTGGCCTGCCACCAGTGGAACGACCTGCCCGCCGAGGGCTTTCAGGGCAAGCGCCAGGAGTTGCCCGTCCTCAGCGGCGACAGTTACGACAACACGCGCAGCTTCTCCGACGTGAACTGGCGGCACGTCAAGTTCATCGAGCAGATCAACGCCGACCGCACCTCGGCCGCGTGGCTGATGATGTCCGACGTTTGCAAGCACTGCGCCCACGCCCCCTGTCTGGAAGTGTGCCCGACGAACGCGATCCTGCGCACCGAGTTCGACACGGTGTACATCAACGAGCCGGCCTGCAACGGCTGCCGCGACTGCGTGTCGGCCTGCCCGTTCGGCGTCATCCACATGAGTGAGCGCAGCCACGTCGCGCAGAAATGCACGTTCTGTTACGACCGCCTCAAGCAAGGCCTGCCGCCGGCCTGCGCCCAGGCGTGCCCGACCAAGTCGATTCGCTTTGGTCCGTTGCGGCAGATGAAGCAGGAAGCCAAGGCACGGGTGACGCAGTTGCACAAGCTGGGGCAGACCCAGGCCCGGCTCTACGGTGCCGACGACAAGATATTGGGCGGTTTGAATTCGTTCTACCTGCTGATGGACGCGCCGGAGGTTTATGGTTTGCCGTCCAACCCGAAGGTGCCGAGCCAGGGCGTGCCGCGGTCGCTGTTTTGGAGTGTCTTTACCGGCCTGTTGGTAGCACTTGGCGTTCTCTTCCGCTTTAGACTTCGCACCACGGAGTCGGCTGACAGTAGTACGAATGCGCCCCCATCCGAAGGGGGTGCGTCATGAACTTCTGGGTAGCCAATCCGGATTGGGGCTTCTGGATCATCGCCTACTTCTACCTCGGCGGCATCGCGGCCGGGTCGTACTTCCTTGCCATCCTTCTGGAGTGGTTCGGCTCCAAGGAAGATCGGACAATGGCGCGAATTGCCTACCTGATCGCGTTCCCGCTCGTCATGCTCTGCACCGTGTTCCTGATCGCGGACCTGGACCGACCCGACCGCTTCTGGCACATGATGCTCAAGTCCGAGGTCACGAAAGAAGCCTTCGCCGAGGGGTTCCCGTTCAGCGGCGCGGGCTGGCGGCTGGCGGTCCATGCGCCGATGTTCAAATACTGGTCGCCGATGTCGGCCGGGTCCTGGGGGCTGGCGGTCTTCGGCGCTTGCACCTGCGCGTCGTTCGTCGCCTCAATGTGGCCGAACCGCTTGCCGGGCCGCTTGCTGCTGCAACGGTGGCCGCACCTCGTTCTGCATATCATCGGCTGCGTTTCGGGTTTCTTCGTCGCGTCGTACACCGGCGCGCTGCTGACCGCCACTAACCAGCCGATGTGGAGCGATACGACCTGGCTGGCACCCTTGTTCCTGGCGTCGGCAGCCTCGACTAGCCTGGCGGCGATAACGCTCATCGCCTGGTGGAAGAATCTCGGCACGGAGGCGGCGCGCGAACGGCTCGGCGGCGCGGAGCCGCTGGCTCTGGGGCTGGAACTGATCGTCCTGGGCGCGTTCGCCGCGTCGCTCGGCGACAACTTAACGCCGGTGTTGCTGACGATGCACGGTCAAATCCTGGTGTTCGGCACGCTGGCCGTGGGCGTGCTGGCACCGCTCCTGATCCACGTCATGGTCGGTTCCCGGCGGCCCTGGGGCGTGCCGGCAGCTGCGGCGTGCGTGCTGGTCGGCGGCCTGCTGCTGCGCTACGGCGCGGTGACGACGCCGCCGGAACTGCTGGCGCGTGGCCCGGCAATTCAGGCAGGTTTCAGCCCGGAAGGCAACCGCCAGCCGGGACAGCCGGGTGCCGACATCAACAACCGCCGTGGCCCCGACGTGCAGCCACACTCCAAGCTTCCTTACGACGAACCGGGCCAGCCATGAGCGACGAACCGCTGCGGCCGCGCGACTTCGCCGTGCTGTTGCTGGCGTCCGGTGACGCCCTGCCGCGGCAACGCGCCCGCGACCAGCAGGCCGACCGCGCCGGCCTCGACCTCAAGCGCCGCGTCCTGTCCGCACTGGTCGCGCGCGACCCGGACCCCGACGAGGTCGAGGCGGTGTTGATGGAAGTCGTCGAGGAAATAGGTCCGCCGACGGGGCCGACGCGGTCGATGGCGGCGCTGGTGTTGGAAGAGTGGCGGACGGCCTTGATCGTGCCGGGCTGGGTGGAACACTTGCTCGACGAGGCACTGCGACCGCCGCCGAAGGAAGGGAGGGGCCGTGGCCGAGAACTTCCTGCGTAGGTGGTTCGGCGGCCTGCGCAAGACCCCGCCCACGGTCGAGGAGGCCCGCGTCGAGCTGGACCGACTCGCAGCCGAACGCCCGACCTTTCGCGCCCCGGTCCTCTGGCTCCGCGAGCTGCTGCCCGACCTGGCGGCCACGCCCGACGATCCGCACGCGCCTTCCCTTTCAGCGGACCAAGCCCGCGCCAAACTGATAGCCGGCGTGCCGCTGCTGCGCGGCGAACCGCTGGCAATCGATGCCAAAGCATTCCGGCGGCGCTGGTGTCGGGCGTGTGACGCGCTGGAGACGCTGCAACCCGACGGTGCCGCGGCGGCGCTGGCAACCGCCGTGAGCAAGGGCCGATTCGACCCTGCCGCCTTGGTCGAGGCGGTCACGGCGGGCCAGGCGGGCTATGTGCAAGAACGCGCCGCGGAGTTGAATTTACACCCCGACCTGGCGGCGGCGCTGGTGCGCTACACGCTGTTCCCCGTGTTCACGGCGTTGGACACGGCGTTAGCGCCGCTGCGCGAGGGCGGCGGCTGGGGGCGGGGCGAATGTCCGACGTGCGGGTGCCGGCCGTTGCTGGCCGAGTTTCGCGGCCTGGACCAGTCGCGTTACCTACGCTGTGGGCTGTGCGCGGCGTCGTGGGACGCGGCCCGGCAATGGTGTCCGCTGTGCGACAACCGCGACCACGAGACGTTGCGTTTTTTGCACCAGGAAGGCGAAGAGTCGCGTTGCCGGGCCGCGCTGTGCGACGTTTGCCGGGGCTACGTCAAGACGCTTTCGACGCTGGCGCGATTGCCGCCGCTGTCGCTTCTGGTCGCCGACGCGGCCACGCTGCACCTCGACCTGGCCGCCGCGGAGCGGGGTTATCTTCATTAACTGCTTTGCTAAGGCGTAACCACAATCTTGCCAAACATCTCGCGGCGCTCCATGCGCTCCTGGGCCTCGCGCAGCTTTTCGAGCGGGAACACCGAATCGACGACCGGCCGCAACACCCGCCGTTCGATCAACTTCAGACACTGCATCAGTTCGTGCCGGGTGCCCATGTAGGCGCCCAGGATGTTGTGTTGCAGAGAAAAGAAGAACCGCAGGTCGATCTCGACCTTACTGCCCGTCGTCGCGCCGCACGTCACCAGCCGGCCGTCACGAGCCAGGCAGCGCAACGCCTGCTGCCACACCGCCGCGCCGACGTGCTCGATCACGACGTCGGCCCCGTGACCCTTCGTGTGCCGCCGCACTTCCTTGGCCACGTCCTGCGTGTTGTAGTTGATTAGCACGTCCGCCCCGAGGTCTTCGGCCTTCGACAACTTCGCGTCGGTCCCCGCCACCGCCAGGACGTGCGCGCCGGCCGTCTTCGCAATCTGGATCGCGGCCGTGCCGACGCCGCTCGACGCGCCGAAGACGACGACCTCGTCGTTGGCCTTGACCCGGCCCTTGTGGTGGAGCATGTTCCACGCCGTCACGAACGTCAACGGCACCGCCGCCCACTCCGCGAACGACCACGCCTCGCTGATCGGCAGCACGTCGCACGCCTTGGCCTTGGTGTACTCCGCAAAGCCGCCCTGGGTTTGGTAGCCGTGGATGACGAACGATTCGTCCAGGTTGTCGAGGTTTTGATTGACGAGGTCCGAGTCGCGGTCGGCCTGGCCGGGGGAGACCAGGACGCGCTGGCCGACCGTGAGGCCGCGTACTTTCTTACCCACCTCGGCCACGACGCCGGCCGGCTCGCAGCCGCCGATGTGCGGCATGGGTATTTTCGTCGGCAGCCCCTTGCGCACCCACACGTCGAGGTGGTTCAGGCCGCACGCCTTGACCTGGACGAGCACTTCGTCGTCCTCCGGCGTCGGCACCGGCAAGTCCATCAGTTGCAGCACGTCCGCACCGCCGGGCTGGGCAAATGCCATCGCTCGCATGGGGAGACTCCCTGACGGGCGCGGTATTGAAAGGCCGCGGCCGGGAAAGGTTGGGCGTCGTTGTCAGTAGTGTCGCGGCCGTTCGGTTTCGGAAAGAGTGTTCGGATCGACGTTCAGTTGCCGTCGAAAATCCGCGGCCTGTTCCCCGGCAACCTTACGGCTGAAACTTCGGCCCCAGGTCCAGTAATGGATCGCGCCCAGGCCGGTCACGAAGGCGGCGATCGACACCAACGGCCAGCCGCCGACGAGCGCCATCACGACCGTCAGGACGCCGACGCCGAGGACGAGCAGGAGGTAGCCGAGGACATCGGTGCGGGTGCGCACGGAGCGCGGCGGCAGGGCGGCCGGATGCAGCGGTTGCGGTGCCGGTTGGTCGGTGATGTGCGTCTGCGTCGGCCTGGGTTGGTTGGTAAAGTCCACGGACCACCTCCCGTCTCGGTGCGCTGGGGTACTACAGGATTTATAGGGGGTTGCCGGGCGAACCACCAGCAGCAGCCTTTACGTTCGTCAGGCAATTGAAGCGGGCCTAAGCGATTCACGGCAAGGTCGGACAGTCCCGCTCGCCGAGGCGCGCCGGTCGCTGGGGATTCGTTGAGTGGTTGCCAACTCCCTCACGGCGTCGCGCGCACCGACGCGAACAGCGCGGACAGGGCCGCGAGGTCGGCGGGCTTGACGAAATGGTGGTCGAAGCCCGCGTCCAGCGAACGACGCACGTCCTCTTCCTGCCCGTAGCCGGTCAGCGCCACCAGCAGGGCCGCTTCCGTCTCGGACCGGCCGCGTAACCGGCGGGCCACCTCATAGCCGTCCATCCCCGGCAGGCCGATGTCCAGCAGCACGACTTCCGGGTGAAAGCGATCGACGGCCGCCAGCGCCTCCGGGCCGTCGTGGCAGACTTGCACCTCGTGTCCCTCCACGCGCAGCAACAACGCCAGGCTGTCGGCGGCGTCCAGGTTGTCGTCCACCACCAGCACCCGACAGTTGGCGGCGTTCAGGCCGTTGGCAGTGCCGTTGGTCGGCGCGTGCGGCGGTTCGTCCACCGCCACTACGGGCAGCCGCACGGTAAACTCGCTCCCCTGGTTCGGGCCGGCGCTGAAGACCTGGACGCGGCCGCCGTGCATCTCGACCAGGCGGCGCACCAGCGTCAGGCCGATGCCCAGGCCGCCCTGCGAACGGTCCAGCGATTTCTCCGCCTGGGTGAACAGGTCGAAGACGGAGTTCAGCATGTCCGGGGCGATGCCGACGCCGGTGTCGCGCACGCGCAGGACCACTTCGCCGCCCGCGCGCGCGGCCGTCAGCCAAATGCGGCCGCCTTCCTCCGTGTATTTCGCCGCGTTGTTCAAGAGATTCCCGAGCACTTGCCCCAACCGTACCGGGTCGGCGAGCACCCACAGCGGCTCGGTCGGCAGCGTCACGGTCAGCTCGTGCCTGCGGGCGTCGATCAGCGGCTTGCTCGTCTCGACGGCACGGGCGATGGCCGTGGCCACCTCCACCGGCTCGGTTTGCAGGCGGATCTTGCCGCGGGTGATGCGCGAGATGTCGAGCAGGTCGTCCACCAGGCGAACGAGCTGCTGCACCTGGCGGTCGATCAAGTCGCGGATCGCGTTCAACTCCGGCTCGTTGTCGCCGCGCATACGCAGCAGCTGGACGGCGTTGCGGATCGGGGCCAGGGGGTTGCGCAACTCGTGGGCGAGCATGGACAGGAATTCGTTCTTGCGGCGGTCGGCTTCCTGCACCTCGCGGTACAGCCGCGCGTTGTCGATGGCGATGGCGGCCCGGCCGGCGACGTCCTCGGCCAGTGCCCGGTCGAACGGGCTGTAGCGGCGGCCTGACGGCCCCATGGCCAGGGCCAGCGCCCCCAGCACGCGCCCGCGCGCCACCAGCGGCGTGACGACGACCGAGCGCAGGCCGAAGTCGGGCACCGGCTCCGAACCGACCCTCTCACGGTCGAGCGCTTCCCATTCGCGCCCCGCCCCGCCGTCCGTCGCCACGTCGGGCAGGCACTCGGATTCCGCAGTGTCCAGGGCGCGGCGCAGCGCCGCGGCAAGGTTCGGATGCAGCCCTTCCGGCGCGGCGATCGCGCGCGTGTTTGGCGTGTTCGCCCCATCGACCCAGGCCAGTTCCGTTTGCCGTACCTGCCCCTGGTCGTCGGTGAGGGCGATCGCGCCCAGGTCGGCGAGGTAGGGGACGGCCAGGCGGAGCAGGCCGCGCAGCGTTGCCTCGTAGTCGAGTGAGCTGGCCAGCACCTTGCTGGCCTCGGCCAGGAAGTTCGAGCGGCGGTTGGCTTCTTCCGCCGCCGCGCGGGCCGCCTGCTCCCGCGCCAGGGCCACGCGCTCGTCCGCCTGCTGCCGCACCTGCTGCGTCATGCGGAACAGCTCGACGAAGACGCGCACCTTGGAGCGCAGGATGTCCGGCACGACCGGCGCATAGATGTAATCCACCGCGCCGAGCGAGTAGCCGCGCGCCGTGTGGGTCTCGTCGGTGAAGGCGGTGATGAAGATGATCGGCACGTGGGCCGACTTCCGCCGGCTGCGGATCAGGGCGGCGGTTTCCAGGCCGTCCATGCCCCCCGGCATGTACACGTCGAGGAGGACGACGGCGAACTCCTGTTCGAGGACGCAGCGCAGCGCCTCCTCGCCGGAGCGGGCGGTGACGACGTTCTGCCCCAACTCGTCCAGCACGGACTGGATGACGAGCAGCTTTTCCGGCAGGTCATCGACTACCAGGATGTTGATCTTGTCGGCGCTCACCGGATCCCCCCGCGTATTGGAATGATGAATGATGAATGATGAATGATGAATCAATACCAAGCAGTTGCTTTTGATTCATCATTCATCATTCATCATTCATCATTTAACGATACAGCCACGCCCGCAGCACGGCCAGCATCTGCTCGGTGTCCACCGGCTTGGACAGGTAGTCCCACGCCCCCGCCTCGATGCACTTCTCGCGGTCGCCCTTCATCGCCTTGGCCGTCACCGCGATGATCGGCAACGCCTTCAACTCCGGGATCTTGCGAATCTCACGCATCGTGTCGATGCCGTCCATTTCGGGCATAATGATGTCCATCAGCGCTGCGTGTGGTCCGGCTTGCCGTCCGCGCGGAGGGTGGTGGTGAAGCCGGTGGTGGCGTGGCCGTCCGGATCGGTGAAGCTCTTGAACTGGCCTTGCTGCGGCAGGAGGCTGCCGGTGAAGTCGTAGAAGCGGATCTGGTCGCCCTTGGTGTCGGTCAGGACGAACTCACCGGCGACGGCGTCGTAGACGAGCTTGTCCTGGACATAAAAGTGGGGGACGTAGACGCCGTTCACGAGGTCGAAGTAGCGGGCGTTGGTGGCGCTGGTCACCGCGACGACCTTGTTATTGGTGAGTCCGTCGACCTGGAGCAAGTAGGGCAACTGGCTATCCATCATGCCCGAACCGTTGAAGCTGTTGGGGTTGAAGGCGTTGGTCCAGCCGCGTTTTTGGCCCCAGGGGACGCCGAACCCGGCGGAACCCAGGCCGTCGTCGGCGCAGACCCTCACGCTGCCGTTGACGCCAAATTTTAAGGTTCCTGACACGAATGGCACTTCCTGGAGCCGTAACCCGAAGTCCAGAAACGGTATAGACACGGAGACCTCCTTCGTCTGAGAATACGGGTACTTCAACCTACCCCCGACAAGGAGGTCTCCGATGCGCCATTCTAACCGACGTTCGCGCCGCCGCCAGATCGAAACCCTCCGCGCCCAATTCGCCCAGGCCGACGCCTCCACCTTCGCCGACGTGCTGTCCGAAGAACGGCTGGAAGCGGCGCTGCGCGAAGAGGGCGCCACTTGGCGCGAGCAGGTGTTCAC
>JBBRLG010000354.1:0-8006 GCA_038231495.1 Gemmatales bacterium | reverse complement strand
CGGCGCTGGCGTAAGGTATTGGTGTAGCGTCTTTTGCGGCGCCCACCTGCGCCGACGAGCGCCGAGCCAACTGTCCGCTGTTGTACACCGCTATGTACACCGCCTTTGAGAAAGTCCCCCCGATCGACCCTCGCCAATCTCGACCCTCGCCACGAACAAGGCCGACCCTCGCCAAAGGAAAACCGGGTGTCGTTCGCGTGCGCCAGCGGACGCTGGCGCACGCGAAAAAGCTGCCACCGTCGGTGAATGGCTCGCCGCGCACCTCGGGGGCGAGGGCAGCAAGCGTTTCGCTCCCCGAAAGATTTGCCCCACCCGCCGTTGCTCTCCCTCGAAGCCGCGGCGATGCTGGAAATCGACAGCGTCCGCAAGGTCTTCACGCTGAGCTTCGACGGCCAGCTGTCGATCGTTAAGCTCGGCACGGTCGGCGCGACCGCCGGCCGTTTCATCCTCGACACCAGCAACACGCTGAGCAACGCCCCGCAGTTCTGGGGCGTGGCCACGTTGGGGACCAATTTCAAGGTGCTCGAGCAGTACGGCATCTTCCTCGACGCCAGCGGCACGCTGCAGATCAACACCACCGACTACCCGAAGACCGAGACCTTGACCCTCAAGGGCATCGGACCCAACGGCGGCAACCTGACGCAGACCTTCAACCTGCCCAAGCAGAACTTCACCCTGCAACTGGTCGGGCAGCTCCGCGTGCGCCCGCCGGGCACGACCACCGACTTGCTCAACCTGAACGGCGGCTTCCACCTCAAGATCGACCCGACGGTCTTCGAGATTTACGCCACCGCCTCGCTGTCGTTCGGCGCGGGCAGCTCCAAGCTCGTCTACGGCCAGGCGAGCGGCCTGCTGATCATCGTCACCGGCGTCGGGGCGGGCCAGAGTCCGGGCGTTGCCGGACGGTTCGCGATCGGCTCCTCGGCGGACATCGGCCTGCCCAACATCGGCAACCTGTTCTCCGCCTCCGGCAAGGTGACGGTCGTCTTCAACACGACCTTCCAGGACAGACCTTCATCATCCCGCAGGCGTTCCTGCCGCTCTTGAACCCCGGCGACCCGACGACGATCAGCATCTTCGCCGGCAAGCCCCAGCTCGACGGCACCCAGGACCCGAACGCCAGCCCATCGGTCTACATCGTCGCCAGCATCCAGGCGAACCTGATGATCGCCAACGCCCTGACCGGGCAGGTCAAGGTCCTGGAAATCCTCAGCTTCGACGCCTCCTTCACCATCCAGGTCGGCGGCGGCCGGGTCGTGGTGAGCGACGGCACGGTCTTCACCCTCGGCATGGGCCAGTGGGTCATCGACTTCCACGCCAGCATGAGCTTCTTCGGCATCGCGACGCTCGGCGCGGCGGGCTGGCTTAGCTCGGAAGGCACGTTCCACATCCACCTGAACGGCAGCCTGACGCTGGGCACCAGCGACTTCGGCATCGTCGGCAATTTCGACATCGACATCCGCCTCGACGATGTGGCCTTTACCGCCTCGGGCAGCGCCACGGTCAGCGCCCGGCTGTTCGGCATCTCGTTCGGCAGCCTCGGCGTCGGCTTCACCGTCGGACCCATCGCGCGCACGGGCCGCCCGGTGCCACGGCACGACGCCCTACGCCTCCCTGCGGGGCAACAGCGTCACGGAACTGGATTTCAACGCCGGGCCGGGCACCGACCACATCACCGTGGCCCCCTTGAACGGCTCCGGCGTCGGCACAGTGAAGCTCAACCTGGGCCAGTTGATCGTGCAGGGCACGCCCACGAACAACGCGGCCGGCGTCAGTGTGCCGACGCTGAGCGTATTCCCCACCACCACGGCCAACGCCATCACCCTTCAGGGGACGGCCGGGTTCGACCACTTCATCGTTTCCGGCGTGAACCCCGGCACCAACAACCTGAATCAACAGATCCAGGTACTCGACGAGGGCGTGACGACGTTCTTCATCGGCAACAGCCTGCAAGCCAAGGGCGATACCCTGACCATCGACGGGGCCGGCGGCGGCGACACGCTGGACGCCAGCGGCCTGGGGGTTCGCCGAACCCGACCAACTTGCACCTGATTTCCGGGGCGGGCAACGCCTCGCTGATCGGCGGGCCGACCGGCGAAATCCTCGAAGGCGGCCAGGGCCAGGTCACGTTCACCGGCGGCGCGGGCTTCGATACCTTCATCAGCCCGACCAGCAACAACATCCTGATCGAAACCCACAACGCCGACATGTCGCTGTTCGGCAATAAGCTCGTCATCGGCACCATCCTGGGCACAAACGGCGGGGCGTACGCCACGAGCGGGCCGGAGACCGAGGCGGCCCTGGCGCAGCGGCTAACGGCCTCGCCGCTGCCGAATTTCACGACACCGAACCTGGGCGACCCCTACGCCGCCGGTGCCATCGTCGAGGACGTCACCAACCTGTTCGCGACCGCGAACCTCAACGGCGGCCTGGGCAACAACACGCTCGTCGTCGGCAGCAAGGACGGCGTCGTCTACGTCGGCGGCACGCCCATCGCGGTGACGCCTTGGACCGAGACCGTCAACCTGGACAACAAGGGCAACACGGCCGACAAGTTCGTCGAGCATTACCTCATCAACGCCACCGGCCAGACCAGGGCCGTCTTCAACGTCGTGCAGAGCAATTCCGGCCAGGGTTCCAACGAGTTGATCGTTGACGGCACGGACCGCGCCGACAACTTCACGCTCAACGCGGCCGGCTCCGGCGCGGCGCGGGTCGGCACCATCCTGTTCGGCGACCCGGCCGACGTCCACCACGACACCATCACCTACCGCGGCGTGCAACGGTTGACGGTCAACACCTTCGGCGGCAACGACAACCTGTTGTCCAACGACACCGCCGCCCTGACCGTCGTCAACTTCGGCTCGGGCGACGACAACGCCGTGGTCGGGACGGTGCCGCTCAAGCCCGACCCCGGCAACCGTACCCTGGAATTCCCCGACGGCGTGCCCGTGGCCGACACGGACAACATGACCAACGGCAACAGCGACCCGCGCTTCATCCTGGGCGGTTTGGGCAACAGCCGCTTCGAGGTCGATCACAATCGCGGCATGCTCTACCTGCACGGCGGGGCCGGCGACAGCCGCTTCCTGCTCAAGACCTTCCTCGTGCTGCGCGAGGACTCGACCAATTCGCAGCGGATCACCAACCTGGCCACCGTGTTCGGCGGCACCGGGTCGAACCGCTACGGCTACCTGATGAACGCCCCGGTGAAGATCATCGGCGGGCCGGGCACCAACACCCTCGTCGTCCACGACGAGACCGGCACGGTCACGACCGGCACGCTGGTCGCCCGCTCGATCGGCCGGGTCCAGAAGGTCGGCCAGGGTGCGGACGGCAAGGGCGTGTTCAAGCCGGCGCTCGGGCCGAACGGCCGCCAGATTCAGGACGTTTACTACAGTCTCGAAGGGTTCGGCCTGGGCACCGGCATCGACCCGAACACGGTGCCGTTCTTCGGCGTCGAGATGTCCGGCGTCCAGAACCTGGACGTCCGCCTGCCCCAGGGCAACAACCACTTCACCGTGGCGACCACGCCCGCCGCCCTCAAGGGTTTGCTCGCGCCGATGAACGTGGCGGTCGAGGGCGGCGCGGGCAATGACACGTTCAACGTCCAGGAGGCCCGCGCGCGCCGATCACCCTGCAGGGCGGCGGCGGTAACGACGTAGCGAAGAACGACAGCACCTACACGATCGCCGGCATCGGCACGAACGGCTTGACGCTCACCCTCGGGGCCGCCTTCCAGCTCAAGAACGAGGCGTCGGCCGCCAACGTGCAGGTCCACACGGTCCTCAAGCAGACGTTCCACGGCGGGGCCAACGCGCCCGACGCCAAGAGCTACTTCGGCGGCGAACCGGTACTCGATCCGTTCACCGGCGCACCGCTGCTTTACCAGGGCGGCGAACCTGTGCTGGACCTGTTCACCCGTCAACCGCTGCTCGGCCCGACGCAGGTGCCGGTCGCGCACAAGGCGGGCGACCCCGTGCTGCACTTTGCCGGCGACCCCGTGGTCCACCAGAACGGCGACAACGTGCGCTTCCTCGGCGGCGAGCAGATCGTCGATGAAAACGGCCACCCGGTCACCAACGGCGACGGCAGCGCCTTCCTCGCACTGCCCGGCCAGGGCGCGATTCACAACTGCCGCCAGCCGATCTACCAGGTCATCGACCAGACCGGTACGGCGGTTGACGTCGGCACGGCCTACACGCCCCTGACCGTCAGTCTGAACGCCCTGACCGCCGGCACGACCGTAAACCTGGGGACGCTGACCCTCCTGCCCGGCGACATTATCAGCGTCACGGTGTTCGACGCTCCCGAGTTGAACGCGGCCAACCCGAACGGCGCGACGGCCCACGGCAGCAACGCCTTCAGCCTGACAGGTGCCCAGGTTCAGGTGGTCAACAGTCACCGGATCGCCCTGTTCCCGACCGCCGCGATTAACGAAGCGGTGATCGTCAAGGTGGTGATCCAGAAGGCGGCGCGCCACGCGGACGGCGACTTCCAGTTCTACTTCGGCGACGAACCGCTGACGATAAACAAGCCGGTCGTCGATGCGAACAACGGCCTGGTCCTGGACGCCGCGGGGAAGATGGTCCTGTTCGTCGCCGCCACAATCGTGGACAGTCAAGGCAACCCGAAGTTCCACCGCCGCGGAGAGCTTGTCTATCGCTTCGACACCACGCAGAAGCAGTGGGTGCCGGCGACCTATACGGCCGCGGACCCGCGGCTCTACCTGGGTAACGAGCCGGTGCTGTACGTTGGTGGCGAAGCGGCCTACTACACGAGCGCCGACCCGATCCAGGCGAATCAGACGTGCCACCGCGTGACGCTGGCCGAACAGCCGGCCAACCCCGGCACCGCCTCGGCCGGGAACAAGGTGCAGAGTACAACTCCGGGCGCTGGTTCCTGAACGCCCAGACCTACACTATCCGCGTGTTGATGCGCGAGGTGGGTGCCGTCATCGACGAGCTGCGCATCGGCCTGCTCCAGTCGCCGGCCACGAACGACGTGGTCAACGTCCGCGACAGCAGCGGCTTCACGACAATCAACGCCGGCAACGGCAACGACGTCCTCCGCGTCACCTACGACGGCACCTACGACGCCAACGGCAATCTCGTCGGCGTCCAAACCGGCGTGAACGGCGTCGGCAAGACGGCGACGGAAACGTTCGCGGTGGCAGCCGGCGCTTCGACCCGGCAATTCACGCTGGCCCGGACGCCGACGAGTGCGCCGTTCACGCGCGTGCTGATTAACGGGGTTCCGACCACGGCCTTCACGGTCAGCGGCACGACGTTGACGTTGGCCCAACCGCTGGCCGGGCCGGCCACGGTGGACGTTACCTACCTGACATCGGTCCTCAACCTGATCGGCAACAGCGGCTCTTACAAGTACGTCATCGCCCTCGGCGGCAACAACCCGGCGGGCCAGGGCGACGCCCTGGTGAACATCACCAACGTGCCGATCCTCACGAACGGCGCGACCCTGGGCATCAACACACTCACGATCTTCGGCAGCGACACGAGCGACACCTACCTGCTGCGCCGCAATATGGTGGCTTCACTGAGCCACGATGCCAGTGGCCCGCTGACCGGCGACGCGCAACGCATCAACTACGACGCCTTCATCAACGGCGGCCTGGCGCTCAACGGCGGCAACGACCACTTCTACCTCGACGACACCACGGTGCCGACGACGATCAACGGCGGCACGGGCAACAACGCGTTCCAGGTCGGCCAGGTGTTCCAGTCGCCGCGGTTGGCCAACGCCAACCTGCCGACGGCCGACCAGTTCGACACCACGCTGACGAGCCGCGGCTACCTCAGCAACGGCATCAGCGCCCCGACCACGATCAACGGCGGCACGGGCACCGACAGCTACATCGGCTACAACAACCAGGCGTCTTTGTCGCTCAACGGCGGCGGCGGCAACAACACCTTCGTGATCCGGTCGTTCGTGAAACTCGACCCGCAAAAGGCCAAGCAACGCATCGTCAACGTCAACGGCGGCCTCGGCTCGAACGTCAGCTCCTACGAGGCGACGGCCCCGGTCCCCATCGACGGCGGCACCGGCAGCTTCAACAAGCTGGTCATCATCGGCACGGAGTTCGGCGACCAGTTCGTCGTGACCTCCAACGGGCGGCTCGAAGTCCTTCCCGCTGGTGGGCCTGGGTGACAATCCGATCAACTTGGCGGGCATGTTGCTGCAAGTCACCAGCGGCCCGGCCGCGGGCCAGTCGGAGACGATCGACGGCTTTGACGGCACCACGGGGACGTTTACCCTGCCTTGTCGCCGCCCTGCAACCGATCCTGGACCCGAACAACTCGACCCTGGAGTTGCCGCACACCCAGAACGTGGCCGTCTACCAGGTCGCGGCCAACGTCTACGAGGTCGTGTTCCAGGGCGTCTACCGCGCCGATAAGACCATCGCCGTGGCCGTCGCAACTTCGAGCCTGTTGCGGGCGGACGGCAGTGCCGGCAGCGTGACCGTCTCGTCGCGCGTCCACGACAACGGCCCCATCGGCGGCCTGGCCTTCGGCATCAACTACTACAACGTCGATCAACTCAACCTCCGTCTCGGCTCGGGCGACGTGCATCTGAACGTCCAGAGTACCGCGGCCGGCACGACCACCACGATCAAGGGCAACGGCGGCAACAACACCTTCAACGTCTCCTCGGACGCCACCAGCATTGGCGGCGTGCTGACCAACAGCGGCAACCTGCTCGGCATCGTCGGCCCGCTGCTCATCGACGCCGGGGCCGGTGCCGCCAGCCGGTTGATCGTCAGCAACCTTGCCGGCCCGACCAATCCGTACGTAATCCAAGGCCCGGCCACGGTCGGCGGCACGGCGTACCAACAGGTCACCGGTTTCGCCCCGGCGGCGCTTTCCTACACGGCCACCGGCGGCAAGTTTACCGACGGGGCCACGAACGACGGCGTGCTGTTCCGGCTCGCCAACACCGGCGATAACACGATCAATCTGCGTTCGACGCTGGGCGGCGGCAACACCACGTTCGTACAGGGCAACGGCAACAACGACACCTTCAACGTCTCCTCGGACGCCGACAGCAGTAGGGGCGGTTCGACCAACAACGGCGACCTGCTCGGCGTCGCCGGCACCCTGACGGTCGTGGGCGGGCCAGGCCCCAACAACCGGATCGTGGTCAGCAACTTCGGCGGGGCCGCTACGCCGAACGTGGAGAAGAACACCGCCACCGTGGCCGGTCAGGCTTACCAACTCATCACCGGCTTTGCCCCGGCTTCCGTGTACTACGCCGCCGTCGGCCGCTTCTTCGACGACGCCACCACGAACGGCGTCGTGTTGCGCGGGTCCAACCACGGCGGCGATACATTCCTGGTCCACAGGGTTCCACCTGCCTGGCGGCGGATGACAAGACACTTTATTGCGGCGCCGCTCAAATGGTGCCGAGTACGGCTCTGTCGATGGATGCTTATCGATGTAAGCCACGCCAATCACATTTGGCGAGGGTGCCCCCCTCCCTCGCGGTAACCCTTTGTAAGTGGTTAAAGCAACACCTTTGCTGATCATCACTTACGCATCCATGACAGGCCACAATCGACCCTCGCCAATCTCGACCCTCGCCAACCTTGTCAACGCCCTTACGCTCAGAACTCCCCTTCAACCGCACCGGGTAAGATCAAGCTATATCGGGGGCCGTTTTTGGTCTGGTAAGCGCGTACCTCAACTTGAAGTTTAACCACTTCACCGATGGCATAGGGCTCAGCAGTCGGGTTGTAGGCCGTAACAACAAGGCCACTTACGTCGTAATTCAAGACAATTGTGCCGTTGTCGAGCGTCTTCCGCCACTTTCGATCAACAATTTACAACAAAAATAGCCCATACGGACCATCAGAGGGTGTTTAAAAAGTCGCCTTGTCGCAGCTGGCGGCGGTCCGTAGTTCAGCTGCATGAACCGAAAACCCTACCCGACCGACTTGACCGACCTGCAATGGGACAACGTCGAACACCTGTTCCCCCCGCCCAAGGCCG
>JBBRLG010000353.1:0-8017 GCA_038231495.1 Gemmatales bacterium | reverse complement strand
GCCGCTCGCCTTGCCGCCACCGTTTATCAAACGACCTCTCCGAAAAGGCTGCAACGCTTGGGCTACTCGGCCTTGAACTTCTCTTTTTCGCCGATCACCGGATGGACGAACGCAGGCGTCTCGTGCCTTAGCTTGCGGGTATTCAAGTCGAGCGTGATGCTGTCCACCGCCGTGGCCGAGTTGGTGTGGGTGCCGATCAGATCGACGGTCAAAAGGCGCGGGGTCACAGCTTACGCTTCGGGTTGGTATGCACACCAACCCGAAGCGTAAGCGAGGACCACCCCAAACGAAGACACGACCCAAGATTTGTCTTTTTCCTTGCCTTACCCCTTTAACTTGGGGTATCCTTACAGATGGCTGATGGCCCTTTCATTTTCTGACCCTCCTCCCCCAGGGACGTCATCAAATCAAACGGACCATCCAAGACGACGGGAACCTTAGCGCCGTCGATCGGGCTGCTGCTTTTTGGGCTGCCGTTTCTTTTTCGAGGCTCACATGGCCGACCGCTGGTACTACGCCCACGAGAATGCTAAAATGGGCCCCTTCTCCGGCCGTCAAATGGTAGATTTGGCTGTTGCGGGACAAATCCTGCGGACGGATACCGTCTGGAAAGAGGGCGTCGAAAAGGGGGTCTTGGCTCAAAAGGTCCAGCACCTGTTCCCACTCGCCCTTGCCGAGGCTGCCCCCGTGAAAAACGGCGTCCCAACGACTGCGGCGTCCTCCTCCTCTCGGCCAACGGACCGAACCGCATCCCCGGTTGACCCTGCCGCCGTCGTTCGGCCAGAAGCAGCGCAGCCCGCGGATGACGCCCGCCCAACTGCCGATGAGTTGAGAACCGGGGAAGGGCCGGAAGAAGACGAGTCGGCAGCTTCAGCGCTTCCTGTCTACCCGGCACCGGCGGCCATGCCGGACAACATCCAGTTACAGGCGGAGGCGCAAGCGCCAGCTCCCCTAACTCAGAAAAAGCCAGCTCCGCAACAGCCTCCGGTAAGAAAACTAAGGGCAGTCGTAATTAAGGGCGCAACGATTGTCGGCCAGGATGGCACCAGCGTTAAGTTCAGGAAGAAATGCACGGAATGTGGGCATGAGGATTCTTCGTATAACACCCTGCGGATCACAACGGGGGGGATGAATGCTGTTCTCTTCTGCCCCAAATGCCGCAAAAAGCAGGAAGTGAAACTGCAGGGTCTTCAGGGGTAACTGCCCACCAGACGTGGACGGGTGCAGGACAGGTCAGGGACGCCGCGCCCGCCGTTACGACCCAGCGCTTGCCCCAACTCTAACCGTCCGACTATCCCGAATGAGGCTCATCCGGCGAAACGGACAACCAGTCACAACGCTTTGCCCCACAGCCGCACGACGCCGTCTTCGCCAGCCGCCAGCACATGGGTGCCGTCCGGTGCCATCGCCACGGACAACACCCGGTCGGCGTCGGCCTCGGCCGTGAAAAGAGGCCGGCCCGTCGCCACGTCCCACAGGCGCACGGTCGTGTCGCCGCCCGTCAGCAGCTGCCGGCCGCCCGGCGAGAATGCGATGCCGTGGACCGAGCCGGTGTGTCCTTCGAGCCGACGAAGTTCCTCGCCGCTCACCACGCCCCACAACCGCACGGCGCGGTCGTGGCCCGCCGACGCCACGTGCAGACCGTCGGGCGAGAACGCCACACAGTAAATTTTGTCGGTGTGCCCCTCGAAGCAGTGGACCTCGCGACCCGTCTGAATGTTCCACAGGCGCAGCGTCTTGTCCAGGCTGGCGGAGATGGCCCGGCCGCCGTCTGGCGCGAAGGCGACGCCCTCGATGGCGTCGTAGTGGCGGCCACGCACCACGCCGCCCAGTTGCCGAAGGTAGCGCCGCGCCGCCACGTCCCACAAATGCAATGCCTGGTCCGTGCCGCCGGTTAGCAGAAACTTGCCGTCGGGCGAAAACGCCGCCGTGGCAATCGCCGCCGTCTGACCCTTGAACCGCGCCAGCAGCTGGCCGGTCTCCACGTCCCACAGGAAAAGGGCGCGGTCGCCGCCCCCCGAAACCGCCGTGCGGCCGTCCGGCCCGAACGCCACGCAGCGCACCGCCTCGGTGTGCCCTTGCAACCGCCGGACTTTTTTGGCACCCAGCACGTCCCACACATAAACCGCGTGGTCGTCGCCGCCGGACAGCGCGTGCCGACCGTCTGGCGAAAAAGCGACGGAGCGCACCGGCCCCTTGTGCTCGGCCAGTTCCTTCGGCTCGTCCACATAAAGACCGGGCGTCTTTGCCGGCGCGGCATGCTGGACGCGGACCACGTTCGTGTCACCCAGGTGATTGTCGCGCAATGGCGGCGGTGTTTGCGATGACGGGGCGACGTTCTCCGCACGCCAACCCGGCGGCGCGGCAGGCGACCGCGGCTTGGCGAAAAAGCCGAGGGCGTCCGCCACCTGGCCGGGCGTCTGGAAGCGCTCGTGCGGCTGCTTGGCCATCATCTTGCGGACGATGGCCACGACTCCGGCGGGCGCGTCGGGCCGCAGTTTCTCCACCGCAGGCGGTTGGTCTTGCAGGTGGCAGAGCAGCTTTTGCGTCCCGCTGGCGACCGCGGCGAATGGCGTCGCGCCGCTCAGGAGTTCGTAAAACGTGCATCCAAGGCTGTAGATGTCCGCCCGAATATCGACGCCGTGCGAGTCCAGCGCCTGCTCCGGCGCTAGGTAATCCGGGGTGCCGACGACGAAGCCGTCCATTGAAATTTTGGGGATGCCCTGGGGCGCCGCGCCGAGCGGGTAGATGCGCGCCAGGCCGAGGTCGAGGATTTTGATCAGCCCTTCGGGGATCGATTCCAGGTCGGGTGCGTTGCCGCGCGCCGACAAACGGTTCAACACCGGAGACGCGGGGTTGCCGCCGCGCGTGAGCAACAAGTTGGACGGCTTGATGTCGCGGTGGACGAGGCCGCGCTCGTGGGCGTGTTGCAGGCCCAGGGCCGCCTGCCGGACGCAATCGCAGGCCAGGGGGATCGGGAACGGCCCGCGCTCCTGGATCAGCTTGTCGAGGTCCACGCCTTCAATGAATTCCAGTGCCAGGAAGTGCTGGCCGTCGCTCTCGTCGGCGTCGTACAACATGACGATATTGGGGTGCTTTAGCCGGGCGATGGCCCGCGCCTCGCGCTGAAAGCGCTGCACCGCCTCGGTCGATAGTGCTGCCGGATTGATGACCTTGAGGGCGACCACCCGGTCGAGCCGCCGGTGCCGGGCTTTGTACACCTTACCCATGCCGCCCTGGCCGACTTCTTCGAGCAGGACGTAGGGGCCGAGGAGCAGGGCGTCCGCGCGGCCTTTGTCCAAATGCGCCAGCTGATAGGACGTGAGCCAGCCCCGGCGCACCAACTCCGACGCGAGGGCGGCCGCGCTGGGGTACGCCGACGCAACCTGAGTCAGTTCCTCAAGGTGGGCGTCGTCCAGAAGTTGTGTCTCGGCAAGGACTTTCACAAAGTCGGTGGCGACGGGGGCCATCAACAGTGACCTCTCTGGGGGCGTTTTGGGGGTAGGCAGCCACGGTAACTCTAGCCTTCTTTTCGTGCCGGTGTCGCGGGATTGCAAGAATGCAAAGCCGCAAGCGGCAATACCTGTATGTACGTTCACAACGGGCTGCTTTCTTTAATTTTGAATGTCAGTGAAGGAATTTCATTGCAGATGGCCGGAGCCAGCACCGTCTATAGCTCAGGGGAAGTAGTTGGTGCCCGAACCTGTCTGCCGTCCACCGCGAGTGCTAAATGGCGAGCGAATTGCAGCCGAACGACGATTGGGAACGAGTCGCCTCCGAGTTGCGGGCCTACCGCGCAGCTCAGGAGCAAGCCTGGGGCGAGATCGATAACGCAATGCTCGGGCGGTTCCTCGCCGACGAGGTCAGCGGGGAGGAGCGGCGGCAAATCGAACACGCGCTGGACGAGCGCCCGGAACTGCGAAAGCTGACCGACCTCGTCCGCGACGTTTTGGCCGATTTCGAGCCGGTCGCCGACCGCCTCCCGGCACCTACAGTCCCTGTTCCTACCCCGCGCATTCTGCCTTTCCCGCGCAAACAACCGGGGCGGCCTTCGATTGTCCGCTGGGTGAAAAAGCGCTCCGGCATGCTCGCGGCCGCTTGTCTGTTGCTGGTCCTGAGCGGCAGTCTGCTCGACCCACGCACGAGCCGTGCCCTGTTCGGCAACGGCGACCCGACTCCCGCGGACGATGCCGAACGGGTCGCCTTCGCGATGAGCCGTACCGGACACCAGCCGTTCTACGTCCACACCGCCAAGCCGGCCGCGCCCCTGGCCATCCCGAAAGAACCGCTTGCCGGCGAGCACCTGGCCTCCGCGCCCAACACGGCCGGTTTGAACCGCCTCGAACTGTTGAACCAGCAGATCGACGGTTATGAACAACAGGGCAAATTGCAACAGGCGCTCGACCTGGACGAAAAGGCGGTCACGGTTGCGCAACGGGCCAACCTGGAACAGCACCTTGCCTACGCGGCGAACCGGGAAAGGGTCGCGGTACTCTCGCAAAAGCAAGGCGACCTGGACCGCGCCTACCATTCGCTCAACCAGGCGTACGAAATCCGCAAAAAGGAGCAGGGGCTGGAGAACAAGGACACGGCAAAGACCGTTCAATCGCTGGCCAACGTGTATGCGATGGCGCTCAACTCACGCGGGGGTGGGCCGGCGAACCACATGGTCGCCGCGATGGCCGTCACCCCGGCCCCTCCCGCCCCTGCCGCCGTGGTCTCCCGGATGAGTGGTCCCGACCGCCACCCGGAAGGCGACCGGAAAAACGTCCTGGAACTACACGACCGGTTGGTTCGTCAGGACGCCGTCTTTTTGCAGCGGCAGGTCGTGCCGGTCATGGTGCAAGGCCTGGAGAACGCCACGACCGAGAAGGAACGCGAGGAGTTTGTCCTTGCGATCGGCAATCTCGGACCGAACGCCGCGCCAGCGGCTCCCGTCCTGGTGGCGCGTTTGCAGCGGGCGCAGGCGACGGAGACCATCCGCGAGCGCCGCATGACCCTGTGGGCGCTGGGCCAAATGGGGCCGGAGGCGCGCGACGCAGTGCCGGTCCTGGTTGAATCGCTAGACAGCAGTTCGGCCGCGGTCTCCCAGACCGCCGCCGACGCGTTAGTCCATCTCGGACCGCACGCGCGCGAATCCCTGGGCCGATACCTTCAGACGGAAGCCAACGCCGACGCCGCGGAGGTCCGCAGAAGGGGGGCGATTCAGAACGTGCTGAAACGCTTTGACGAACACAGTTTGGCCAAAAGTGAGGTAGCCCGCAGCGGCAGGAACGCCCTGGGCATCGTCGCCGGTGCCGCGGCAACGAAGGCATCGTGGGGGCCGGTCCGTAAAAGCGATTGACGCAAACACCCGTAGCCGCAAGCGGCTCGCTTGCTGGCTGCTGCGCGGGTTCAGCCAGCAAGCGGGCCGCTTGCGGCTACGGGCGGGCCGCTTGTGGCTACGGGCGTTTGCCGCACATTGGACCGCGGGCAGTATAACAAAATCGCGCGATCACCCCGGCTGTAACTGCCGTAATACGTCCAGCGCGCCGATGATGCCGACCAGCGTGCCCTGGTCATCGACGACGAACAGTTGTTGCACTTTCAATTTCAACATCTCCTCGACGACCTTCGCCGCCGGCGTCTCCGGCGCGACGGAAAACACCGCCGGCGTCATGATCTCCTCGACCCGCGTCGCGTCGCCGCGGTCCGGTGGCGTATCCGACCGCGCCACGCTGCGGCCTTGTTCGTGGTCGTGAATCAGAATGTCCGCCTTGCTAACGACGCCTACCGGGCGGCCCGTGTCGTCGATCACCGGCGCGGCACTGAAGCCCCGGTCGGTCAACAAGGCGGTCGCTTCGGGAACCGTCGCGGACACATGGAGCGAAACCAAGTCAACCGCCATCAGGTCGGCGGCGGTCGCGGCCCCCAACGTTAGCCGGGGCGCGGCGGGTTTCGGCACGGTACTCAACATCGGCGGCCTCCGCTTGGAATAGAACACAGGCCTTGTCGCCTTTCTGACAGTCAGGCCAGCAAATCAAATGCCGCTTGCGGCTTTGCGTATCTGAACTTTCACTAAAACGACTTGACTTTGCCTCGGACCGCCCCTATTTTCAATATGTGTAAACATGCTGCACTATGAATCTGCGACTATTTACCATGAGTGCCATGCCAGAGCCATTTCTTGTTACCAAAGAGTTAGCCGACCTCCTGGGTGTGCTGGCTCATCCCCACCGCATCCGCATCATCGAAGAACTCCGCGAGGGCGAACGCGACGTGAACACGCTCCAGGCGGCGCTGGGCATCAGTCATTCGGGCGTGTCGCAGCACCTGTCCGTATTGCGGGCGCACCGCCTGGTGGCCGAACGGCGGGAAGGCCGGCACGTCTATTACCATCTGCGGCAGCCGAAGCTGGCGCGCTGGCTGGTGGACGGCATTGAGTTCGTGGCCGGGACGCAGGAAGTTTCGGAAGATGTCCGCCTGGCCATCGAAACGATGCGGGCGCGCTGGGCGACCACCGGCAAAACCGAGTGAGCGACAATTCCGCGTAACCGTTCACCGGCTGCAACTTCTCCCCCCTTGCGAAGGGGGGGGGAGTGAGCGCCATGACCCAGTACTGCAATCGTTCTTAACCCCCCACCCCCCCTTCGCATGGGGGGGAGAAGTTGCAGCCGGTGAACGGTTACAAAGAAAGCAAGCGGCGTCGAGCCGCCGCACTCCAAAGAGCGGCCGGCACTGCCAAGGATTTGTGGCGCACCGCGGACGCCGCGGCGCGCCGACGCCGCCGAATAATCTACCAATCAAGTGCTAGAAACCGTCTACGCGCGCCCGGCGGAGGGGCCGGCACCGCGGTCGCGCCGGCGATGCCTGCCGTTGGCAGACTCCGGCCGGGTGCCGTTCGCCGTCGGTGCGGGACGCGGCCGCTCCGGCGTGCCGTTTTTCCCGTTTGCTGACGGTGCCGACCGGGCGTCCGGTGCGACCGCGGGTCCGGCCGCGTCGGCGCACTCTGCGGCGTGGTCAGCCGCGTCCGCCTCGTCGTCGAGCTGACGCGCCGCCAGGTCGGCTTGCAGGCCCTCGCCGAGTTCCTGCCGGAAGCGATCGCCGACGCAAGGCATCGTGAAACGCAGCACCTCGGCCACCGGCCCCGGCGGCAGGCGGTTGCCGAGCGTGTCGGTCGCCTCCGCGGCCGTCGGCGACCGCCGGAACAGATCCACCTCTTCCAGGTCCAGCGTGTCCGGGTTCACCGTCGCGGGCGGCTTGCCCAGGACGTACTGGAACAAGAGTTTGATCGCACCGAGTTTGCCGTTTTTGGCCTGGACCAACAGTTCGCCGACGATGATTTCCATTTCCTGGGCGGTAACGCATTCGAGCATGACGCGGCGCAGCTCGGCGACCCGACGGGCGTAGGGGTTGCCCGGCCCGCCGAGGTTGCCCGGCAGGAAGCGGCCTTGCGCGTTGCGGCCGGTGTCGTCGGCCGAGGACGGTTCGGCGTGGGAAGGGGCGTGGGGGTTGCGGTCGGACGTGTTCATGACAACCTCGCGGTAGCTGGGAAGGGTTCAAAACCGGGCGCGACCGTGCCCGCGTTTGGGGAACAACGCGCCAGGCCCCATCATGCCGTAACCGGTGCGTTATTAAGAGATCAGTTTGGGTGAAAATGAGCGCCAGTTTGGCAGGCGTCGCTTGCAGTCGTGCATTGGCGTTATTCGCGGGCGAGCCGGTCGGGTAAAGTGCGTTCGGAAAAAAAGGAGGTCGAGCTCGCCGCATACCGCGAAGCGGTTTAACAACACAGCCGGGGGTCGCGTACTCGCGCACCCCCGGAAAGCAACCCGCCACGCGACGGCCAACCCTGAAAGGGTTGCACACCACGGTGGGTACTCTTGTACAACCCTTTCAGGGTAGAAAAAGGGGTTGACGGCAATAGTGTTCGGCACGAGATTTGCGCCATGATCGGGTGGCGATCCGGCAGGGTTCCGGCCCGCCAAATTGACACCCGATCCACCGGGCCGCCATGCCACGACCACGAAAACCGCCCCGG
>JBBRLG010000352.1:0-8024 GCA_038231495.1 Gemmatales bacterium | reverse complement strand
GGCACGAAGATCAGTTCCGCGTACAAGCTGGCGGACAAGATTATCACGGCCCGCTACCCGGCGGACGCCTGGAACATCTACGCCTTCCACTTCTCGGACGGCGACAACTGGGGCGACGACATTCCGCACTGTTTGGAGTTGCTGTCCGACAAGCTGTTGCCGCGCGTGAACCTGTTCGGCTACGGTCAGGTGGAAAGTCCCTACGGCAGCGGCGAGTTTTACGAGTACATCCACGAAATGTTGGGCGAGCGCGACAACGTCGTGTGCAGCCGCATCCCCGACCGTGACGCCATTCTCGGCTCGATCAAAGAATTCCTTGGAACCGGACGCTAATGGAACCTATCCTGCCACTACTTAACGCCGATGACGACCCTTTATTGTGGCGAGTGGCCTTGGATACCATCCTCGCGGATGTCGAAAAACAACCCGGCGTGATGGTCGAAATTGGCCGCTGCTCCCACTGGCTACGTCCGCACAAAGCGCGGTGGACACTGGGGGGCGGCTTTGCCTGGCCCGTTGGTTATGGGAGTGGATCGGGAGGTCATTCACTCCAAGCACTGCCTCAATTTGATTGGTCAGTCATTCTGCGCTGGAACGGGGAGGCTTGGGAATTGGCTGAGCGGCGTTCGGTCCGCTATGCCCTTCGGGCGGCCATCCCGAGCCGAACTAGCCGACATGAACAAGCCGCAATCCACACCGTTTGGATGGGCGGCAAAGAAAAGACACGTCGGTTCTACGGATTTCGGAAGGAAAGCGACGGGTGGAGATGCACAGCCGTGTCGTGAAGTTGAGAGTTTGCTACACGACCAAAGCAACCACTGAAGACGGATTTATTCAGGTGACTAATGTTGACACCCTATAACACGAACCTACCCCCCGATCTGCGCCACATGAAAGAGGAGATCGAGGGTTACGCGCGCGGCTACGGCCTCGACTTTTACGAGACGATCTTCGAGGTGATCGACGCCGATGACCTGAACGAGGTCGCGGCGTACGGCGGCTTCCCGACGCGCTACCCGCACTGGTCGTTCGGCATGCAGTACGAGCAACTGCGCAAGGGCTACGACTACGGCCTCTCGAAGATTTACGAGATGGTCATCAATAACGATCCGTGTTATGCGTATCTGATGCGCAGCAACCACGCGGTCGATCAAAAGCTCGTGATGAGCCACGTTTTTGGTCACTGCGATTTTTTCAAAAACAATGCCTACTTCGCCCACACTAACCGCAAGATGATGGACGAGATGGCGAACCACGGCGCGCGCATTCGTCGCTATGCCGAGAAGTACGGCGAGGACGAAGTCGAGACGTTCATGGACCGCTGCATGTCGATCGACGACCTGATCGACATTCATTCGACCGCGATCCGCCGCCGGGGCGACTCGACGCGCTACGACTTCACCCCCGAGCCGGAAGACGACGGCGACGACGTGAAGGCCACGCGCTTCAAGAGCAAGGACTACATGGACGATTACATTAACCCGCGCGACGTGCTGAAGAAGGAGGAGGACGAGCGCCGCAAGGCCAAGGAGGAAATGGCCCGCAGCTTCCCCGAACACCCCGAAAAGGACGTGCTGCTGTTCCTGATCGAAAACGCGAACCTGAAGGGCTGGCAGCGCGACATCCTCTCGATCATCCGCGACGAGGCGTATTATTTTACGCCGCAGGGCATGACGAAGGTACTGAACGAAGGGTGGGCCAGTTTCTGGCATTCAACCATGATGACCCAGAAAGTGTTAAGCCCTTCCGAAGTTATCGATTACGCCGACCACCATTCCGGCACGATGGCGACCCAGCGCGGCCGGCTCAACCCTTACAAATTAGGCATCGAACTGCTCCGCGACATCGAAGACCGCTGGAATACCGGCAAGTTCGGCAAGGAGTACGACGACTGCGACGACCTCGACCGGCGGCGCAGTTGGAACAAGGACCTCGGCCTCGGACGCAAGAAAATCTTCGAGGTCCGGCGGATTCATAACGATATTACCTTTATCGACACGTTCCTGACGCCGGAGTTTTGCGTCCAGCACAATATGTTCAGCTACGCCTTCCAGGAACAGCAGGGGCAGTACATTATCGAGTCGCGCGAGTTCGAGAAAATCAAGCAGCGGCTCTTATTCAGCTTGACGAACTTCGGCAAACCGTGGATTTATGTAGTAGACGGGAATTTTCGCAACCGCGGCGAACTCCTGTTGCGGCACACGTTCAACGGCGTCGAATTGCGGCTCGACCACGCCGCCGACACCCTGGCCAACCTACAATTCATTTGGGGGAGGCCCGTGAACTTGCAAACCCTCATCGACGGCAAGCCGACCATGCTGTCGTTCGACGGGACCGAACACGGCATCAAAACCGGAGGAGAGATAGATGACCCTCGACGAACTGCTCCTGGAAAAACTCGCTGAATGGCGACCCGCTAGCGGCCGGCAGACGCTCGTCGTCTCCGAGCCAGCGACCAACACCACCGTGTCCGTGACCGCCGACCGTTCCGACGTGGTCGCCGCGCAGCTGTGGGACGTGACTTCGCGTCGCCCTGCCGCCCTCGATGCCGCCGGCCTCCAGGCGTGGGGCGAAAAGACCGTCACGCGCGTGACGGGCTTGCTCGAACCGCTGCGGCTGCTGGAAGTGGACGGCGAACGTGCGACGGCCCTGTTGCGCAGCCAGGCCCCGACGCAGCGCGGCGACAACTTGTTTTACTACGAAGTGCAACTGCACGGCGATGGCCGGGCACAGGTGGCCCGCTACCAGGCGTCGGCGAAACCCGAAGGCCGCCGGCAGCAGGTCGCGTACAATCTGACGCACGAGACGCTGGCGAAGCTCGTCGCCGACATCAACGCCTCGCACTAATCTTCGCAGCTTCCGTTGAAAGGCTCTGCCGCACAACCGGCGGAGCCTTTCTTTTTTGCCCCACCGTCGCGGACTTCGCAGCTTTCCGAGCCGGTTACCCCTCTTGACCTTGAATCCACCGCCGACTACAAGCGTTTGACCCGGCGGCAGCCGGAGTGCGCCCCGTCGCTCAGGGAGGCCGAAACCGTGCTAATGCATCTGCGCCGTCCGAACGTCCTCACCACCTTGCCCGCGTGGTCGTGTCGCCTGCTCGTGGGGTTGCTGATCCTCGGCGCGGCGGTGCTGCACGTCGGCTACCTGACCTGGAACTGTCCGCTGGACCTGGCACCCGACGAAGCCCATTATTGGGACTGGTCGCGCAACCTCGACTGGAGCTACTACAGCAAAGGGCCGTTGGTCGCGTACCTGATTCGCGGCAGCTGCGAGTTGTTCGGGACGTGGTCGGTCGAGCACACCGGCAGCCTCATGCCGGCCATCCGCTTGCCTGCGGTGATCTGTAGCGCATTGCTCCTGGTCAGCCTGTACGTTTTAACGGTCCGCGTCCACGGCTGCGAAGCGCTCGGGTTGGCCGTGGTCGGACTGGCGTTGACGGTGCCGCTCATCGCGGTGGGCGCGTCGATCATGACCATCGATTCGCCGTATACGTGCTGCTGGGGCTGGGCGTTGGTGTTCGGCCATATTGCCGTGACGCGCAGCGCATGGTGGGCGTGGGTTATGACCGGCTTGCTCGTCGGCGTCGGCATCCTCGCGAAATACACGATGGTCCTGTTCCTGCCGTCGGTCGGCCTGTTTTTGCTGACAACGCCGGCGTTCCGCGTTCATCTGTGGCGGCCGGGCTTCTGGATCATGTGCCTGGTGGCCGGGTTCTGTTGCCTGCCGATCCTGATCTGGAACATGCAGCACGACTGGGTGACGGTCCGGCACCTACTCGGCTTGAGCGGGCTGCGCGAACCGGCGGAGGAAGGCGGCATCCACTGGCTCGGACCACTTGCCTACCTCGGCGGTCAGTTCGCATTGCTACTGGTTTACTGGTTCCTCGTCTGGCTCGCGGCAATGATCGTCCACCGGCCGACCGTCGAATCGAATCCGCACTTCCGTTACCTGTGGTGGCTGTCCGCGCCGATGTTCCTGGTGTTCCTGGCCTTCAGCCCGAAGACCGGCGGCGGCGAATTAAACTGGCCGGTGACGGCGTACCTGTCGGGCCTCGTCCTCGCGGCCGGTTGGGTGACGCGGCAATGGCGTTCCCCCGTCGTCTGGTACCGCCGCTTCCAAATGGCTACTCTCGTCTTGGCGTGCGTGGCGGGCCTGGCCCTGACCGTGTTTGCCCACTACAGCGACCGTACTTATCCACTTCTGAGCGTCCTGACGGGGCCGCCGACGGCTGAAAATCCTTACCCGTTGCGCAAACTCGATCCGACGTGCCGACTGCGCGGCTGGCACACGCTGGCACCGGCCGTGGATGCAATTCTGGCAAGCGTCACGGAAAAAGAAGGACAGCCGCCGATCCTCGCCGGCTGTAGCTGGAACGTGCCGGGCGAGTTGGGTGTTTACTGCAAGGACCACCCCCAAGCGTACTCGATTGGCCTGGTCACGGGCGACCGCCATAGCCAGTACGATTTGTGGCTTAACCCGATCGACGACGCCGAATCGTTCAAAGGCCGCACCTTCGTCATCGTCGGCGGGATCACGCCGGAAGTGCGGGCGGCGTTTACGTCAATCGAACCGACGCACGAGGTCAAATACTCCGACCAGGGCCAGCCGCTTGCGCGTTGGGACGTGACGGTCTGCCACGGTTTCCGCGGTTTCGCGCGCCAAGCCGCTGGCGGAGACAGGCATTATTGAATGAATAAGGGTGGCGAGCGGGGCACTTATCTAAAGCAACTCCGTCACCACCCGGCCGGTGCAAACTTTGTACGGCCGGTCGGTGCGGTCGCGCAGCTCCGCGTCCGGATCGACGCCCAGGCAGTGCCACATCGTCGCCAGCAGGTCGGCGGGGCTGACCGGCTGCGAAGCCACGTCGCCGCCGCGGCTGTCGCTGCTGCCGTACACCTGGCCGCCGCGGACGCCGCCGCCCGCCAGCACCGTGCTGTACGCCCGCGGCCAGTGGTCGCGGCCGCCGTCCTTGTTGATCGCCGGCGTCCGCCCGAACTCGCCGCCCAAAATCACCAGCGTCTCGTCCAGCAACCCGCGGTCCGACAGGTCCGCGACCAGGGCGCTGTGCGCCTGGTCCACCGGCCCCACCTTGCGCGGGTAGTTCTCGAACAGTTTGCCGTGGTCGTCCCAGTGCTGGTTGAAGTCGTTGTAGCCGACGAAGCGTACGCCCGCCTCGATCAGCCGCCGGGCCAGCAACAGCGACTGGCCGATTTTCGTGGCCCCGTAACGGTCGCGCACCTTTTCCGGTTCGCGGCTAAGGTCCAGCGCCCGGCGCATGCGCGGGTCGGTCAACATCTGGTACGCCGTCGCGTTGAGCCGGTCCAGGCTCTTGGTCCCCTGGGTTTCGAGCGCTTTCGTGGCCGTGTCGAGTTGTTCGAGCAGCGTCTTGCGGCCCGCCAGGCGGTGGGCGTCCATGTCGTCGGGCAGCGTCAGGCTCAGCGGCTTGAAGCCGGGCTTGTGCGGTTCGCCCGCCACCAGGAACGGGTCGTAGGTCGTGCCGAGGAAGCCGCCGTACTGGCCGGGCATGCGGTTCGACGGGCCGGGGATGCTCAGCCAGTTGGGCAGCGACACGCTCACCGGCACCTGCGGCGGCGTTTCCTGCAAGTAGTTCAGCACCGCGCCGGGGCCGGGAAAATCTTTCGTCGCGGCCTCGCGGTCGGCGTCGGGCTGGTCGGTCGAGCCGGTCAGCGTGACGTAGGTGCCGGCAATGTGGTTGGTAAATTGGTGGCGCATCGAACGCACGACCGTCAGCTTGTTGGCGACGACCGCGGTCAGCGGCAGCAGTTCGCCGACGGACAGGCCGGGCACGGCGGTGGTAATCGGCTTGAATTTGCCGCGGACTTCTTGCGGGGCGTCCGGCTTGGGGTCCCACAGGTCGAGGTGGCTCGGCCCGCCCTGGAGCATGATGAAGATGGCGTTGCCGTTGGCCTTGCGGCGGGCCGGCGGGCGTCCGACAGCCCGGCGTGCCGCGGCGAGGCCGAACAGACTCAGCGCGCCGATGCGCAGGATTTCGCGTCGATCGAGCATGGGTTCCTCGTCTCCGGGTCGGAAGCACGGCGGGTTGGCCATTGCCAATGCAGGTTGGCGCGGTGGGTGGGAACTGTCTTCTGTTATATATCAAGTACAGGCCCAACACCACCGGAAAGCGCGGGGGAGCCGTGACCGACGAACTCAATCCGTACCTGATTTACCGCGTCGCCGGCACCGAGGTGGAGTGCGCCGTGTGGCGGCTCAAGGAAGGGCAGACGGCCCTGGCCCTGTTCCTGACTGCCGACAGTGCCGCAGCCTACCACCAGGCAGCCGGCCTGGGTGACGAGTGGAAGGTGTACCGCCCGGCCCGGCCCGCCTTGTTCCAGTTGGTGAACGCCGCGGTGCAGGCCGGCATGCCTTTCGCGGTGCTCGACCCCGATTTGGAGAAGGCGAAACGCGTCTTCGATTTGCAGGCAATGCTGTCGGGGTTGGACGTGAAGGAAGCGCTCGCCTTGGCTGTTGAAACCGCTTCCAGGGAAAATCCTTGACGCCGACTTGCCCCGACGCTCACAAAATGCTTAGATAAGCCTGGGTCTCTCGGGAAGTGATTTCGCCACGTTTCCCCACGCTCTTTCGGCCCTGCTTCCTGTCGTGCCGGATCGCGCCGCCACCGGCTTCATTGGACGACGCTACCCTTTGCCCAGGGGACGGGCAGTCGTGGAACTATACCGGCCGCGAGGGAAAGTGGCACGTAACCGTTCACCCCCCCTTACGAAGGGGGGGCAGGGGGGGTTAAGAACGAAAGCAGTCGGTCATGGCGCTCACTCCACCCCCCCTACCCCCCCTTCGTAAGGGGGGGAGTGAACGGTTACAGTGGCACAAACGCCCGTAGCCGCAAGCGGCCCGCTTGCTGGCTGAACCCGTGCGGAAGCCAGCAAGCGAGCCGCTTGCGGCTACGGCCCGCTTGTGGTTACGGGCGTTGGTGCCGAATCGAGCCGCGGGCCGTATAAATCGACCGGCTGTTCGTCCCAGCAAGTAGCTTTTCGCCCCGAAACAACTTCAGGCAAGGGATTTGCACACATGGGACACTCCGCAGCGCAGCGGCGTACGCGCTTGGCCGCCGCCATCGTCGGTTGTCTGGTCGCGCTCGTGTTGGTGTGGTTCGCCGGCGCGACGGTTTCCACGGCTCGTGCCGCGCAAGGCGAACCGCCCCCCGGCGATGAAGCGAAAGCGCCCGCCGCCCCGGCCGGCGACCCCCCCGGCGCCTCCAAGGGCGGCCAGCTCGGCTTCTTCCCGATGGTTTGGCACGTCGTCACGTCCGCGGGCATCGTTTTCGGACCGCTGCTGCTGGTCATCTCCACGTGCCTGGTGGCGCTGGTGATCTTGCTCACCCTCGATTTACGGCTCTCGCAGGCGATCCCGCCGGCGTTCGTCGAAGACTTCACCGACACGATCAACAAGCGCAAATTCAAGGAAGCGTTCGAGCTGGCCAAGGACGAGTCGTCCTACCTCGGCCGGGTGCTGACGACCGGCATGGGCCGGTTGCAGTACGGCCTGGAAGACGCCCGCGAGGCGGCCAACGCCATGACGGAAAGCGTCAAGGCGAGCAAGGAACAGTTCATCGCCTTCCTGGCGACCATCGGCACCCTGGGGCCGCTGCTCGGACTGGTCGGCACGGTGTACGGCATGATCCAGTCGTTCTCGGTGCTCGGCAAGACGGCGAACCCCGCCGCGAGCGACCTGGCCGACGGCATCTCGCACGCCCTCGCGGTGACGCTCCTGGGCGTGTCGATTTCGGTACCGGCCATTTTCTTCCACGCCTTCTTCCGCAACCGGCTCATCCGCATCAGTATGGAAACCGGGGCCGTCGCCGACGACCTGTTGACGCAGATGTATTACAACTCCAAGAAAGCCACCGCCGGTGCCGCGCCGACCCTGGACGCCGCCGCCCCGGCTGCGGCCAAGTCGCTCCCGCCGACGAACGCGGCGGCGGTGAAGAAGTAAGGCGAGACGGTGTCCGTGGTCCGTGGTCCGTGGTCCGTTGCAAAGACAAG
>JBBRLG010000351.1:0-8042 GCA_038231495.1 Gemmatales bacterium | reverse complement strand
GCCGCTTGCGGCTACGACCGACTGGCGGTCAACTTACGAAATGGACATCTAGCGCACGCAGGACTGAGCGGGCGGAGTACGAGAGGAAGTGAACCGAGCCGTCCGCGAACAGGAAGTTGCCGCCGCCGGAATGGTAGCTCCCGAAATGGAAAGTATCACACATGTTGTTAGCACGTCCCGGACCGAATGCCGCCACCCGACCTCGACCCGGTGCAGCGTAAGGTGTGGGATTTTCTCGGCGGCCAGGTGCGCACGCTCAACGAAATGGCCCAGCACCTTGGCACGGCCGTGCAGCAACTGAGCGCCACGCTGATGATGCTTGAGATGAAGAAAGTCGTGCGGCGGCTGCCGGGCAACCGCTACGAACGCTGCACGCAATGCCGTTGGCGCCGCTGCCATTGCCGAGCCTGATTTGGCACACGAAATGCAGTAACACTTCACCGTTAGCAATAGCCTTTGGGCCTCGTTGCCCACACACCCTTTTCACAGGAGTCGGATCATGGCGGACGCAAAAGATAACGTGAAAAAAGCGATCGACAACACGGCCGACAAGGCCAAAGAAGTGGCCGAAAAGGTTGTCGATAAGAGCAAAGAGGCCGCCAAAAATGTTGGCGACAAGGTGAAAGACGCCGGCCAGAAGCTCAAGGACGCCGGCAAGTAACCCGCTGAAAATCCAGGCGGCCGGTGCGCTTCTTTGTGAAGCGCACCGGCCCCGCCAGTCATTTGGGGTTTGGAACCCAGGCTTTCCAGGTGTTTTCGACCCGGTCCCACTTCAGCCCCGCGGCCTCCAACGCCTGTTCCGTCGTTTTCTTTTCGACGTTCTCTTCGAGCTTGAAGCCGGCGAGCAGGTCCGCGAACTTCGCGGTGCCGGGGCCGTACGCCAGCATGTCCGCCAATGCTCCGGACAGGGCGGCAAATTCGTCCGCGTCCACGGTGCCGTTGTAGACGGCTTTCGCGGTCCGCTTCTTGGCCACTGCGTCGCGCGCCACCTTGCGGTCGGCGAGGACGACCTTGTCCTGGGGCGAAATGCGATACGTCGTCGCACGGCCGAAGCCGGTCAGCAGCCAGTCCGGCAACGGCACCTTCGTCCCCGCCTTGATCTGTAGGAGGGCCGTCGCCACCTGTTGGGCGGCCTGGGTCTCACTTGGAAAATCGTCCTTGGACGCGGTCGGCCCCGCCACGGCGTACAGCATCTCGCCTGCGACGGCGTGGCTGGACGTTTCCCCCGACACGAGCCGCCGTTTCTCGACACGCCGGACGAACGCCTGGAACTGTTCGCGCTCCGGGAGCAGGTACACCGCCATCTTGCCCTCCCAGGGCGCTTTCTTCGCGTCGAAGCCCAGAAGCTCCGCCGCCTTGGCGTAGTGCTTTTCGAGATTGGCACCGACTTCCTTCAGGTTCTTCTCCGACGCCTTGGGCGCGTAGAGGAGCAGATGGTCCGTTTCCGCGGTGGCCATTTCGCCGGCCTCAATGGCGGCCCAGTTCGCCTCCGCTCGTTTCTTTTGCGCGGCCAACTTGTCCGCCGCGTCGTCGGCGCGGACGCTGGTCACGGCCCCCAACAGGGCAAGTGCCAGTGCCCACCGAATGTGTCTGCCCATGCGTTCATCCCCCCACTTCGCCCGTGTTTGCGCAGCCCGTGACTCGTGTGTCCGATTATAACCGCGGTGCGGGGCGTGATTGCACCTGAATTTTGCCCTTGGCGTTTCCGTCAACAGTGGGGATAGTATCGGGAGGCGTTCGCCGAGCGTTCTACCGTCTCCCCTTCCGTCGCCCGCACACAGGAGAGGTCTCCGCCATGAGTCCAAGCCGTTTTGCCCGCCGCGCCGGGTTGTTGCTGCTGGCCGTCGGCGTGCTTTCTGCCATTCACCTTGACGCCACGATGGCCGCGGCCCCCAAGGAATCCAAGGACGCCGTGAAGATCACGGCCACGGCGGCCAAGCCCGACGCGGACGGCAAGCAGACCGTGACGATCGCTCTCGACATCGACCAGAAATGGCACCTGTACGCCAACCCCGTCAAAAACGAGGACATGGTCAACGCGCAAACGGTGGTCAAATTCGCGCCCGGCAGCAAGCTCGAAGACGTGCAGATCAAGTACCCGGAAGGCAAAGAGTTGAAGGACGCCGTCGTCGGCAACTACCGCATTTACGAAGGCAAGGTGGAAATCACGGCCAGCGTTCGCCGCGCGAAAGACGACACGAAGCCGCTCGAAGTTTCCGTCCTGGTCCAGGCGTGCAGCGACACGACCTGCCTCTTACCCTCGACAATTGCCGTCAAGGTCGAACCGAAGTAAGCCGACGCGCAAGATGGCCCGGTCGGAGCCGCGACCGTCAGGGAGCGGAGCTTCCCCCGCTCCCTGACAGTCGCGGCTCTGTCTCCTTCGCGAGGATGCACCCATGATGAACGGCCCCCGTCTGCGGACCCTCTTGCCCCTGGGCGCGCTGCTGGCGCTGGCCGCCCTCGGCTTCGCGGACGACAAGCCCAAGCCGGACCCCTTGGCCAAGGAAAAGCACACCAACCGTCTCGCGCGCGAGATCAGCCCCTACCTGTTGCAACACGCCCACAACCCCGTCGATTGGTACCCCTGGGGCGACGAGGCGTTCGCGAAGGCCAAGAAGGACGGCAAACTCGTCTTCCTTTCCATCGGCTACAGTTCGTGCCATTGGTGCCATGTCATGGAGCGTGAGTCGTTCAGCAACGACGAGGTGGCCAAACTCCTCAACGCGAACTTCGTGTGCATCAAGGTGGACCGCGAGGAACGGCCCGACGTCGATCACATTTATATGACCGCCCTGAACGTCATGGACATCAACGGCGGCTGGCCGCTGTCGATGTTCCTCACCGCCGAAGGCAAGCCGATCATCGGCGGCACCTATTGGCCGCCGGACGACCGCGAGATCGACGGCAAGACGGTTCACGGTTTCAAGAGCATCCTCAAGGCGGTGAAGGAAGCGCAAACCGAAAAGCCCGACGGCCTGGAAAAGCAGGCCGAGGAGGTGGCGAAGGCCACGAACATCGCCCTGCGCGGCGACGCGCGCGGCCTGGCCCTGGTGGAATTGGACCGCGACCTGGTTACCGGCGCGGTGGACGCGCTGAAGGACGAATTCGACAAGGAGTACGGCGGTTTCGGCAACCCGGCGAAGAAGTTCCGGGGCACCAAGTTCCCGATCCCGCCGTACCTGCACTTGTTGCAAGCCGAGGCGGCCCGCGGTAAATCGAAGGAAATCGACGAGCTGGTGCAGACGACGCTGGACCGCATGGCCCGCGGCGGCATCTACGACCAACTCGGCGGCGGCTTCCACCGCTACAGCACCGAACGCACCTGGACGGTGCCGCACTTCGAGAAGATGCTTTACGACAACGCCCAACTGTGCGAGGTCTACGCCCGCGCCTACCGGGAGACCAAGAACCCGCAGTACCAGCGCGTCCTGCAACAGACGCTCGCCTTCGTGGGCCGGGAAATGACTGCACCCGACGGCGGCTTCTACTCGGCACTCGACGCCGACTCGGAGGGCGAGGAGGGCAAGTTCTACGTCTGGATCGACAAGGACCTCGAAGCCGTCCTGACCGACAAGGACGAGGCCAAGTTGTTCAAAACGGTCTACGGCCTGAATGAAGCGCCTAATTTCGAGTCGAAATACCACATATTGACGCTGCCGCGGTCTCTGGCCGCGCGCGCGACCGATCTGAATTTGACCGGAGACCAACTCGACGCCAAGCTCGCGATACCGCGGCAAAAGCTGTTCGACGTGCGGGCCAAGCGGCCGCGCCCGTTCCTCGACACGAAAATCTTGACCGCCTGGAACGGCGAGATGATCGCCGGCGCGGCACTGGCGGGCCAGGCGCTCGACGACAAGAAGGCAATTCAGATGGCGGAAAAAGCCGCCGACTTCGTGCTGAAAAACCTGCGCAGCAAGGACGGCCGGCTGTTACGCACCTACGGTGCCGCCCCCGGCCAGAAGCCCGAAGCCCGTCTCAACGCCTACCTCGACGATTACGCCTTCCTCGTCCACGGTTTGCTGTGTTTACACGACGTGACCGGCGACAAGCGTTGGTTGGAAGAAGCGAAAACCCTGACCGACACGATGATCAAATACTACGCCGACGCCAAGGCCGGGGCGTTCTTCTATACTTCAAGCGATCACGAGAAGTTGTTCGCCCGCGCCAAGGACCAGTACGACGGCGCACAGCCGTCGGCCAACAGCATCGCGGCCCGCAACCTCGTGCGGCTGTGGGTCAAGACGGGTGACGACAAATACAAGGAGCAGGCGGAAAAGACGTTCAAGGCCATGGCCGCCACGATGAAGTCGAATCCGACGCGGCTGACGACGATGCTCGACGCGCTGGGGTTGTATTTGGACGCGCAGAAGAAGGAGAAATGAGGTCTTTCAACGAACCGCGACCGTATCGGAGCGGGGCCAACAAGTCACGGTGGGTGATTCGATTGCTTGTGTGTGTACGCGCAAGGCAATCCATTTTCATGCGCACTATGCTGCTAAATCACGCAGGCTGGTTTTGAATACGGGGAACCAGAAGGGGTCGGGAGTCACATTTTAATGACTCCCGACCCCTTTGATTTTCCCGACCCCTTTGATTTTCCGGCGATGCTGAGGGCGGCTCTCTACGACCCACATTCGCCGATTTCCGCCTAATTCCGTGTAACAATCACAACCTTCGTCCGACTAACGGACAACGGTTTCCGCATCGCTGCTGCCGAGGATAGCGGCATGAACCGACCAGGGTGAACCCAAACGAATCCTTCGGGCAAGGACGAACCGATGAGCGACAAACAGCTTGAAAGCCCCAGCCGCAAGCCCGATCCCGCCACCTGGGTCGATCAGCACGGAGATTTTCTGTTCCGCTATGCGCATTCTCGCCTGGGAAATCGGACGGTCGCCGAGGACATGGTGCAGGAAACCTTCCTGGCCGCACTCCGAGCCGAGAAGAACTTCTCCGGGCGATCCGCCGAGCGCACTTGGTTCGTCGGGATTTTGAAGCACAAGATGATCGACCACCTGCGGCGACAGAAACGGGAACGACCGGCCAGCGCCGTCAACTCCTCCAGTGAGATGGGCGAAGAACTGTTCGACAAAAGCGGGTGGTGGCAAGTCAAACCTGCGAAATGGCCCGCCGATCCGAGCGAAGCGCTGGAAGCGAAAGAGTTTTGGGAAGCCTTTCGGCACTGCCTGGAGAACCTTCCCCAACGGTTGCGTACAGTCTTCTCGCTTCGAGAGATGGATGAACTACCCACGGAGGAGGTTTGTGAAGCGCTGAAGGTCACGCCGGGAAACCTCGGCGTGCTGCTGTATCGGGCCAGAATGGGCCTTCGGCGTTGTCTCGAAATCAACTGGTTCAACACCAAAGAGGATTGACCATGCTCTCGTGTAAAGATGTCAGCCGCCTGGTTTCGGAATCGCTGGACAGGAAACTGCCGTTCATGCAGCGCCTCCAGGTCCGAGTCCACCTGCTCATGTGCGGGTTCTGCTCTCGGTTTCGGAAGCAGATGCTCTTCCTGAAAGACGCCGCCCAACATTACCTGATGGCCTTCGAGGAGACAGAAACAGCTACAAGCACTGGCCTTTCCCCGGAGGCCCGTGACCGCATCAAGCGGTCCTTGAAAACCTGACCGGGCCTGATTCCTCCTGGCAGTGTAATGAACTCGCATCTCCAGCGACTAACTTCCAGGTGGCAGGGGCAGCCCAAGCAAGCGGAATCAAGAGTTTAGATCGAAAGGAGAAGCCTGGTGTTCCAGCGATTTTTCGTTATCGGGGTCGTGGGGGCCATTGGCCTCGTCAGCGGTTGCTCGTCGTGGCCTTCAAGCAGCGTGCAGAAGACCCCGACCAGCACGGCAGACGCGCGGCCACAGGCTGCGTCAGAACTGACCTCGGCAGAGAAGGCCGACAAGACGAAGCAGGTCACAATCGCCGTCACCGGCATGACCTGACCCGTGAGCTGTCCAGCGGGAGTGCGCAAAGCACTCACGTCCTTACCGTGGGTAAGGCAGGCTCAGATTAATTTCCACACGAAGCAAGTAATCGTCACGGCGGACGCCGCCAGGTACGACGAAAAGGCCATGCTCAAGGCACTGGAAGATGCAGGCTTTGGCGGCAAGGTCGTGCAGTAGCGGCTCAAGGGGTCGCACCCGCCGGTCGTCGCCTGACCACAACCGAAAGGAAGCATCATGTTGGTCCTCAGCCGCAAGAAGGGAGAGAGGATTCACTTTGGCGAAGGCATCGTGCTGACGGTGCTGGCATTGAAAGGCGGTCAGGTTCGGTTGGGAATCGAAGCGCCCGAAGACGTGGTTATTCTTCGGGAAGAGATTCGTAACCAGTGGCAAGAGACGGAGCGGTTGGAGCCGAGGCCAACGAAAACAGGCTGAGGCACGATAGCCGGTTTTGATGAGGCATTTTTCCAACTCACCCATGATTTACACGAGAGGAGGACTGTCATGGCAACTATATCAAAACGCACCAAGGAGCAGGGCTTGACGTGCTGCAAAGGGCCGAGCATTTCCCGGTCCATCCTGGGTGGCTTCGTCGGCACCGTGGCGATCACGATGATGATGTACCTCGTGGCCCCGATGATGTTGGGCCATCCGATGGACATTGCCAAGATGCTCGGCTCGATGCTGGGCGACAACTAATGGGCCGGGATGGTCATGCACGTCGCCAACGGCACGGTGATATTCCCGCTGATCTACGCCTTCCTGCTCTACGGCATCTTGCCGGGGAAACCTGCGGTGAAAGGGATCACCTGGGGAGTCGTCCTCTGGCTTCTGGCCCAGGTCGCCGTGATGCCGATGATGGGGGCTGGTTTCTTCAGTGGCAGCGTGATGGCGGCGATGGGTTCCTTGATCGGCCATGTCGCCTACGGATGGCTCCTGGGATGGATCGCCGGATCGCCCAAGTGAGTCGTGCTTGTCAACGGTCAGCACCAGCACCAGGGTCAGGGATGGCCCTGCTTTACGGGGGAAGTCTCGATGAAGAAGTTCTCATGGATTGGTGCGGTCATGCTGGGCATCATCGCCCTGGCTGTCGGCATTGCTCTACCCGGCTGTCAAACCGGGCAGGCGCACTCCCGCAAGGGAGAGGCGAATGCGTTCGAGCAAACGAGTGGAGACAGCCCTTCTTGCCGGTTCGGGTGACACCATTAGACCAAAACTCCGCAGTTTGTGGAGATCATGACTTCGGCCCGCTCGCCAGAGGGACCAGATGGAACAAGACCGGGAATCCTCACGGCCATCATCTCAGCGCCGGGAGATTCCCTTGTTTCTTAGAATTGCCTATACCCTGTTCGTCGCTGTCCTCGTGCCGTACTACTGGAGTTTCTACGGACCCGCCAATTTCCTCTGGCTTTGCGACATTGCACTTCTCCTGACGGTAGCGGCCCTGTGGTGCCAGAGCCGCTTCCTGGCGAGTATGCAGTCGGTGGCCGTCCTCTTGCCGTCCCTGATCTGGTTGGCGGATTTCCTGACTCGGCTGCTCACCGGGTACTTCCTGACCCGGTGGACACACTATATGTTCCGCCCCGAAATCCCTCTGGTAATTCGCACGCTTTCCCTTTACCACGGCTGGTTGCCGTTTCTTCTCTTGTGGACGGTCTGGCGTCTCGGTTATGACGGTCGTGCCTGGATCGCTCAAACCGTGCTGACTTGGGTGGTTCTGCCGATCTGCTTCTTGTTCACCGATCCGGTTCGTGCCCTCAACGGTGTCTTCGGGCCAAGCGGGGAACATCCGCAAACCATGATGGCCCCAGGGTTGTGGCTGACCCTGATAATGCTTGTCTACCCCGCCCTGGTTTACCTGCCTACCCATCTTGTGTGCCGGTCGATCTTCCGCCACTGGAGCGCCACGGATTTGCCCTATTCTTGAAAATGACCTGTAAGAAACCGTCCCTTCGTTCGACCAAGTATTGATCGCTCGCAGGAAGACTCTGCACGGCTCATAAAGGAACACAGGAAGAGGAGAATCCCACATGAGGAAAAGAGTGTTTTTCCTGATGGCGGCGGTATTTCTTGTCGGTGCCGGTTGGATTGCCGCTGG
>JBBRLG010000350.1:0-8081 GCA_038231495.1 Gemmatales bacterium | reverse complement strand
GTCCTGCACGCGCCCGGTTCTCTCGTGACCTACGAGCCGCAATGGGGTAGCGACGTGTTCGGGATGTATCAATCGATGGTCGAGGGCCGCGTCGTGCCCTGGAGCCTGCTCGTCAAGGACATGCCGCCGGACAAGCACCACGACTTGAACTACCTTGTCGAGCAACTCGACTGGGAGGGCAACGTTAATCCCAACTTCAAGGATAGTCATTATCTGGAACCGATCCCGGCGGCCGACTCGGCGTCGTCGGGTTACGTGGACCGCTGGGTCGTCTACGGCAAGGTCGGCGGCGAGGAGTTGTTCAGTGCCAAGGAGTTGACGGTCGATCCGGGCGCGAAGGTGACGATTAAGGACAAGGGTGCGTACGGCCTGATCGCGGTGCAGGGCAGCGGCCGCATCGGCAAGCTGGCGTTGCAAACGCCGGCGATGATCCGTTTCGGCGAGTTGACCGAGGACGAGGTGTTCGTCTCCTACGACGCGGCGAGGCAAGGCGTCGTCTTCGAGAACATGGGCATCGAGCCGCTGGTGACGTTGCGGTACTTCGGGCCGGACACCAACCCCGACGCGCCGGCGGTCGGCGACCATAAAAAGAAAAGTTGACCACTGAGGCACCGAGAAAAAAATCCGAAATCCGAAATCCGAAATCCGAAATCCGAAAGAACAGCGTTCCGATTCGGATTTCGGATTTCGGATTTCGGATATTCTGCCTTATCAAGTTCCCGACCGATTCGCGGAGCCGTGCGACGCTTGCCCTTTGCTTGGACGGGGCCGAGCGAGCAACCGGCTGGCCCAAACGACGGCGTAGGCACCGCGGGTGGCGAGGCCGAACAGCACCAGCAGTCCGGCGACCAGGGCCAATCCGGCTGCGAACCACGCGGCCACTCCCAACAGTACGACCTGCTCCGGCCAGAACAGACGGGCCGCAAATAGGAGGCGGCGTGAACACGCCAGCAAACCGACCAGCGTGAGCGCGATCAACCAGGCTGCCGCGGCCAACCACGTTCGGTCTTCCTGCCGGTCGTGCGCGGCCAGGAGCAGAAGGCGCGGCAGCGGCCCGCCCGCCGGGATAACCGCGTAGAGCGGCAGACCGGCGTCCCCCGACCAGGTTCGGCCTGCCGCTAGCGCCCGGTGTTCGGACTCGGTTCGCACGTCTTCGTAATGAAGCCGCCGCGCCTGTTCGCGATTTGAAACCTGGAGCGCTTGCACCGGCGCTACAGCGCCCGGATTGCCAACCGCTTCAAGGGCGCGGCCGGCGCGCAGACAGGCGTCGGCGAACCGCTTTTGCGCGTCGGCCAGTTGCGCCGGGTCGGTCGGCCTCCCGGCCGTCGGTTGCTCGGCAACGTCACGGCTCAGGGCGAGTTGCGCGGCGGCTTCCGCCAGGTCGAGCGTCGCGGCCTGGCCCAATCCGGGTAAGAATTCCGAACCGCCCCGCGTCTCAAAGCCGGGCGGCGCAAGGATCGCGTACAAGACGGGTCCGTCGCGCGCGCCGTCCAGGCGCGGCCGGTCGAAGTTCGGAGCGGTCAAGGCTTCCCGACCGCCGAGGAAGGCCCAGCGTAAGTGCAGGCGTCGGACGCCGGCGCGGCTGGGAAGCGGTAGGCCAAAGCGCGGCAACCCGGGTTGTAGCTGCACCACCGGCGAGCCGTCCAGCTCCGCGGACACGAGCCGTGCCCCGCTCGGCAGCGTCAGATTTAATTCCGCGCCGGCCTCGTGGCTGAAGATGTACACCGCCTCGTGCAGCCAGCGCTTGCCGTCGGCGAGGGCGGCGGTCTGCTCGGTCAGGAAAACGACGACCGGCCCTGGTTCGGGCGGCCCCGACCGCGGCACCAACCGCAACCCCCAGTCGGCGGCGGCGACCTTCCAGGCCTTGCCGCCGTCGGGTTGGAGGCGCACAAGCTCCTCCTTCCACGCGGGCACTTGCGAGGCGTTGGCGAGCGGCGTCAGGCCGGCGACCGCCTCCGGCGTCAAGTCTTTGCCCGCCACGGCCAGCAAGTATTCCGCCGGGCCGGCCCCGGTCACGGTAACTCTGGGCATGCGCAGGCCGCCCGCGGCGTCGCCGAGCGGCACGCTACCGCTCAGGGTGCAGCGATAGCGGCCGGCGGTCCCGGCACGGGCGGCGAACCGGGCCGCGGGGCCGGCCGCGACCGACCAGGCCGGGCGGAACGGGCCGGTGGCGGCCGCCTGCAATTCCAGCGCCCAGGTGCGGTCGTCGGGCGTGCGGCGGCGCTCGCGGCGCTGGGCCACGCGCGGCGCGTCCAACCGCACCTCTTCGCCCTCCCAGTCGCTTAAACGGATATTAACAGTCCGTAAATCGCTATTACGGGCGTTGTAGTCCAACGTCGCGGTGAACGCCAACCGGCCGTCGCGCACCTCCACGAGGGTGAAGACCTGCACGTCCGACCCCGTCGCCGCCGGGCGCACGAAGAAGGTGCCGCCGTAGTTCAACCGGTCCGTCTGGTAAACAAGCTCCTGCTCGCCGGTCGGCGGCTCGGGCGCTTCGGCCAGGTTTCGCGGCTGGGCCTGGCCCTGCATGAACGCCAGGCCGCCCGCCGCGCTCAGTCGTACCGTCGTCTGTTGCGCCTGGGCCGACACTACGCGTAGGTTCGGCAATTCCAGGCGTAGCCGCTTGTCATCCGCGACGAGGGGCAGCCAGCCGGACAGTTCGAGCCGCGTGTCCTTCGTGGCGCGTTCGAGCCAGACTTGCACGCGGTTTTTCGTTTGGGACCAGCCGCGCACGTCGGGGCCGCTGACGGCGGCGACGGTGAACGCTTGCGGCGACTGAATCTCCCACTCGACGAAGGCCAAATCGTTATTCGGCGCTTTCAGGTCGAGCGTGGCCTGCACCCGCACCTGTTGGGGCGTTACGCGCACGACAAGTTCCTGGGTCGCCCGGACCACCGTCTGGGGTCGTAACTGGAGTGTCAAGACCGGCCCCTGGCCGCCCTCGCGCCGGAAGGCGTAGGCCTCGGCAAGCCCCGTCGATTCGGGGCGCGCTGCCGTCGGCCAAAACGGGGCGAAGTCGGCGAACGGCACGCCGCGCACCCGCAGGTAGTTGGTGCGCGTCGCCTCCAGCCCCTGAGTGCGGTAGGCGAGGTAACTGCCCTCGGCCCGCGGCGTGCCCAGCGGCGTCGGCAGCGGCAACGTCACCGTCGTCGGCAGCGGCCCCGCCGGCACGAGGTCGAGTTGGACCTGGACCTCGCCGCGGACGGGACTACCGAAGCGCAACTCCAACGCCCGCGGGTTGGCGTCGGCGTTTACCTTCCAGTCGCGCAGGCGAACCACGCCGCCGACGCCGATCGCGCCGGCGGGCCGGCGCGCCTCGACCCCGCGGACTTCCAACTCCGGCGGCAGCAGCACGGTCAGGGCAGTCGTCGGCCCCTCGGTGATGTCGTAGTGCAACAGCGCGCTCAAGCTCGGGGCGTCGGCCCGCAGGTCCCAGAGGTAGGCTTCCTTGAAGGAAATCTTTGCCGGCCGGGGCGGCAACGTTTCCTGCAACCAGTGCAAGTGCAGCGGTGCCGCGACGCGCCCCAGGTCCACTTCGAGAAGCCTGGATTCGCCCGTGCCGGTCACGCGCTGCGCCCCGTGCTTGACGAGTGCCTGGACGTAGGTGGCGTCCTTCGGCAGCGTCAAGCGGAGGCGATTTTGCGCCAGCCGCGGCGCGGTGAACTGGACGTTGCGGTCCTCCGCGGTGCCGGTGACGGGGACGCGGAAGTGCAGTTCAACCTTGTGCCGACCGCGGTCGGCCACGGTGAGCGTATAGCCGACTTGCGGCGCGGCCAGGGCTACCGGGAATGCTTGGGCGCCGTCGAGCAGAACGTCGCCTTGCAATTGGACGCCGTCCAGCGGCAACGTCAGCGTGGCCCGCTCGTCGGTCAAGTTTTGCACGGCAAAAGTCGCGTCGAAGTCGGCCACGTCGTCGGCGACCTTGCCCTCGTAGTTGGCCGAAAGAAGGACGGCACCCGCGCCGAGCTGCGGCCGAGCGAGGGCCTTGAGTTGGTCGAGCAATTCGGGCGGCGCGAGCACGGTCTGTTTGTCCGGCACGTCGGCAGGTCCGGGAACGAGGAAGACCGTATAATTCGGGACCGCAGGCGCCGCGGCGCGGCCGGCCGGGCCGATCGTAGCGATCAGCAGGAGCAGACAAACGGCGGCGGCCACGGCCGCGCGGACGGGGGGGGCGGGCAGGGGCTTGCGGAGGACCGCCCCCGCCAGGTACCACAGGAGGAAGACGCCGCCCCCGGCCGCGAGCGGTCCCCAGGCCAGGTATTGAAACGCCGCCGGCAAGAACAGTACGCCCAGCCCGGCCAGCGCGAGCCACCCGAGCAGGGGCAGCAACCGCCACCGCCCCCAACCCCGGCCCCAGTACCCCGCCAGGCCTAACACGCCGGCCAGGGCAAGTCCCAGGATGAGGCTCAAGCTCAGGCCCGTACGCGCGGCCCGTTCGCCGTGGACCGCGAGCAGCGTCGTGTCGGGACCGGTGCCCGGCAGCGCTTCCCAGGCAGTCCACTCGGCCAGGGCATCGCCGCGACCCGCCGCCGGTTGCGCGTCCGTTGACGCCGACCACTGACCCGCCAGTGCCGACCGAAACCGGCCCGATGTGTCCTGCCCGTGTGCCGCCGCCTCGGCCACGGCGTGGGCTATCGCCTCGGAAACGGGTGACGTGGTCGCGGCCCTGTGCCACTGGCTCAACTGACGATCGGTTGTCAGTAACAGCGCCGTCCCCGTTGGGGTGGCAGTGAGCGTCAGGAAGTCCCACGGTGCCGCCTGATCCTCCGGCGACGCCAACGCCTTGATCGGCAGCGGCGTTTCCGGTGCCACGCCCGCCTCGCGGAGTGCCCCGGCGTCGAGGATGAAGGCCCGATGCTCCCTGGCCAACTCAAGCGCGACTAACTCCGCCGCCTCGGACAGCGACAACGACTGCCCGGCGTGACCCCGACGCACCGCCTGCACCGCGTCGGCCAACGCCTGCTGCGATTCCGAGTCCTTCGCCGGCGCAGGCCAAAAGGGTGCCGGGAACCAGGGTCGATCCTCCAAAGTCCAGTGCCGCGGATCGACCGGCTCAAAGCCCTCGCCCGGCCCCGGCAGCCGTCGATAGCTTTCCTCAAACAACGGGCTTACCCCCGGCGGTAAACGCCAGACGTGCCGGTAAGCCAGCGGTTCGACGGGCAGGTCCGGCCGCGCCGACGCGGCACGGGTCCACAATGTCCACGGCTCACGGTCGCCCTCGACGTACACCACCTCGAATTGGTGGACGGTGTCGGCCCGCGTAGGTACGGGCAACTCCAGGATCGACTGGCGCGTGCCTTGCGTCCAGGTCGGCCGCGGCAGCCAGTGGCCATCGACCCGCACGTCAACGGGCCGACAGCCCGCGGGTAGCGGCAGCGGCAACGTCGCAGTGGGCCAGTTCACCAGGCTAAAGCGGAAGTGGTGTTCTAGACTGCCGTCGGGATGGACGAAGGTCGTGAGGTCGGCCCGCTCAACCGCGGCGGCCGCGCTGCCGAGTTGCGGCGGCAGCGACCCGCGCAGGAACAGGCCCGCCTCCAGCCCGTAGCGGAACGTCCGCCAGGTCGTGCCGCCCTTGTTTCGCGCGGCGGCCGTCGCAGCCGGGGCGATTTCACGCAGGCCGGCGGCCTCCAGCGGCAGGCGGTTGGCCCCCGCCAGGTGCAGCGTTACCTCGCCCTCCATCCGGCCCGCGTTGAGCACCACCGGCAACGGTGCCTCCCAGCGGTCGGCTTGCGGAACGAGCGGTTGGCTCGCGTGCAGAACCAACGGGTTGTGGCCGCGCAGGGGCCGCGTGAAAACCAAGCGCCACCGCTCGCCGTGCCGACGAGCCGCCAGTGCCGCGGCCACGTCGGGCCAACCGCGGGCCGCCGCCAGCGCCGCCGGCAGGAATACCTCCTCGGTGTAAAGCCGCTCGGCCTGGCGCAGCTGGATGGTGCCCGACTCGGTGCGCCATTTCAGTCCGTCGCCGCCGGGCGCGGACAGGTACAGCTCCACGCCGTCCACGCTGCCCGCCTCGGCTTCCAGGACCAGGCGCGTATCCACGCGGCCGGCGGCGAGGTACACGTCGGTACTGCACCGCGCCCGCAGTTGGGCCGTGCGCTTGCGGAGTTGCAGCAGCGCCTGCGGCGGCTTGCCGCGGTAGCGGAAAAAGTGGTCCGGCGTCTGCGCCCCCCACGGCCCTTCCTCCTCGGCCGGATCGGACTCCGTCAGCGCTGGCACCATGCTTCCCTGGTAAAGCTGGTCGCTGAAATCGACGGCCATTGAGCCTTCGCGCAGCCGGGCGCCGAGCGGCACCGCGTCGGGGAACGGCAGGGCCTTGCCGTCCAGGCTTTCGCGGCGGGTCGAGTTGAGGTACACGGTCAGGGTGGGTCCGCGCAGCCGGGCGGTGCCGTCGCCGGGAACGGTCCGGTCGCGGCGGAAGTCGTCGGCGGCCGTCACGGGGCGCGCCAGATCGACGAGCAACGTGGAACGGTTCTTCTCCGTGTGGACGTTCCAGTTGCGCAGCAGCGTGCCGGGGTTTAACTCGATGCGGTCGATGTCCCAGTCGGGCGGCAGTTGCACGGGCAGTTGAAACAACTGGCCCTGGCTCACGTCGTAGGTAATTTGTAACGTTAGGCGGTCGTCAGCGATTTGCCACCACGCCGCCTGCCGCGCGCGGAAATCGACGCCGCCGGTGAGCAGCCGTGCCGACGGTCGCCGCGGCCCTTTGCCCGCCGGCGCGCCGTCCGCTCCGACGCCGCCGCCTTGCAGCGTCAAGACGTGCAGGACGCCGCCGTGTTCGGGGTCGTTCCGCGGGCCGGCATCGGTCACGCGGAAGCCGCCGGACTGCCAGTCCTCCAGCCGCACGTCGGGATGACAGCGGATTTCAAGCGTCTCGCCGCGCGGCACGACGCGCGCCGCCGGTTCGGCCTTGTCCGCCTGAAAGCCGACCTGGGTCAGGCGTACGCCCGGACTGGTCCAGGTCACGGCGCGGCCCGCGCGCGCCGCCGGCGCGGGAGTGCCCAGGGGCGCCAGGCAGCGGATTTGCAACGTCTCCTGGCCGACGGGCAGCGGTTCGCGCAGCGTCAAGAACAGCTGTGAGGGTGCCCCGACGCCTCCGGGGCGCAGGTCCGATTTTTCCAGGTTGGCGACGCTGATTTCGGTGGGCCGCAACTCCGGATCGACCTCGCACACGAGCAGCCGCACGCCCGGCCGCGTCACGTCCAGGTCCAGCCGAAAGGTTGCGTCGAGTCCTTCGGGCAGGAGCGTTTGCACGTCGTGTTGGCGGACGAAGAGGGCGGGGCCGGCCGGGGAGGACGGGCGCGTGCGGCGCACCCACAGGTTGACGCCGGGCCGGCCGCCGCACGCAATCTTCCACACGCGGCGGTCGGGGGTCTCGGACGGGAACGGCCCCGACAACACGGCCCCGCCGCCGACCGCAGCCTCCCGATCGGCGGGCAAGTCCAACTCGAGGAACGTGACCGGCGCGGCCGGCAACTCCAGCGCGAAGTACAACCCCTCGGGCCGGGGGTCGGCGCGCGCCGACCACTCCATGACGACCGAATGCTCGCCAGCATCCTCGACGAGGAGGGCGGGTGTCTTGCCGTCGAAGTCGGCGATCAGCGCCTCGCGGTTCTCAAACCGCGGCTTTTGCAGGGCGAGGTTAAGCGGCTGAAGCGGCAGCAAGGCCGGCCCAGTGCCCGGATGGACGACCTTCCACTGGCCGGTGCCGGTGAGGCCGCCGTTATCGATCAGCGTCGCACGGTAGCGGGCTTCGATGAGGCGGGGGCCGTTCCGGGGCGCGGCCGCCTTCGCCGCCTTGCGGACCTGCTCCTCGAAGGCGGCGCGGGACAGTTGGACCAACACGCCCTGCTGGACGCGCTGCATTTCCTTGGGCAACTGTTCCGGCGTGACGAGGACGCGCTGTAGCGGCACCGGGTCGGGCAAGTCGTCGGGGGCGGAAAGGGATAAAGCCGCGGGCCAAAGGAGCAATACTGCTACCAGCACAAGCCCGTGGACGGCGAACCGCAGACCGTGGGCCGTGAAAGACGGACGAAACCGTTCACTCCCCCCCTTACGAAGGGGGGGTAGGGGGGGTGGAATAG
>JBBRLG010000349.1:0-8090 GCA_038231495.1 Gemmatales bacterium | reverse complement strand
GAGCCTGTCCGACCCGAGCCACGCCAATCCACATATGGCGAGGGTCCAACCGTTCTGGCGCAAACGCTTTCCGCAAGACAGCCGTAAAGCCTTTTTCAGTATGCTCTTACGCATCAGCACCGACGCCCGATCGACCCTCGCCAATCTCGACCCTCGCCACAAAAAGGCCGACCCTTGCCAAAGGCGGCGTCCAATAATGAATGCGGTGGCACCGGCGTCCCGACGGTGCGGATCGCCAACACCGGCGCGACGCCGGTGCCACCGATCGTCCCCTTTCGTCCCCTCCGGCACACCGTTTGCCGCGAATGATTGATGATGATATCGTCCGCAGCCGACGAACTTCGGGGAGGGTTGAATTTTGGACTCTACTGATTTCCTGTGGCTTGGTGTCGTCGCCTATGTGGTTGTCCAGATCGTCGTCCTCCTGCGGTCATCCGGTCGCTCGCGAATCGCCGCTGCTTTGCCGTTGGTGGTCATGGTGCCGATTTTCGTCCTGACCATCGTTGCCGAGGTCCAAGAGAACAACCTCTGGCCGCTCTTCCTCCTTTTCGCAAGCCCAGTGGCTTTGCTGTATGTCGTGATCGTCGGCTTCTTCGTGTTCTTGATGCGGCCACCGGCGAAGCACTTGCCGCCTGCTCGCTTAACTTAATGCCCTTCGAGCCGCGTCCCTTTTTTCCGCCCACCCACTCACCGACTTGACAAGGAGCAACCCGATGGATCAAGACACGAAGCCCGCGCCGTTCAATGTGGGGGACCACGTCCGCTACATCGGTTCGCAGAGGCAAGAGTTGGCCGCAGGCCAGGGTACGGAGACGGAATTGGTCCTCGTCCCCGGAATGACGGGCGTTATCCTGCTCAGCACCGGCACGTTCGCCTGCCAGACCGCCGCCGCGCCCAAACCCTGGCGCTGCCAGGTCCAGTTTCCGAACGGCTTCCAAATCGACATCAACCCGGAGAACATTGCCGACTTTGAAGTAGCCCACGGCGCAGGCGCGCCAACCGCGTAGGCGGTGAGGAGGAAGCGGGGCAACTTCTTGTCCGTGCTAGCGCCGCATCGGGTGGGTGCGCGATAACCTCGCAATAACCTCATTTCGCAAGGAACCGAACATGACCAGCTGGTTGCCTCGCTGTTTCATCTGCCTCGTGTTGGTACTCCCGTTTGTTCCCGTCGTCGCCCCCGATCCCGACGACAAGGACATCGAGCGCCTCGTCAAGCAACTCGGCAGCGACGTATTCAAAGAGCGGGAGACGGCCAGCAAGGAACTGGAGGCTGTCGGCGAGCCGGCCTTTGCCGCCCTGTGCAAGGCCGCCGCCGTGCGTGCCGACGACGCCGAAGACAAGGCGGCTAGCGCGGTCACGAAGCTCGGCGGCAAGGTCACCCGCGATCAAACGGCACCAGGGAAGCCCGTTGTTGAAGTCGACTTCACGGGGGTCCCGAATCAGGACGCGGGGGTCATCGCAATCTTTCGATCCGTGTTTGGGGACATGCCGCTTAAAGGCGTTGGCAAGACCACGGACGCGGACCTGAAGGAGTTGCAGGGGCTCAAAAGCTTGCAGAAGCTGAACCTCGGCTATACCAAAGTCACCGACGCGGGGTTGAAGGAGTTGAAGGATTTCAAGACCTTGCGGTCGCTGAACCTCGATGGGACCAAAGTCACGGGCGTGGGGTTGAAGGATCTCAAGCAATTGCAAACGCTGAACCTCAGCACCTCCAAGGTCACGGACGCGGGGTTGAAGGACCTGGAAGCGCTGAAGGACTTGCAGACGCTGGACCTCAGCCGTAGCCAGGTCACGGGCGTGGGGCTGAAGCAATTCAAGGACTTGCACACCCTGGACCTCAGCGAATCCAGGGTCACGGACGCGGGGCTGAAGGACGTGCGGGAACTCCAAAGCTTGGAGACGCTTAACCTCCGCCGCACCGGCGTCACGGACGGAGGACTGAGGGAATTGAAAGACCTCCAGAGCTTGCAGACGCTGGACCTCAGTGAATCCAAGATCACGAACGCGGGGCTGAAGGAGTTGAAGGACCTCAAGAGCTTGCAGGGCTTGTACCTCGGCTTGACCCGGGTCACAGACGCGGGGGTGAAAGAGTTGAAGGAATTCAAGAGCTTACAGGGCCTGGACCTCGGCATGACCGCGGTAACGGGCGCTGGGTTGAAAGAACTCAATGGCTTGCGGACTCTGAATCTCAGCGGCACACCTGTCACGGACGCGGGGCTGAAGGAGTTGAAGGACCTCAAAAGCTTGGTGGACCTGCATCTTTACCACACTCCGGTCACGGACGCGGGCCTGAAGGAGTTGAAGGACCTTAAAAGTTTACAGTATCTGGACCTCGGCTTCACCAAAGTTTCGGACGCGGGGCTGAAGGATCTGAAGGAGTTGAAGAGCCTGAAGTGCCTGATGCTCACCTACACCAAAGTGACGGACGAGGGGGTAAAGGAACTCCAGGCAGCGCTGCCGGAATGCACTATCGGACGCTAATGCCCTGACGGTGGTGCGGTAAATCGGAGTCGCTACCCCGTGGGAAACGGTTCCTGCCAGCTGACACCTTTTTCGCCTCCGCCAGGTTCGACGGCACGGCGCGCATCTGGCGGGTGCCGCGCTGACCTCTTTTCGCAAGGAACCGAACATGACCACCAGGTTGCCACGCTGTTTCGCCTGCCTCTTGTTGCTGCTGCCGTTCGTCCCCGTCGTCGCCGCCGATCCCGACGAGACGGAGATTGCACGCCTGGTTAAACAACTTGGCAGCGACGTGTTCAAAGAACGGGAGGCGGCGACGATGCGTCTGAAGGAGATCGGCGAACCCGCGCGGGCGGCCCTCCGCCGGGCCGCGACGGACAGTGGTGACGCGGAGATACGTAGCCGCGCGGCCGCTCTGCTCCAGATCTTCCAGGACCGCCTTGACCGAACCGACTGGCCGAGCGTTCCTCCACCGAAGGGAGCCATCGTCCTGTTCGACGGAAAGGGCTTGGAAGGTTGGGTCCAAAGGGATGGTCGGACGGATCCGACGTGGAAAGTCCTCGAAGGCGGCATTCTTGAGGTAAGCGGTGGGGACATCATGACCCGCCAGACCTTCGACGGGGGCTTCAGACTGCACGTCGAGTTCCGCGTGGCGGACAAGCCTGGGGCCATCGGCCAGGCGCGGAGCAACAGCGGTGTCTACCTGCAGGGACGCTACGAGATCCAGATCCTCGACAGCTACGGCGCGCCGTGCAACACGGGATCCTGCGCGGCCGTCTACGGCGTGACGGCACCGACCACCAACGCCTGCAAGGCGCCAGGCACGTGGCAATCCTTCGACATCGAGTTCCACCCGCCGGAGTACGTGGACCGCCGAAGGACGACGGACGCTTCCGTTACGGTGGTCCACAATGGGGTGAAGGTCCACGAGGGTGCCAAGCTCGCCAACCCAACTGCCGCCGCCCTGCCGGGGGACCCGGCTGGGCCGGGGCCGGTCCTGTTACAGGGCCACGGAGACCCCGTCCAGTTCCGCAATGTCTGGCTGTTGTCGTTGCTGAAGTGACAACCTCTTTTCGCAAGGAACCGAACATGACCACATGGTTGCCACGCTGTTTCGCCTGCCTCTTGTTGGCGTTGCCATCAAGCGCCGTCGTCGCTCCCGACAACAACGAGAACGAGTGCTTTGTCGCGGTGCCGCCAGGATTGCCCCCCAGCACACCGGCAGGCGGTCCTCGGAAACCGGACGACGACAAGCCGATCGAATACCTTGTCGTGGCGCCCCGGGTTGTCGGTGCCGGCCGGGAACGCGTCGCGGCCGACAACAAGGAGATCGAGCGCCTGGTCGGGCAACTCGGCAGCGACGTTTTCACAGAGCGCGAGGCGGGGACCACGCGCCTGAAAGAAATTGGCGAACCCGCCCTCGACGCGCTGCAAACGGCGGCGATCAGCGACGACCTGGAAGTGCGCCGCCGTGCCGCGGTCATCATCGCCGCCATCGAGGACAAGCTCTACCGCGAACCCCGGGTGATCGGCAAGGCGGCGGGGATCGTCCGCGTATCGGCCGACGGCAAGCGCATGCTGACCGGCGGCGACGGGAACATCCTGCGCCTGTGGGACGCCGACACCGGCAGGGAACTCCGGGTCTTCGAGGGCCACACGGACAGCGTCTGCGACGCGGCGCTGTCGCCCGACGGCACCCGCGTACTCTCGGCCAGCAACGACCATTCCGTACGGCTTTGGGACGCCCAGACCGGCAAGCAACTGCTCAAGTACGAAGGCCACGCCGGCGCAGTGGCCAGCGTCGCGTTCGGTCCGGTGGGCCAGGCGATTTCCGGCGATTGTTGTGGGAGGATGCAGCTGTGGGATTTGAAAACCGGCAAGACGGCCGCCGTCTTTGCCTGCCACACCCATCCGCGGGGGATCGACGCCACGAGCGAGCAGATAGGTCTCGTGGTGGTAAGTACGGTGGCCTATAGTGAGGGGACCAAGCTCGCGGCAACGTCCGGTAGAAACCTGGCTATTAGCCTGTGGAATCTTGAAACCGGCAAGGAGGTGCGCAAACTTGGCTACAGCGACTTCGCCTACGTCTGCCTCTCGCCGGACGGCAAGCGTTTGGCCGCGTGCTTCAACACCCTGGTGCGCATCTGGGACGTGGAGACGGGCAAAGTCCTGCTGGCTATCCCCGCGACCAGCGCAGTCGAATACCCCTGGTGCGTCGCGTTTTCGCCGGACGGCACGCGCATCGTCACCGGCGGTTTCGACAAGACCATGCGGGTCTGGGACGCGAAGAGTGGCCTGGAACTGCGCAAGTACGATGGCCACAACGGCGGCGTCGCCAGCGTCGGGTTCTTCCCCGACGGCAAGCGCATCGCCACCATCGACAGCGAAAGCACGCTCCGCATCTGGCGGGCGCCGCGCTGACCTCTTTTCACTAGGGACCGAACAGGATCGCCTGGTTGACGCCCATTACTTCCAAAACTCCAACCATGTGGAGAACGACAATGAAGACTCATAGCCTGTATGTCGGCCTGCTTCTGGCCGTGGTGGGGATCGGCCCCGGGTGTCAGGAATCTCGCGAGCAGGAAACGGGCAAGGAAAAGGTCGCCCTGCGTGCCGCCGATGGAGCGGCCCCAGCGCCCGCTGATGAGGCCGCGGCGGTGGAGATGATAATGAAGCCGGGCGTCCCGGTCATGGTGGACGCCACGCAACCCGGCATGCCCGTCGTGGGCTTGAACCTCTCCGGCACCGGTGTCACGAACCTGGGGCTGGAGGAGGTGAAGAAACTCAAGAGCTTGCAGGTGCTGTACCTCAACGGCACCGGGGTCACGGACGCCGGGCTGAAGGAGCTGAGGGAACTCAAGAGCTTGCACACGCTGAACCTCGGCTGGACTCAGGTCACGGACGCGGGGCTGAAGGAGTTGAAGGGACTCAAGAACTTGCAGGAGCTGGACTTGGCCGGCACCCGGATCACGGACGTGGGGCTGAAGGAGCTGAAGGGGCTCAAAAGCTTGCACACGCTGAACCTCGGCTGGACTCAGGTCACGGACGCGGGGCTGAAGGAGTTGAGGGAACTCAAGAGCCTGCAGTCGCTGAACCTCTACAGCGCCCACAACAAGTATTGGTCCGGCCCCGGCGTCACGGACGTGGGGATGAAGGAGTTGAAGGAAATCAAGAGCTTGCAGTCGCTGAACCTCGACAACACCGGAGTCACGGACGCGGGGCTGTTGGAGCTGAAGGAACTCAAAAGCTTGCACACGCTGAACCTCGGCCACACCGAGGTCACGGGCGCAGGGCTGAAGGAACTCAAAAGCTTGCAGACGCTGGACCTCGGCTACAACTACGAGAGGAACGAAGCGGGGCTACAGGGGCTGAAGGAACTCAAGCTCTTGCGGGAGAGGTAACTCGGCGACACCAAGGACACGAACGCGGGGATGAAGGAGCTGAAGGAAATCAAGAGCTTGCGGAAGCTGAGCCTCACCCTCATCCCGGTCACGGACGCGGGGCTGAAGGACCTCAAGGAACTCGATAGTTTGGTGTCGCTGAACCTCAACAGGACCCAGGTCACGGACGTGGGACTGAAGGAACTCAAGGAACTCAAAAACTTGCAGGAACTGCGCCTCAACGGCACCGGGGTCACGAACGCGGGGCTGAAGGAACTGAAGGAACTCAAGAGCTTGCAGACGCTGGACCTCTTCAAGACCGCGGCGACGGACGCGGGGCTGAAGGACCTGAAGGAATTTAAGAGCTTGCGGACGCTGTACGTGTCGCAAGGCACCCCTCTGGAACCCAAGGTGACGGACGCAGGGCTGAAGGAACTCCAGGCAGCTCTACCCGAACTACAGATCATTGTGACCGAGCCGCTGGGAATACCCCGTTAGGCGGTGAGCCTTACCCGGCCCGCCATAGCCTCGCGAGGGGGTGAACCATGACAAGACAAAAAGTGGATTCTGTAGGACGGGTTACATTCCGGAAAGAGACTCGATAAGGTGTTTGACCTTTGTGTAAGGGAGACTCGTCATGGGCAACGACAACGCAGCGCCGGGAAAAGTCAGCCTGTGGACTGCCATCATTGGTATCGTTTTGCCGGGGTGCCTCTATCTTCTAGCTGCCCTCTTCCTCACCCTGGAGGGATGGGCCTATGGCCTGTGCGAACTCCTTTGCGTGATACTGGAGTTGGTCGCACTTGGCTGTGGTATTGCGGCCCGACGCACGCCAACGGGAAGAGCAGGGCTGGTCATCTCAGGCAGTTTACTTCTTCTTGGCATCGTTATTGTCAGTGTGAACCTGATCTATTTCTCCTTCTTTTTTAAAGACTAGTGGTTCAACTCACTTGAATTGATAGCCAAACCCCCGTAGTGCGGAAGGCTGCTGTCGATTGAGGTGAGTTGAACCACTAGCACCAAACGGTTTTTCGGGGCGTGACGGTTAATTTCTGGTCGTTACGGGTTACAATTCTCCCTGACATCGTGTCAGGGAGAATTCCTCATGAGTGTCACAGGCGATGCTTTTGCACAATGGCTTTCTCAAGCACAGATTGCCGAAGAGCGACTGACGGCGGAGCAACGCGGCCTGTTGCAGGGCGCGTTTGCCTTCCGGCAGCGCTGCGGCGACGATTATTATTCCAGCCGGCTGCTCAGTCATTTCCTGCTGCACTGTGACTGTGGGCTCAAGGTCGCGCAGATCGCGCGCTTGGTCGGCGTCAGCCGACCCACGGCCTCACGGCAGCAAGGCGTCTCTTCCAAGGAGGCGGTGCAAGCGGCGCACCACCGCATGGCCGGTCGGCCCCACGGCAAGTTGCTGCCGCGCTTTGCCGGCCCCATCGCCGAGTTCATCCTGACCCACGCCGATGCCACCCGCTACGACCTTCTCGACTTCATCGAGAGCACCTGGGGCGTGCGTGTCTCCACGGTGGCCCTGCACCACTTTTGCAAGAAGTTCGGCCTCGACCGGGCCGCGCGGGCCGAGGCAACGACACCGCGGCCGCGTGCGGACAACACTCCCGCCCAGCCGCGCGCGGTCGAAACCGTGCCGCCGAGCCAGCCCGTGCCGCTGCCGCCTCCCCCTTTTTCGCGACGCGGACGCACTACGCGGGGGCGTTCCTGTTGATGCCGCAAGCCTTGGACTGGCTGGCCACGGCCGAGGAGTGCTTCGCGGACGCTTACGGCTCCTTGCGACAAGGGCTGTTGACCAGCATCTTCTCTTTGGTGATCGGCCTGGAGCGCGTCTTCCACCTGGACGACCTGGCAGACCCCGGCTTCGCCCGGCGGTGCGGCGCCCGGCGCGGTCCGTCGCGGCACCTGGTCGGCGGCGGGCGGCGACACCTGCCTTGGTACGAGGTCGATGCCTTCTGCCGCCGTACCTGCCCGTGGCACTTGCTCCACCGCGCGGACGCCCTGGTGAGCTTCGACGAACACACCCTCCCGCGCTGGACGAAGCAATACCCCATCGGCAAGGGTTACAGCACCACGCGCAACAAGTATAGGCGGTGCGAGAAATGGGTCGTGACTCCACCGACCTTCCAGCGGTGTTTCCGGCCTGCTATGGTGGCAGGAGTACCAGGAGGGAAGGGCCATGATCGAACCAGACTGGTCGCTGTGCGCCTGTCCAAATCCCGCGTGTGCCGCCTACGG
>JBBRLG010000348.1:0-8123 GCA_038231495.1 Gemmatales bacterium | reverse complement strand
GGGGGGGTGGATGCCATGACGGAGTACTTCAATCGTTCTTGACCCCCCCTACCCCCCCTTCGCAAGGGGGGGAGCAGTTGCTGCCGGTGAACGGTTACCGCGAACCTTAATTGGGGGTGGCAAGGCGCTTCAAGGAGTGCCCCAATTAAGGCTCGCGATTTACGGTGCCCCGTCCCCCTCGTACAGCCATTCCAACCCGTTTTTAGCCAAGAAGTCGTGGACCTCTTTGGCGTGGACGTAATAGCCCTTGCCGTCGCCCACCCCGCCGGCCACGCCGATGACCCGCCCGCGCCGGTCGAAGAGGGGACCGCCGGACCGGCCCCGGTCCGGTTTCCGCTCCGCCTCCCAGTAGAGTCCCGCTGCGCCCGTGCCGGGTTTGTGGACCAGCCCCTTCCGCAAAACCTTGTCTTGAAAACAGGTGGGCGCGCGGCCGCCGTCACAGCCGACGGTGAGAACGGGAAACGCCCCCTCCGGCTCCTCGTCGGGCGGGCACAGGCGGGCCACCCCGGGCAGGGGGTCGGTGGTGGCCAGGCGCAGTACCGCCAAGTCGGCCGCAGGCGCCCGGGCGAGGACGGTCGTCGCTCGATAAACGCTCTTGGGGTTTGGGTACGACGCGGGAGAAAAAGTGGACAGTTCGAGGCGTTCCGCCCCCTCGGCAACGTGTCCCGCCGTGAGGACGTAGACGAACGCCTCCCGCCGCTTGACGATCACGCCGCTGCCCTGGGCACCGGTCGCCTCGTTCACGACCCGCACCGTCGCCGCCAGGGCCGCCGCCTTGAGGTCCTCGGAGAACGGCTCGGCAGGGCCGCCACCGGGGTTCTTTTTCGGCGCCTCTACCTTGCCTTCGCGGGCGCGGGCGCGGGCGCCGGCGTCGGACGGTGTGGTGCCCGCGGGGTGCGCCCCACTCCCGCCCGTCGGTTTCACTTCGAGGTATTCCGGCGCGACCAGGACGGCCCAAAGGCCCAGGCTGCCGGCGAGCAGGAGGATCGCGACCAAGGCCCAGGCGGTTTCCGACAACCTCATCCGGCCACCCCCTTCGGATCGCCTCGCAATTCGCCCGCGGGTTGCGCCGAGGGCCGAGCGCCGCCGCCGGGCGAATTGCCGGCTGCCCTCGCGGGGCCGGGTTAGGAAACGAACCGGACCTTTTCGCGCCGAGGAACGGTAGGACGATTTTAGACTAAAAAAGACCTTGTATATCGAATGGCGCCCTTGTCTCCGGTCGGGGGGCACCCTAGGTTGAAGCTATGACCCAACCCCATTGCCCCGGATGCCTTGAGCGGGACGCGCGGATCGCCGAATTGGAGCGGCAGGTTTCCGAACTCGCGACCGCACACCGCCCGGTACGAAAGGAGTCCGACCCGCCCGACACGGCGGCGGCGTCCGACTCGCCGACGGTGCCCAAGCGAAACCGCACGCGCCTGCCCGTCGATCCGGCCAGGCGCCGCCGCCGCCATCGGTTGAAAAATGCGTTGAAAAAACTGGCCTATTACGGCCTGTGGGTGCTCCTCTTTGCGGTCAGCGCCTTATTTATTTGGGAGATCGTGTCCCTCTTGGCCCCCGGCGGCCCTTCCCCGATGCAGTAAACGCAAACGCAGCCAACGCCTCCGACCCCGCAGCGGAGAGGGTACGTCAGTCCGCCCGGCCGTGGCGGCCGTCAACCTCCTTGTTCGCGGGCTTCCCGCTAACCGGTGCCCCTTCGGGGCTTTCGTACTCGTATTTTGAATCGTAGCCGTAGCCGTAGCCATAGCCGTAGCCGTAGCCGTAACCGTAACCGTAACCATAGCCGCCGGCCCGGGCGTCCCGGCCCATGCCGTTGACGACCACGCCGAGCACCTTGGCCCCCAGGGTCGCCAGCATGTCCTTCGCGCGCTCCGCGGCGGGGCGGCCGTTCCGGGACACGCGGATAGTCAAAAGGACGCCGTCCACCCGCGGCGCCACCACGCAGGGGTCGGTCACGGCGAGGAGCGGCGGCGTGTCGATGATCACGAAGTCGAACCGCTCCCGCAATTGCCTCAGGATTTCTTCAAACCGGGGCGAGGTCAGCAGTTCGGCGGGGTTCAGCGGCCGCGGCCCGCAAGGCAGGACGGACAGACCGTCCACGGCACATGGCAGAGTGGCGTCCACCAGTTCGGCCTCGCCCACGATGACCGAGGCCAGCCCGACCTCCGCGGACAGGCCGAAAAGCGCGTGCTGGCGCGGCCGGCGGAAGTCCGCGTCCACGATCACCACCTTCTTGCCCGACTGGGCGATGGAGATCGCGAGGTTGGCCGCGAGGGTCGATTTACCGTCGCCCATGTTCGGGCTGGTGACCTGGATGACCGTGTGGCGGCCCATGCGGGTACTGAAATACAAGGACGTGCGCAGGCTGCGGTAGGCCTCGGCTTCCCGCGACCGCGACTTGTGAAAGGCCTGGAGCGAAGGGTGTAGCGCAACGCCGCTACCGTCGTGTCCGTTCGCCGCCGCCTTGTCCACCGCCTGGGCCATGAACGGGATGTGGCCGATCACCGGCAGGCCGAGCCTGCGGCGGATTTCTTCTGGTGTGCGGAAACTCTTGTCCGTTAAATCCGCCAGGTAGGCGAAACCGAGCCCGACCAACAGGCCGAGGATGCCGGCCAGCAGGAAAATCTGCAAGGGGTTGGGCGCCACCTTCCGGCCCTCCCCCGGCGGGGCGATGACCTTCGTCTCGTAGCCGCCGAAGTTCTGCGTCAGGTGGATTTTCTGCAAACTGTTCACCGTCTGTTCGTAAAGCGCCTTGGTCGCCCCGAAGTGCGTTACGTACTTCGCCTCCTCCCTTTCGCCCACGTCCAAATCCAGCGCCGACTTTTTCTCGCTTTCCAAGAGGGTGATGAAGGACTGCTGGCACACCTCGATGTCGGCCAGTTCCCCGCGCAACGATTGGACGTAGTCCTCGACCAGGTTGACGTCCTTCGGCACCGTGGGTTCGGGGTCTCCGGGCTTGAGCGATTTCTCCATGTGCTTCCGCGTCTCGTCAATTTGCAAGCGGATCGACTTGAGTTCGGGGTAGTCGCGGCCGAATTGGTCCAGGAGCTCTTTTTCCCTGAGCCGCAGCGGGAACAGCACTTCGTCCATCGCACGTTCGGGGTTGAAGGCGACCAATTTGTCGCGCTCAACCTGCTGCCGGCGGGCCGCCAGCACGATCAGGACGGCCTTGTTGCCGCCCGCCTGTTTCGCCTCCTCTACCGCACTTAAGCGGCCCTTAATTTCCGCCGCGCGAATGAGGAGCGCGGACCGCCTGCTCTCGATGTCTTGGACCCGGCCCTGGTGGACGTTGCCCCCCCCGTCCTTGCCCTTCCAGGCCAACTCTTGGTGCTTCTCCCGAAACTTGTCGTGCTTCGCCTCCATCTCTGCCATGTCATCTTGGAGGATGCCGCGGGCCTCCTTGATCAACTTGAGGGTTTCGTCGCTGACGCTCTTGTAGGTCGCGTTCAGAAAGTCGTGATAGCTGTCGATGACTGCGTCGAGGATAGAGGCACAATCTCCGGCAATCGGCCCCTGCCATGCCAGGTTGATAATGGTACTCGAGGCGGTGCCGCCGTCCCGGCTGTCGCGGCTGACCGTGAGGGAGCGCATAATGAGGTCCGCCGGGTTGCCCGGTCCGACCAAAGAGGCGAGCGGCGGCGTCTGGTCGCGGGCCGCCTTTTCTTCGAGTTTTTTCACCGCCCGCTGGGCGATTTCAGGACTTTTCAGCAGTACGAGGTGGGTGGACACGTAATCGTCGGACGCAACCATCCGGCCTTCGCCGCCCATCGACCCAACGTCGACGCGCTTCTTGACGACGAGCACTTGGGCTTCGGCCCGGTAGACCACCCTGCTCTGGGAAAAATACAAGGCACCGAGCGTCAGGCCGATGGCGAGGCCGAGCAGGACGAGCCACTTGCGTTCCCAGAACACCTGGAAAAAGCCGCGGGAGCGGACCGGGGCCGACGCCTCGACGGTTTCGGGAACGATATCGATCATAGGTTCTGCCACCGTGGTCTACTCCTGATTTTCTTTCGGGCCGCGTTGCCGGGGCCGAAGCCGCCGTCCTCGAACAATCCGCCCGAAGGGAAAGCGCCGGCCCGTGTTCCGCAAGCGGGTCCGGCGTCCCTGAAGTTGTCACCCGCTGTCGTAGCCGCAAGCGGCTCGCTTGCTGGCTGAACCTACGCAGAAGCCAGCAAGCGGGCCGCTTGTGGCTACGGCGGCACCCGCGAAAAACCTGGGGTGCTCGATGCTGCCGCGACCACAACGACCGGCGCGGTCCTGTCTCTGCCAACACAGCATTAAGGTTATCTCGGGGGCCGAACTACCGTCAAGGAAAAAGCGGAATTCCCCGCACTGTTTCTCACACCGCCCCGATATTACCCCGTTTACCGACCTGAAGCGGGCACCCAATCACTTAAGGCGGCGCATAATGGTCATTCTATGCCGGTTGTAGGGAAAACAAAGGAGTGGCCGTCACTTTCGAGAGGTACTTTACGCACGCAGGCCCGGTGCGTGGCCAGCGGGCGGTTTTTTGCGAACGCCTTATTCCACGGTGACGCTTTTCGCGAGGTTGCGCGGCTTGTCCACGTCGCAGCCGCGCAACAGGGCGCTGTGATAGGCGAGCAGTTGCAGCGGCACCACCGCTACCAACGGCTGCAGGTACTCCGGCGCTTCGGGGACGTAAACCACGTCGTCGGCTCGGTCCGCGATCTCCTCATCCCCGTGGGTAGCGATCGCGATCACCGGGCCTCCGCGCGCCTTGATCTCCTCCAGGTTGCTCATCACCTTGTCGTACACGCCGCCGCGCTGGATCAGGAAGACCGTCGGCGTCTGCTCGTCCACGAGTGCGATGGGGCCGTGCTTCATCTCGGCGGCGGGGTAGCCCTCCGCGTGGACGTAGCTGATCTCTTTGAGCTTCAGCGCGCCTTCCAGCGCCACCGGGAACAGGAACTGTCGCCCCAGGTACAGGCAATTCGTCGCGTGGGCGTACTTCTCCGCGATCCGGCGCACCTGGCCGGCGCAGGCGAGCGTCTGGCGAATCAGGTCCGGCATCCGCAGGAGTTCCTCGACGATGCGACCGCCCTGCAAAACCGACAGGTGGCGCATGCGCCCGAAGTACAGGGCGAGCATCGTCAGCACGGCAACCTGGTTGGTGAAGGCCTTGGTGCTGGCGACGCCGATCTCCGGCCCCGCGTGCAAGTAGACGCCGCCGTCGGCCTCGCGCGCGATCGTGCTGCCGACGACGTTACACAGCGCCAGCGTCGGGTGACCCTTGCGCTTCGACTCGCGCAACGCGGCGAGGGTGTCCGCCGTCTCGCCCGATTGCGTTAAGGCGATGACAACGGTGCCGCGTTCCATCGGCGGGTTGCGATAACGGAACTCCGAGGCGTACTCGACCTCCACCGGCATCCGCGCCAATTCCTCGAACAGGTATTCGCCCACGAGCGCCGCGTGGTAGCTCGTGCCGCAGGCGGTCAGGATGATCCGGTCCACCTGCCGCAACCGTTGGGTGTCGAGGTTGAGGCCGCCGAAACGGGCGCTGCCTTCCGCCTCGTCGAGCCGGCCGCGCAGGGCGTTTTCCAGGGCTTCGGGCTGCTCGTAAATCTCCTTGAGCATGAAGTGCTCGTACTCGCCGGAGTCGAAGTCCGCGACCTTGGCGTCCAGCGTGTGCAGCGACGCGGCGACGCGCGTGCGGTTGCGGTTGAGGACGTGCCACTCGTCGAGTTTCAGAACGCAGACCTGGTGGTCGTCCAGGTAAACGACTTTGGTGGCGGTCCCGGCCAGGGCGCTCGGGTCGCTGGCGAGGAAACCTTCGCCCTCGGCGATGCCGAGCACGAGCGGGCTGCCCAGCCGCGCGCCGACCAGCACGCCCGGCTGGCACGGACTCAGCACCGCCAGCCCGTAAGTGCCCTTAAGCCGCGGCAGCGCCCGGGCCACGGCCTCGGCCAGGTCATCGTCCAGGTGGTGCGCAATGAGGTGGGCGACAACTTCCGTGTCGGTGTCGCTGTGAAAGACGTAACCCAGTTCCTGTAACTCGCGCCGCAACGCCGCGTAGTTTTCGATAACGCCGTTGTGAACGACGACGACCTTGCCGTTGCCGCCGACGTGCGGGTGGGCGTTGCGGTCCGACGGTGCACCGTGGGTCGCCCAGCGCGTGTGGCCGATGCCGGTCGTTCCGGGACACGGGTCGTCTTCGAGATAGGACGCCAGGTTGGCGATGCGCCCGACGCGGCGGCGGACCGCGAGACGGTTGCCGTTGAGGGTCGCCAGCCCCGCACTGTCGTAGCCGCGGTATTCGAGGCGGCGTAACCCTTCGATCAGGATGGGTTCCGCTTCTTGATGCCCGGTATAACCGACGATGCCACACATGGTTGACGACCTCTCCGTTGGGACCGAGCCGGTGGCGCTAGCCAGACTGCGAGTCGCGCGTACCCGCCGAAAGGTGACGCTGCGCGGCCGTGTAAGCCTTCCGTTCCGAGAACTTACTGCTCCCCCCTTGTGAAGGGGGGGTAGGGGGTTGAGTTTGCAACGGGTGGCCTGGCCACGCCACGGGGCGCACCCTCACACCAGGAGCGATCCGCCCGCAAAGTCTACGTCCAATTCAGCGCGAGTGTTTGGAATACAGATCCTGGCTGGAAAACGTTTGAACCGCGGTTCGAGCCAAACTGCCACGGAGGAAAGCCACTCGAACCCTCAAGTTCGCTTCGCGGGAGCACGTCGCCTGGGCGTGCCTTCCCGCCTACGTCGCGTTTCGTGGAACCCTAATCAACGCTTCCCTTACCCTACGCGGTGAAGGCGGCCTTGGCCAGGGCAAACTCGTCAAAATAGGAAAATTGCGCAGCTTGGGGTAGTGCAATCCCTTGACCCGGCGGGCAAGGCAGCAGCTCTTGAACCTCCGCGATTGTGCGGCGCACGGCAGCTGCGGCGGTGGCAGCAGTCAGTCCGGGGCCGGGCCGACCTCTCCGAGTGTACGATTGTAGGGAATTTACCTTGCCTGAGCCGGACGGTTGCGGTTATCGCTGCTCGTGCGGCTCCGCAAGTGCCCTTTTCCGTCCTGTTATAACAACGATAGCGGTTATGACGATTGTAAGCATATCGCAATCTATGCCGATTGGTGAATGTCGCGCGCTTGGGAAATCATGGAAAACCAAACAAGTCTTATAGGAATGCGAAATCGCGGCAAGTAAGGTTGACATTAAGGTGTGGGCGAGACGGCAGTGTGGAGCGCGACTCCGGCCGGGTTGTGATGACGCGGAGCGGAACCAATCTCGCGGGGCAGTCGCCATCTTAATGATCTATTTTTGGAGGTTTCATTCCATGAAGTTGAAGAATTGCAAGCCCCTCGGGCTGGAAGCGCTGGAGGACCGCTGGGTTCCCGCGACCGTCCGCTTCACCGGCGGCACCCTGTTGATCAGCAACCCGAAGATCAACGGCGGCGCCAGCGCCCTCACCGTAACGCAAAAGGCCGCCAACACCTTCCAGGTGACCGACGGCGCCGCCAACAACGGCACCTACGCCAACGTCTCGAGCATTAACATCACCGGCACCAACGCCAAGGACACCGTCCTGGTCGACCTCGCCGGCTTTACCTACAGCGGTTCGCTCACCGTCTTCACCAGCAACGGCAACGACACGACCAACCTGAAAGCCGCCGGCGGCCAGATCTCCGGCAACCTCACGATTCTGTTGGGTCGGGGCAACGACACCGTGTCGCTCAACCGCACGGGGTCCGCCGGCAGCCTGACCGTCGCCGGCACGACGCAAATCGCCGCCAGCAGTGGTCTGGGCACCGGTAACGATACGCTCCTCGAAGGCAACGGCAGCGCCACGACGACCTTCCGCGGCAACGTCAACGTGACCGGCATCAACAAGGCCTTCATCAGTTTCGGCCAGCCCGACGTCTTCCGCGGCGACCTCAACATCAACCTCGCCTCCAACCCCAACCCGTTGGACGTCGAAGCGACCGGCTTTACCGGCGACCCCACCACCGGCGGCGTGGGTGCGGCGCCGGCTACCGCGATTTCCATCCTGGGCACCTTCCAGGTCACCGGCGGTCCCGGCGACGACCAAGTTGCCACCGGCTTCCTCACGATTGGCAAGAACTTCAACGTGAACCTGCAAGGCGGCGGGGCCGGCATGTT
>JBBRLG010000347.1:0-8125 GCA_038231495.1 Gemmatales bacterium | reverse complement strand
ATGCACTCGCAAACTCTTGTATTCGCAGCAGTGCAGGATAGTCGCGCAGATTTGAGTGCGCAAACGTCGGCAGTTAGAGGAGTTGCGCCACTTTCGTGCTATCTTCGGAGCATTCCGGACCTTCATGATTTCGGACATTTTGAAGATCCCCTTTCTCATCCGGCTTCGTGGCTCACGGTGGCGACAGGGTCGCCACATACTCCTCGACAATCGCGGCCGCAACGTCGGCCGCAGTCAGTGGACGACTGGTCGGCTGCTCGGCGGTGCGGGCGAGACGCTCCAGAACCCCACGCGTTTCGCGGCGCAACGAAACCGACAAAGGAACCGCGTCGGCGGACTGAACGCGCGCCACGCATGCCGCGAGCTGCTCGAGGCCGAGCGGTCCGTGGGGATGGGCCACCCCCAGCGGTACCACGCGGCTGGCCCGCAGCGCGTGAACGATTGCCTGTTCATTTAACACGATTTAGCCCTCCGCATATTCCGTAATTCCGTAGTAGGTGCCATCGACTACCACGCCGATTTCACCCTGGCGCGCCTCGCGGCCCATGCGGCTGAGGGTGCGATACAGTTCGGTTAGAGTGGCGGTCGTCAGGTCCGTTGCGGCGGCGTAGGAAAAGACGATCACAGGTTCTTCGGTCAGGAGGGTGCCGCCACGTTGGTCGTCGCGCCACACGCCCTTGCCGCGCGGATAGGCCGTCGCTCCGCGAAACAACTTCCCCAGCGCCCGGAGCACTTCCTCTACCCAGTGGTTCTGGTCGATTTCCTGTCCGTCGCGATCCTTGCTCGGTACGAAGACCACGATCAACGACGTACCGACCGGCAGCGCCGTGCGAAAGACATCTTGTGGATTGCCCATTGTCGCGTCCATCCTCATCAGTATATCGTCTCGCCTCCTGGCGCACAACGGATCGAGTATGGCCGTCGCCGGATCAAGCTTGACCTAGTATTTGTCGATGCCGCCCCAGGCGAAATTATCCCGCCGGCATCCGAGTCGACCTCAGCCTAAACGGCATGGTCCTCTCGTTCAGCCTGCAGGCTTTGGCAGCCGGGCATGAAAAGAGTTCTTTCAAACTGCACCACTACCCCGCTTCGCGCCCACTTGCTTTCCGTGTAGTTTTGTGCTTTTCCTCGTTCCCAAGCTCCGCTTGAGAACGATGATAATTTTTCGAGCTGGCCGTCTTCGGCGGCTTTCGCTGAGGCGCTTGCCCATCGCTCCAAGGTTCTTTAGAATATCCCTTCATCACAAACGCACGCATCCTTCCCGGAGAAGCCGATGCTCAGGACTTATCTCCTCGTCGCCCTGGCCTGCCTTTCCGTCGGAACCCTGGGCTGCGTTCCCACCCCCAACCAGCGAAAAGGGAAGCTCGTCCTCACCGGGTCGAGCACCGTCGCGCCGCTTGCCGTGGAAATGGGCAAGCGCTTCGAGGCAGAGAACCCCCACGTCCGCGTGGACGTGCAGACCGGCGGCTCGTCGCGCGGCGTCAACGACACGCGCAGCGGTTTGAACGACATCGGCCTGGTGTCGCGGCCGCTCAACGCCGACGAGACCGACTTGCACGCCTTCCCCATCGCCCTCGACGGCGTTTGCGTCATTCTCCACAAGGACAACCCCGTCGCGGTCCTGAGTGAAGCGCAAATAGTCGATATTTATACGGGTAAAATCATCAACTGGAAGGACGTGGGCGGTCCCGACGCCAAGATCACCGTCGTCAACAAGGCCGAGGGGCGGTCCACGTTGGAACTGTTCTGCCACTTCTACAAGCTCAAGAACAGCGACATCAAGGCCCACGTCGTCATCGGCGACAACGAACAGGGGATCAAGACCGTCAGCGGCAACCCGAACACCATCGGCTACGTTTCCGTCGGCACGGCGGAGTACGACGCGGAACACGGTACGCCGATCAAGCTGCTACCGGTCGGCGGCGTCGCGGCCACCAGCGGCAACGTCGCCAACCGAACGTTTCCCCTGTCGCGGCCTTTGAACCTCATCACGAAAGCGCCGCCGGAAGGTCTCGCCAAGGAGTTCATCGATTTCGCCATCTCGGACAAGGTGTACGACCTGATTCGGGAGCAGAGCTTTGTGCCGATACCCCGCTGACCGGCTGCTCCTCTGGGTCTTGCGCGCCTGCGCCGCCGTCGCCGGGGCCGTCGTGCTGTTGATCGCCGCGTTCCTGGTCGCGGAATCGTTACCCGCCCTGCGGCACATCGGTATCGGTGCGTTCGTCACCGACCGCGACTGGCACCCCGCGGAGGGGATGTATAACCTGACGCCGATGCTCTGGGGTACGCTCCTCGTCACCGCCGGGGCCGTGCTGCTGGCGGCACCGCTCGGCGTCCTGTCGGCGGTCTTCTGCCGTTTCTACGCGCCGCCGTTCGTCGCCGGGCTGTACCGACGGCTCATCGAATTGCTTGCCGGCATCCCCTCCGTGGTGTACGGCTTCTGGGGTCTCGTTAGCCTGTGTCCGCTGATCGGGCAGCTGCACCCGCCCGGCCCCAGCCTCCTCGCCGGCATCCTTATTCTGGCGCTCATGATTCTGCCCACCATCGCCCTGACTGCCGACGCGGCGCTGGGGGCCGTGCCGCGCGCCTACCTGCACGGGGCGGCGGCGCTGGGCCTGTCGCGCTGGGCGACGGTGCGCGGCGTCGCGTTACCCGCGGCGAAATCGGGCCTGTTTACGGGCGTAATCCTGGCGACGGGCCGCGCACTGGGCGAGACGATGGCGGTTCTCATGGTGTGCGGCAACGTGGTGCAGACGCCGACCGGCCTGTTCGACCCGCTGCGCACGCTGACCGCCAACATCGCGCTGGAGATGGCGTTCGCGCTGGGCGACCATCGCTCGGCCCTGTTCGTCAGCGGCCTGTTGCTGCTGGCGGTGATCGGGCTGCTGGCGGCCGCCGCCGAGGTCGTGAGCCGGGGGCGCGTGTATGGCTAACCGCCGCTCCTGGCTCGCCGACAAGGCGGCCACGGTGCTCGTCTGGTCCGCCGCCGCGCTGGTGGCGGCGACGTTCGTGTGGCTGCTGGCCGACGTAGTTTGGCACGGGGCGGGCCGGGTCTCGTGGGCGTTCCTGACGACCGAGCCGCGCAACGCCGGGCGCGAAGGCGGCATCGGGCCGATGATCGTCGCGACGCTCCTGATCCTCGCGGTCTGCCTGGCAACCGCGCTGCCTCTCGGCCTGGGGACGGCCATCCTGTTGGCCGAGTATACGCCGGCGCACGGGGTCTACGGCCGGCTGGTGCGCCGCAGCCTGGACGTGCTGGCGGGCGTGCCGTCGATCGTCTTCGGCCTCTTCGGCAACGCGCTGTTTTGCAAAACGCTGGGACTGGGCTTTTCGATCCTGTCCGGCGGCTTGACGCTGGCGTGCATGGTGCTGCCGCTCCTCATCCGCTCGATCGAGGAGGGCTTCCGCGCCGTGCCCGACGAGTACCGCACCGGGGCGGCGGCACTCGGCCTGTCGCGGACGGCGACGTTACGGCACCTGCTCTTGCCCGCCGCGGTGCCGGGGTTGGTGGTCGGCCTGGTGTTGGGCATCGGTCGGGCGCTCGCGGAGACGGCGGCCTTGATCTTCACGAGCGGCTACGTGGACCGCTGGCCGGAGGCGCTGTCGGACTCGGGGCGGTCGCTCTCGATCCACGTCTACGACCTGGCGATGAACGTGCCCGGCGGCGACGGCAACGCCCACGCAACCGCCCTGGTGCTGGTCGCGCTCTTGCTGGTCATCAACGGCGTGGCGTCGTGGTTGGCCGAGCGCTGGCTGCGCCGGAAGGTTTTGCCCTTATGAACCCGAGGACGCTAAAAGGCCAACTGAAAAGTTTTGTCTGGACCGAAGTAGGAAAAGATGCACCGGGCTAAAATGTCGCGCCCAATGATGGCCTGGACCTTGCCGGGTTCGGCGTCGAAATCGCCCTTGATAGCGTACACGCTCGGAAAGACCACCTCCGTGTCGGCGGAAACGAGGGTTACGCTCACATCATATTGATCGCAGCGACACGGCTCACCAACTCGCGTCGAGGGCGTGCGGACTAAAATATCTCGGAAGGGTTCGATGCCGAGTAATGGGAATACTTCGGGCATAAACCCCGTAGCGAACGACCCGGTGTCGATCTCCGCACGGACGGTAATCCTGCTCGGGACGGGATGCCCCACCTTCTCTAACATCCGTTGCCGGTTTCGGCTGACCCCAACGGTCAGCACGATTGTTGCGCCGTCGCGGGTAATTTCGCCTGTCACGATTGGCATCTGCTCACGTTGCGTGAAAAAAACTGTGACTCTTCGCGATCGGTGATTTCTTTGACGAGGAATGATTTTAGCCCAAATAGCTCGTATCCCACGTCGAGCGCTTCGTCTACCGTGGTAAAAACGCCGCTCACCGCATCGCCATAAACCAGGGCAAATTTTCCACGGTTCCCTTCGCTTTGCAGCAGTGTGGGAAGTTCTCGCTGAAAGGTCTCAAGTTCGTGTTCAAGTGCCACAGGCATACCTCCATCTGTACACTAGAAGCCGGGGAGTGTCTACAAAAAACCGCAAAATCAATGCGCCGGGGGTGGCAAAACTTTCGGAAGAAAGCCCTTCCGAAAGTTTTGCCACACCCAATGCGCCTCGTCGATCCGTAGCATCGACAAGGCGATCCAGGCGGCGCGCCAACATTTGCTACGGATTTCCCGATTTGTCTGAAAGCACGGGCGCAGAAAGGGCGTTTGACGGTAAAATGGCCAGCACCCGAACTCATACCTTCGCACAAACCCCCAAAAAACTGGGAATTCTGTACAAAACCCTCTCCGCGGCTGAACACCTTAACGCGCAGCCTATAAGGCCTTGCCCATGAACCCAACCGCCTCCGTCGCGCCGCACGCCGACGCGTACTTTGAACCGGCTGCCTACTTCCAGGCCGAAAACGTCACCCTGCGCTACGGCAACAAGACGGCCCTGGAGGGCGTGACGTTGTCGGTGCCGCGCGGCCGCGTCACCGCGCTGATCGGGCCGTCGGGCTGCGGCAAGACGAGCTTCTTGAACTGCCTGAACCGGCTGACCGACCTGATCCCCGGCTGCCGGGTGACGGGTTGCGTCCACGTCGGCGGCCAAGACGTACTCGACCCACGGACCGACCTACTGGCACTAAGGCGGCGGGTGGGCATGATCTTTCAGAAGCCGAATCCGTTCCCGTTCTCGGTGCGCCGCAACCTGGAGATGCCGCTGCGCGAGCACGGCGTCCGCGACCGCCGGGTGCTGGCCGAAAAGGTCGAAACGGCCCTGCGCGACGTGGGCCTGTGGGACGAGGTTAAGGACCGGCTGCACAGCCCGGCCCAGGCGCTGGCGGGCGGCCAGCAGCAGCGGCTATGCCTGGCGCGGGCGCTGGCGCTGGAGCCGGAGGCACTGTTGTTGGACGAGCCGTGCAGTGCCCTGGACCCGATCTCCGGCGGCGTGGTGGAGGATTTGATCGTGCGTCTGCGCGAGCGCTACACGGTGTTGGTAGTGACGCACAACCTGGCACAGGCGCGACGAATTGCCGACCACGCGGCTCTGTTTTGGGTACAAAAGGGTGCCGGCCGGCTGATCGAGTCCGGCCCCGTACGGCAACTGTTCGAGTCGCCGCGCGAGAAGCTGACGGCGGAGTACGTCGGCGGCATACGGGGGTAGTCTGGAAATGTCCCCCGAATTATACTCGCCGCGGGACAATGTGGCACAAGCCTGAAGCGCAAGCGAAGGACTGTCCTTCGCTTGCGCTTCAGGCTTGTGTCAAACCGGGCCGCGTTGAGTATATATCACGACGCGCGGTACTTCATTCATCCAACTTCGTGGCTCCTTGGCCACCGCGGCTACCGCTACCCGGTTACCCGCCATTCCGGTCTGGCCCCCGCCGGCGAAATCGGCTACCTTCACCAGTCCTCTGAATCAAGACGATTCCCAGGTCACCCGGTGGAGAGACAGGATGTCGAGAACGATCCTTCGCGGCCGGTCCGTTCCCTACGTGCTTGCCCTCGTGCTGCTCGCCGGTGCGGCCGTGCCAGTCTTGGCCCAGGAGGCGCGGGCCGAAAAACGGCGCACGCCGCGGGCCACCGTGCAAACCCTCTTGGCCGCGGTCAGCGCCGCCCGCGAAACTCCCAAATACATCGACGACGCCACCGCCTGCCTGGACCTGGGCGGCCTGCCGCCCGGCGGCCGCGACGGCGCGCTCCTCGTCTTCCAGCTGGAGGCCGTCCTGCGCGCCGCCGAGGTGAACACCGAACGCATCCCCGAACAGGTCGCCGGCGACGAGTACGTCCTGTCCGGGCCGCAGGGCGGGCGCGTCGGCCTGCGCCGCCAGCCGGACGGGCGCTGGTTGTTCGACCGCGACACGGTTAGCCGCATTCCGCAAATGGGCGGCGAGGCGCACAAGCTGCTAGAGGAAAAGAACAAGCAGGCCGCCGCCCTCAACGTGTCGCCGGAAGTCGCCTCGCCGCGCGCCACCTTTCGCACTTTCCTCCGCTCCTATTTCCGCGGCGATTCGGAGCGCGCCCTGCGCTGCATGAACCTCGCCGAGATCCCCGCCCCCGCCCGCCAGGAGGTCGGCGAACAACTCGCCCACAAGCTCTGCCAGGTCATCCTCCGCCACCGGTCCGTCGTCTACCAGGACATCCCGGATTCCAACTACAGCGAGGCCTACGTCTGGCTGTCGCTGCCGGAAGGCACCATCGAACTGGTACGCCTGCCCACCGGCGAGCACAAGGGCGAGTGGGTGTTCTCCCGGCAAACGGTCCGCTCCATCGACCACCTGTACGAACACTTCGAGGACCGCCCGTACCACGAGATGCTGCTCACGGTTTCGGTGGACCGCTTGCGGCCCGACCCGTGGCGCACGCCGGAATTGTGGCTGCGCGAGCGCCTGCCGGCCTGGGCGAAGACCAACCTGTCGCCCGTCGCCGCCTACCGGCTCGACACCTACCAATTGCTCGGCGGCCTGGCTCTCGTCGTATTGGCCTTCGCGGTGAGCCGCGTTAGTAGGCCGATCGTAACGGCCTGCGCGCGCCGTACCCTGGCATTCGGCGGCTGGCACTTGACCGCGGACAAAGTCGCCCGCCGCCTCCGCCCGGTCGGCCTGCTGCTCGCCTGCCTGGTGTTCCGCCAGGGCTTGCTGCTGCTCGACGTGGACAAGTCGCTCCTGGGCTGGTCGTTGACCGTCCTGAATCCGCTGGCGTGGCTGCTGGCGGCGTGGGTGGTTTTTCACCTGATCGACCTGGTCGGCGACGCGTTCGAGGTGCGCATGGCCACGAGCAAGTGTCGGGTCGAAGTGACCGAGATGCTCCTGCCCGTCGGCTCGCTCGCCACCAAGATCGTGTTGGCGACGGCGCTCGTGCTGCACCTGATGTCGCTCTTCGCGTGGGACGTGAGCGCCGTGTTGACCGGCGTGGGCATCGGCGGCGTCGCCTTCGCCCTGGGTGCGCAGGACTCGCTGCGCAACCTGTTCGGCTCCTTCACGCTGATTGCCGACCGGCCGTTCGTGGTCGGCGAGACCGTGCAAATCGGCGAAGGCGGTACCGGCGTGGTCGAGCGCGTCGGCCTGCGCAGCACGAGCATCCGCACGGTCGAGGACACGCTGATGGTCGTGCCCAACTCCAACCTGACGACGATGAACATTACCAACTTCGGCCGCCGCCGTTTCCGGCGCTACACCGGGCGCATCGGCGTGGTCTACGGCACGCCGCCGGCACGCCTGGCCGCGTTCCGCGACGGCCTGCGCAGCCTGGTGGAGCACGAGAAGTGGACGCGCAAGGACCAGTCCGAAGTGGCCGTCCGCGACCTGGCGTCGTCGGCAATTGAGATCGAAGTTAGCGTCTATTTCGAGGTGACGACCCGTCACGAGGAGGTGGAGGCGCGCGAGTCGCTGCTGCTGGGCTGCCTGCGCTTGGCCGAGGAGTTGCAAATCGAGTTGGCGTTCCCGACGCAGACGCTGCACCTGGTCGCGGACGGCGCGGGCGCGGCGCTGCCGCTGCTTGGCCATGCCCGGTCGGCGGGTGAGACGGCGCACAAGGCGAGTGCGTAGGAGTTGCATGTAAAGTACTGCTCGAAATCCGGGCGAGGGGGGGGGGGGGATGCCCACCGGTACGGGGGGGCAACCCCCACCGGGCGCTGTAAAACCCCACCGGGGT
>JBBRLG010000346.1:0-8133 GCA_038231495.1 Gemmatales bacterium | reverse complement strand
CGCCATCATGCGGAAGCCGTACCGTTCCGATTTGACCGACGCCCAATGGGAATTGATCGGACCTTTGTTGCCGCCGGCCAAGTCGGGCGGCCGTCCCCGAACGGCGGACCTGCGGGAGGTGGTCAACACCCTGTTCTACCAGGCCCGCACCGGCTGCCAGTGGGACTACTTGCCGCACGACCTGGCCCCCAAGGGGACTGTCTGGGATTACTTCACCGCCTGGCACAAGGACGGCACCTGGCAGAACCTCGTCGATGCCCTCCGGGTCGGCGTCCGCCGGGCGGCCGGCCGGGAGGACACCCCCAGTGCCGGTTGTATCGACAGTCAGACGATCAAGACCACCGAGATGGGCGGCGAAGCCGGGTACGACGGGGGCAAGAAGATCAAAGGTCGGAAGCGTCATATCGTGGTGGACACCATGGGGATGTTGCTGGCGGTGGCGGTCACGGCCGCGAACCTGGACGACGGCACATACGCGTCGCGGGTTCTGGAGAAACTGGTCGCCGCGCAGTATCCGCGGTTGGAAGTCATCCTCGCGGACAACAAGTACAACAACCGCACCTTGGAAGAATGGCTGCGGTCGCAGCAGGTTCCCTACCGCATTGAGGTCGTCACGAAGGCCGAAGGCGTACCCGGCTTCGTGCCGGTGAAAATCCGCTGGGTGGTGGAGCGGGCCATCGCGTGGCTGGGGCGTTGCCGGCGGTTGAGTAAGGATTACGAGTACAACACCACCTCCGGCGAGAGTTGGATAAAGATCGCGGCGATCCAACAAATGGCCCGCCGCCTTCGGCCCAACGCAAGTAACGGACAACCGGCGTTCAAATATCCGAAAAAGGATAAGAAAGTCGCCTGATTTGATGCTCTTTCTTTCCAAATAGCCTCTTAGAGGCTCTCCAGAAAGGGCTCCTGTACACTATTATTGGGCGGTTTGTACACTATAAAACCAGGCCGTTTTACTGTACAAACGCTAACTTTCCGGAGAGCCTCTAAGTGAAGGAATTGCGCTTCGTAGACCGGCATGGCCGCAAGCGCGGCAGCATTCCGACGGACCGATTCCGCCAGCTGCTCCACGATCGCTACACGAGCCTGCGGCGTTCCGACCTTGCGGCCACGATCTATGGTGCGCTGGATGGAGCAGTCGAGACGATCTTTGGCGACTCCGTCGCGAGAATCGAGGAGGAGGGGCGTTGCGTGCGGGTGAGCTTCGATCATACTCAGCCGCGTGTGGCGGACCTGGTCCTTGAGTGAGCTAGCCGTCATCGCGGCAAAACTACCCACACGAATTCCAGAAGAGCCAAAATTAATTACAATGTCGTTTGTTCAATAACCAAGTGCCCATTGGCACCCAGGAGGTACGGTATGAAAAAGCTTCCCCAAAACCCCAGCACCCTGCTTGCGGCCGCCGTCGGCCTGGCGGCGTTATTGGGTCTCACTCACATCGCTCCGGCCGACGACGCCGCTGCCAAGCCCTACAAGATTCTTGAAACCACGCAGATTCCCGCCGCCGGGGGGATTGACTACGTCACGGCGGACAGCGTCAACCGCCGGGTTTATGTCGCCTGCGGCAATGCGGTCAGTGTATTCGACCTCGATACCTACAAGCTCGCGGGCACCCTTGCCAAGGCGTCCGGGCATGGCGTCGCGATAGACCCGGAAAACCAAACCGGTCTGGTCTCCGGCAATCCCGCGACTTTTTTCAACACGAAGACACTCGAAGCGATCAAGACCGTTCCTGCACCGGGTGCGGACGGCTATCTCTTTGACGCCCCGACCCACCACTTTTTTATTCTGAGTCACCGTGCGCCCAACCTTCTCGTGGTCGATTCCAAGGACGGTTCGATCGTCGACAAGGTGGAGGCCATCGGCCCGAACGGCGCCAATGCCTCCGTCGAGCAGGGCGTCACGGACGGCGAGGGACATCTCTATTTTGACGTGGCCAACGAGCACCACATCGCCGTGGTGGACGCCAAAACCCTCAAGGTGACCGGCCATTTCGACCTCGGTGAAAAGGGCAGTGGGCCGGCGGGCCTGGCCATCGATACCAAGAACCACATTCTTTTCGCGATGTGTCGCGGCGGAAAAGGCGGCACGCCCACTTGTGTCATCCTCAGTGCGGTTGATGGCAAAATCATCACCACCTTGCCTCTGGCCGGCAGCAGCGACGGTGCCGTTTTCAATCCTCGCACCATGGAGGCCTTTAGTTCGCACGGCAACGGCACGCTGAGCGTCATCAAGGAAAAAAGCCCCAAGGAATTTGAGCTGGAAGAAACTGTGAAGACCAAAGCCGGCGCCAAAACCTGCACGCTGGATGCAAAGACCGATCATGTGATCGTGATCACGCGCGAAGCCGCTCCCGGCGGCGGCTCGCAGCTCCTGGACGTTATCTTTATTGGTCGATAAGTTTTAGTATTGAAAACCCCGGTTGCCATTGCATGGCGCTCTTGCGGCTAAATTCGGGTCATTGGCGTGGCCTGCCCACGCAAGGCCAAGAGCATGGCACGCAAAAAGGCATCGGGTGATCGTTCCTCGTTGCCAAACTGGCGCAGCTGGCGAGCGTCGCAGTTGATACGTTTCTTGGTATGCCCAATCCGTCGTGTCCAGGCTGTCGTGAGCACCTCATCCGTGTGGAGCAACGCAAGTAGGGTGAGCGAGTATACTTACCCAATCTGTTCGCGTCCACGACCGCCAACTCACCGTTGCGTTGCCGGGTCGCCCTGGGCGGGTATCCACCCAGAGCTCCCACGGATCCGGACGTGCCCAATTAAGGCATCCGGCTCGTCCGGCCAACCTTTCGCACGCACGGGTTGCCCGGCGCGACCCTCTGCTTACGACCGCAAGCACTGGTATCCGTCGTCATTACGTTGACAGGGGATCGGGCCTCGGAGTGCCCGCCCTGTTTCCCTCCGACGGTCGGTTGAACAGGAAGCCCCCTTCCCTCCAGTCGCTGCAGCTCGGCGAGCAGCCGGCCGGTCGTTTGCTCCATGATCGTCTCCCTTGTCGTGGCCTCGGTGCGATAACCCGTGTGGACACTGAGCCTCGTTTCACGGGAAAGCTCAAGGCAATTCGGAGAGGAAAGTGGTAATAACTGCCGCCGGCAAATGGCCGGCGCGCGGGAGCCAGTTCCCCGTCCGGCAACGCTGGCACACCGCCGCGACGCACCTCGACAAGAGCGGCATTTTCAACGGTTGGGTTGGGGAAAGCGCGGGGTCGAAAGGCTCCCCGAGTCCTGCGCAGATCAGTCAAGCGGTGCTTCCCGCCGTGGCACAAAAGCAGTGAAATCCGGCACAAAGCCGACCGAAAAGGCCTGAAAAGGCGCCAAAAGGTGCCAAAAAAGGCCCGGAAGTGTAATGTAGGGTGACAGTCCATAAGCGATGATGGAAACAGCAGTTACGGCAAAAAACGTCTCCAGGAGCGAAAATAGGGGCCTAATCGGGGTGTGGCTTTTTCGGCCTATTGAATGACATACCTGAATACCGATTATGATTTTGGGACGAATTACCTTCGTCGGCTCCCGATCATCGCTTCGACCAACTCGTCGTTTTTACTGCCCTTCGTGCCAAAATGCCTTTGGTCCCCTCCGCGTGGTGCTAACTGGGTACGGCAGTGCCGCCCGGCGCTCGGAGAGTTGTATCGAGCTTTTGGCGGTTGGGGACGAGCAGGAAAGCAGCGCTGGCGGTTGCGGCGCGCTCTCGCCAGATAGGGGAGACACGAGGGGAATTGGCGGAAAGCCGCGTAGGAAAGGCCAAAACGAAAAAGGCCGAGAGCGGTTGCTCTCGGCCTTGCCCGTTAACCCGTGTGGCGGGCTTGCTCGCTCTCGATCACCAGGCTCCCCGAATGGTTGGTGCATCTAGCGGCTCTGGGCTCTCTCTTGGAGAGAGCCGGCGTGTGCGGACTAGCCCGAGCAGGATTCACGGCATGCCGGGAAGCCCGGTAATCCGCACGAAGCTCCGATCCGCACCGTCGATAGACGCTATTTGCCATCACGTTTGTCCTTCACAGCCTTTTCCGCCAACTCCTCCAGCAGCTTGGCACAGTTGAGCATTGACCGGCCATTGTGGTACGCGCCTTGCCACTGCGAGCTGCGCTGGTTCCCTCTCGCCGAGCCGTCGGCCGCGCGCGTCGCCCACCAACCGCCGTCCTTGGCGACCTGGTGCTTTTCGACGAAGTCCAACGTCTGGCTAAACGCGGCATAATACTCCACTCTTCCGGTCAGCCGGTACATCTCCAACATCGCCACCAGCGCCTCTGCTTGCACCCACCACTCCTTTTTGGTGTCCTCGGCCGGTTTGCCTAGCGGGCCGGTGTAGAAGAAGCCCCCGTGCTGGCGGTCGTAGCCGTATTTCATGCTGTAGCCGCACAGCGACTCGGCCCAACTGCGGTGCATCGCCGGCGACTGCCCAAGCGCGCGGGCGGCATCGAGTGCAAGCCAGGAGCATTCGACGTCGTGGCCGTAGCTCGCTTTCAGATTGCTGGCCGCCTCGATCAAGCGCCATTCCGGTTTCCAACCGTCGATGTTGCTGGCGAAATCCGGATGACGGACGGTGCTGGTATTGATGACCAGCAACTCATTCAAGCGCTCCTTCACCAACGAGTCGGGCCACACGCGATACAACTCCGTCAACGCTTCCAGCACATGCAAATGCGTGTTGTAGGTCTTGGTGCCAGGGGCGCCAACGTAGCTGTTCTCCTTGGGGTCGCTGATTGGCTGCCAGTCGTCGGTGAAGAACTCGCAGTAGCCGCCGTTCCTGCGATCATGGGCTTTGTCCTCCAGGACACGGAACAAATCCTTGGCGGCTTCCAGCGCCTTCGGCTCGTTGGCGGCGCGGTGGTAAGCCGCCAATCCATAAAGCGCGAAGGCATTCAGGTAGACGTGCTTGCGTTTGTCTGTGGGCTGACCGGCGTCGGTTACTTTGGCATAGTAGCCGCCGTTGCGTGGGTCGCGCATCCTCCTTTCGAGAAAATCGAACCCGGCCTTGGCGGCATTGCGGGCGGCGTCCTTCTCAATACCCTCCCGCGCGAGCGTGCTGAAAAACCACAGCTGGCGCGCCTGCAGCACGAGGAATTTCTCCCCAGTCGGGGCCAATTTCCCGTCGCGCAGCGACTCGAAATACCCGCCGTTGTCCTTGTCGACCGCAGTGGGCAGGTAAAAGTCTACCAGGCTGCTCTTGAGAATGTTCCGGCAGCGTTTCGCTTGTTCCAGAAGGGCTTCACGCGCGGGCGGCGCGTCGTTGTCGGCGCGCGCCCCTGCGGCCGACGCCAGCAAAAGCAGGCCGGCTACGACTCCGGGGCGAAGAATCCTTGGCCGCGCCATGATCGCACCTTCCTTTAGCTGACAGCAACGGGCCAGTCATTCCTTTTTTAGCATGCCTTCGGCGCCGAGGAATTCGTGAAGCCGCTGCGGCCAAGCGTCAACCGGGCGGCTCATCTTTTCCGGGCGGAAACCGAACGCATGCGGCGTTTTCGCATAAACGTGTAGCTCGGACGACACCCCTGCTTTCTTCAACGCCTGGTAGTGCTCGACCAACCACGTCACCGCGTTGTCCTCGTCGCCGACCACGATAAACGTTGGCGGGGTTTCCTTCGTGATCGTCTGCCGCGCGATCCCCTGCGGCCCAGAATAGACCAGCACCTGGAAGTCCGGCCGACAACTCTCGCGCTCGATCGCGTCGTCGGCGCCTTCCTTACCTTTGTCGGGGTGGCGGCATACCAATGCGGCCACCTCGCCGCCGGCCGAGAAACCCATGATCCCAACGCGCGACGGGTTGACGCCCCAGTCCTTCGCCCGGCTCCGGACCAGGCGAATCGCCCGCTGGCCGTCTTGCAAGGCGTGTTCGTCGATCTTGTATTTCGAGTCCTTTTCCCGAGCCAGCCGGTAACGCAGCACGAACGCCGTCACGCCGCGCTCGGCCAACCATTTCGCCACGTTTTCCCCTTCGTGCAGCACCCACAGCTCGCGGTGCCCGCCGCCCGGACAGATTACAACCGCCGCCCCCGTCGCCTTGTCCTTCGGCGGCAGGAATACGGTGACGTACGGATTGTGGACGTTCGTGACGCTGTATTCGCCGCTCTTCTGGACGTTGCGGTTCTCCTTCTCGTCCTTGCGGTCCTCGAACCCCGGGGCACCCTTTTCCCACAACGGCACCGCCGGCGGATCATCCGCGCGGGCGATCGGCAGCAGTCCGCAGAGGACAAGGACGAGGGAGAGAAAGCCGAACCACATGTGCATCTCCTGGAAGAAGCAAGACTTGAGATCAGACGTTCTTCAACGCCTCGGTGGAGTCGCCGAACCGTTCGAGTTTCGGCACCCCAAGGGTTTGAGCCATGCCGAGATAGAGGTTTGTCAGCGGCACGTTACTGTGTTTGACGTACCGCCCCGTTTTCAAGGCTCCGCCGCCGCCGCCGGCGAACACGATCGGCAAATTGGTGTGCGTGTGCCGGTTGCCGTCCGCGTTGCCGCTGCCGTAGACAATCATCGAATTGTGCAACAGCGTGGTGCCGTCCGCGTCTTTCACCTGATTCAGCTTGTCGAGGAACTTGGCGAACTGCTGGACGTACCACTGGTCGATGTCGGCCACCTTGTCGATCCAGTCCTTGCGGTTCTGGTGATGAGTCAAGTCGTGATGCCCTTCGGTAATGCCGATCTGGTCGAACGAGCGGTTGCTGCCGTCGTGGGCCAGCAGCAGGGTCGCCACCCGCGTCGAATCGGTTTGGAACGCCAGCACCAGCACGTCGAACATGAGTTGGACGTGCTCGGCGTACTCGGTGGGGATGCCGGCCGGGGTCTCGACGGTGGGGTCTTTCACCTGGCCGTAGCGCTCCGCCTTTTGGATGCGGGCCTCAAGCTCGCGGACCCCCGTCAAGTATTGGTCGAGTTTCTGTTTGTCGTGGGCGTCGAGCCGTTTCTGCATGGCGCGGGCGTCGTCCAGCACGAAATCCAGGACCGACTTGTCTTCCTGTTGCCGGCGTTCCAGATTGGCCCGGCGCTCGCCCGGCTTGCCGTCGCCGAACAGTCGCTCGAACTCGCGTCGCGGGTTGGTCTCGGCGGCCTTGGGCGTGGTCGGTGAACTCCAGGAAATGTTGAACTGGTACGCACACGAATAGCCGGAGTCGCAGCCGCTGCCCTTCGGCGTGCTGTCACAGGAGAATTCGAGCGACGGAAAGCGGGTCAGGTGGCCATACTCCTTGGCCAGAACCTGGTCGATGGACACGCCGGCCCGGATGTCCTTGTCGCTCTTCTTGAGCCGCACTCCCGTCAGGAAGGTGCTGTTGCCGCGGGCGTGGTCGCCACCGCCGTCCGGCCCGGCCTCCGCCGTCCTGGCCTCCAGGCCGCCGAGAATTTGCACCATTTCCTTGTGCTTCTCCAGCGGTTTGAGGGTGCGGCCCAACGAAAACTCCGCGCCCTCGCCGGTCGGCCACCAGGCGGACGGGATGGCCCCGTTCGGGAAGTACAGGAACGCCGTTCGCAGCGGCGCGCCCGTGGCGGTGACTGCGAGTTGGGCCGCGGCCGGCTCGGCGGCGAGCAGCCTGGTCGGGATAAGCGACTCGAACAACGGCAGGGTGACACAGGCCCCGACCCCGCGGAGGAAGTTTCGACGATTGAGTTCTACTGGCATGAATCTACTCCGATTCGGTTACTTGCAATTGAGTCAGCGGCGCCGTTGAAACGCCGGCGAATCGATGATGCCGTTGATGAGGACGGAAGGCCGCCCCTTCGCCGCTTCTAGTTTATCGACAATTATGTCCGTGGTGTGCATGTCCTGAGGTTCTAACCCACGGCCGAGAGCGTAGGTCAGCATTTTTTCGGTCGCGCACCGATAGAATTCCAACCGCCTTTCGGTCACCAGCACTTTCTTCAACTCGCGCACGTCCTTGAACGACTGGTCGGTGAGCAGTTCCCCGCCGGCCTCGATCGGCTGGTTCAATTCCTTTTCGCGCCAACGGCCCAAGGCGTTGAAATTCTCAAACGCCAGCCCGAGCGGGTCCATGCGGTTGTGACACGACGCGCACAGGGCGTCATTACGGTGGACCGCCAGGGTCTCGCGCAACGTCGGCGGCTTGCCCTTCACCCCTGCGACGGCTTTTTCGAGCGGACTCACGTTCAGCGGCGGCGGCGGCGGGGGCATGCCCAGGATG
>JBBRLG010000345.1:0-8137 GCA_038231495.1 Gemmatales bacterium | reverse complement strand
GACCAAGACGCAACAAGAGGCTTATCAGATCGCGAATGAGGAATTCACGCCGGAACTGGCCAAACTGCGGACGCTGATGGAGGTCGATGTGCGCAGTTTAGAAAAAGCACTGGACGCGGCCGGTGCGCCGGGTACGGCGGGGCGGTTGCCGGATTGGAAGGAGAAGTAACGCATCAGCAGCGCTTGGCGAGAGTCTCCTGGGCCGCGAAGGTACGGCAGTCTCGGAGACCCTCGCCAAGCACCAGCCGGGCTTCTTCGGGTCTTCTTTAATTGCTACACTTCCATCAGTCAAGAAAAAGAGCTGCGTCCTCTTTTCCGCTCCCCTGAGGAAGTCCGGAAACGGCTCGACGTTTTGATCGAGAAGTATGACGCCAAGGGCGCGTTTCGGCGGTAGGCTAATTGCCGCTTGCGGCGTTGCGGCTCGACCGCAACGCCGCAAGCGGCAAACCGGGGAGCCGTCTGTCCGCGCGAAAGGGTTTTTGCTACGATGCGACCATGAAGGCCCTCAACCCCCTCCGCAGTTACGCGCAGCGCGTCCGCCGCGCCCTCCAACAACTCTATCCCGACGCCCATTGCGCCTTGAATTACCGTACGCCGTTGGAGCTGCTGGTCGCGACCATCCTCTCGGCCCAGTGTACCGACCGCCGCGTCAACCTCGTCACGCCGGCCCTGGTCGCCCGCTGCCCCGACGCCGAAGCCTATGCCAACGCCAGCCAGGAAGAACTGGAAAGACTCATCCAGTCCACCGGCTTCTTCCGCAACAAGGCACGCAACCTCATCCGCTGCTGTCAGCAAATCGTCGCGGACCACGGCGGCGCGGTGCCGCGGACCATGGCCGAACTGGTGCCGCTCGCCGGCGTCGGCCGCAAGACGGCCAACGTCATCCTCGGCAACGCCTTCGACGTGCCGGGCATCCCGGTCGATACGCACGTCGGCCGACTCAGCCGACGCATGGGCCTGACACTTCACGACGACCCGGTCAAGGTCGAGGCCGACCTGATGGCACTCGTCCCGAAAAAACACTGGACAATGTTCGCGCACCAGATGATCTTTCACGGCAGGCAGGTGTGCGACGCCCGCAAGCCGCGCTGTGAAACGTGTACACTGGCCGCGTTCTGTCCCAAGAAAGGCGTCGAGTAAAATGGACACCTTGTTAGACCGCTTTTGTCGCTATGTGCGCGTTACCACCCAGGCGGACGAGTCCTCGAAGACCTATCCGAGCACGCCGGGGCAGCTCGAGCTGGGCCGGATGCTGGCCGAGGAGTTGCGGGCAATGGGCTTGAAGGACGCGGCCCAGGACGCGCACGGCATCGTCCTGGCCACCATCCCGGCGACGGTGACCTATAAAGCGCCGGTCGTCGCCTGGAACGCCCACGTGGACACGTCGCCGGAAACGTCGGGCGTCAACGTCAAGCCCATCGTCCACGCCAACTGGGACGGCCGCGACATCGTGCTGCCCGGCGATCCGGCGAAGGTGCTGCGTGCCGCCGACAACCCGGAATTGGCCGCCGTGAAGGGCAAGACGATCGTCACGAGCGACGGCACGACGCTGCTCGGCTCCGACGACAAGGCGGGCGTCGCGGTCATCATGGAGGCCACGGCCCAGCTGCTTGCCCGGCCGGAGATTCCGCACGGCCCGATCCGCGTGCTGTTCACCTGCGACGAGGAAGTCGGCCACGGCGTCGATCACGTCGATTTGAAAAAACTAGACGCCCACGTCGCCTACACCTTGGACGGCGGTGGCCAGGGCGAGATCGACTGCGAGACGTTTTCCGCCGACCTGGCGACGGTGACGATTACCGGCGTCAACATCCACCCGTCGATCGGCAAGGGCCGCATGGTCAACGCGGTGCGGCTGGCGGGCATGTTCCTGGACCGGTTGCCGCGGCGGCTGCTGTCGCCGGAAACGACGGACGACCGCCAGGGGTTTTTGCACCCGTACCGCATCGAAGGCGGCGTCGCCGAGGTGACGCTGCGCGTGTTGTTAAGGGATTTCGATACGCCCAAGCTGGCGGCATGGGCCGAGGTATTGCGGGTCGTGGCGCGGACGCTTGAAGCGGAATTCCCGGAGGCGCGCTTCGACGTGAAGGTCACGGCCCAGTACCGCAACCTGGCCGACGGGTTGAAAAAGGAGCCGCGTGCCCTGGCGTTCGCGCAGGAGGCGATGCGCCGTTGCGGCCTCGAACCGAGGCTGACCATCGTGCGCGGCGGCACCGACGGTTCGCGCTTCACCGAGTTGGGTTTGCCGACGCCGAACCTGTCCACGGGGGAACACAACATCCATTCGCCGCTGGAGTGGACGTGTCTGGAAGAAATGGAGACCGCCGTCCGCGTCTTGCTTGAGTTGGCACAGGTTTGGGGCGAAATCCGCTTGTGAGTTTCGTCCGTTGTCCTCGTTCGTCCGTTGTCCGTTGTCCGTTGTCCGTTGTCAAAACAGATAGCATAGGCCTGACGGTTCATTCCTAACAACGGACAACGGACAATGGACGAAGCCAGGGATGGGGGAGCAGATTTGCCGCGGAAAGAATTCTTCGGCGACGCAATTACCGGGGATTGACTGGACCACACCGGCGTGAGATACTCGCCCAATTCATCTGCGGAGATCAGGGTAGGTTATCCTAGTTGCGCTCGTCGATCGGGTCGAGGTGCTGGCCGTGCTGCACGGCTCACGAGACGAAGCGGCGTGGAAATCGCGGAACTGACTGAAACGGGTGATTCACACTTTTCATCTCTTCTTTTCGGGTGCGTCATGTCCTATCGAATGGTCCTGGCTGCCGTGACGCTCAGTGTGCTGAGTGCGACCCCTTCGCCCGCCGCGGAGAAGTGGGCCGACCCGCGACTGAAAACGACCGACGGCCTTGTCCTCTGGCTCGACGCCAGCCGGCAGCCGGCGGCCTGGCAGACCAACGGTAAGCCGGCCCTCGTCGGCGGCGCACCGCTGGACGTCCTGTACGACGCCTCCGGCAACGGCCTGCATCTGGTGCAGCGTGCCCGGCCGCAACAGCCGCATTTCTTTCCGGCCGGCGACCTGGCCGTGGTGCGCTTCGACGGGCAGAAGGATTGTCTCAATCTTTCCGGACAAAAGCGCTCCTTGAAGGACTGTACCCTCTTCATTGTTGCCGTGCCGCGGTCGAATGCCGGGGGCTTCCGCGCCCTGTTTGCGCTCAACGAGACCGGGAAGTACGATTACCTCACCGGCTTGACGCTCGACCAGACCGGCGAGGCATCGCCAGCGTTCGACCACGTCAACCTCGAAGGCGCCGGCTTCGTCGGCGCGGTCAACCTCCTCAAGAGCAGTCGGCCCTTTGGCGAAAAACGGATCCTTGAAGTCCGCTGTACACCGGGCGACGAGGGCGTGCGCCTGTTCCTCGACGGCGTCGCCGCCGGTAAGCGCAAGCGCGGGCCGGGGACGCTCCGCATGGACGACGTAACCCTGGGGGCGCGGTTTTGCGGCAACGCGACGGAGCCGCCGGGGTTGTTCGGCTTCTACGACGGCGACGTCGCCGAGGTGCTGCTCTACGACCGCGTGCTCGCCGACGACGAGAGCCAAACGGTCACGGCGTACCTGCGCGACAAGTACGCCAAGCTCGACGCGGCGCTGCCGCGGACGGGCCAGCCGCTGCGCCCCGTCGCCAACCCGCCGCCGGTGCAGCTGTTCGTCCCCGGCTTCACCGTGCGCGAACTGCCCGTAAACCTGACGAATATCAACAACGTCCGCTACCGGGCCGACGGTAAGCTCGTGGCCCTGGCGTACGACGGCAATATCTATGTGCTGTCGGCGAGCAAGGGCGACGGTCTCGAAGACAAGGCGGAGCTGTTTTGGGAGAATAAGGGCAGCCTGCGCGGCCCGATCGGCATGGCCCTGACGCCTCCAGGTTACAAGCACGGCGACGGCGTTTTCGTCGCGTCCAAGGGCAAGCTGTCGTTGATCGTCGATACGACCAAAAGTGGCAAGGCGGACAAGGAAATCATCATCGCGACGGGCTGGAAGGAAATCCCGCCCGCCGTCGATGCGCTGGGCGTCGCCCTGGACAAGGACGGCAACATCTATTTCGGACTGGGGACGGCGGATTACACCAACGCCTACCTGGTGGACAAGGACGGCAAGGCGCATTACGACCTCAAGAGCGAGCGCGGCACGATCTTGAAGGTGTCGCCGGACTTTGCCAAGCGCGAGATCGTTGCGACCGGCGTTCGGATCACGGTCGGGCTGGGGTTCAACCGCAAGGGCGACCTATTCGCCACCGACCAGGAGGGCGCGACCTGGCTGGCCAACGGCAACCCGCTCGACGAGCTGCTGCACATTCAGCCGGGCCGGCACTACGGCTTTCCGCCGCGGCACCCCAAACACCTGCCCGACGTGATCGACGAGCCGAGCGTCTTCGACTACGGCCCGCAACACCAATCGACGTGCGGCCTGGCGTTCAACGATCCGGTCAACGGCGGGCCGACGTTTGGACCTTCGCAGTGGGACGGCGACGCCTTCCTGACCGGCTATTCGCGCGGCAAGCTCTTTCGCACGAAGCTGGTATCGACGCCCAATGGCTACGTCGCGCGGAACCAGCTGCTCGCCTGCTTGAACATGCTCGCGGTGGACGCCTGCGTGTCGCCAAAAGGGGAGTTGGTCGTCGCGGTCCACAGCGGCGCGCCGGACTGGGGCACTGGGCCGCAGGGCAAGGGCAAGCTGTACAAGATCGCCTACACCGGCAAGGACGAGCCGCAGCCGTTATTCGCCTGGGCCGCGGGGCCGCAGGAAGTGCGCATCGCGTTCGACCGGGAACTGGACCCGCTGCAACTGAAGGACCTCGCCCGCCAGACGACCATCGAATACGGCAAGTACCTCCGGCCCGGCGACCGCTTTGAATCGCTGCGCCCCGGTTACGCGGTGGTCGGACACCAACTCGCCGCGCCACGGTTCAACCTTGGCGTCCTCGGGGCGCAGACGAGCGCGGATCGGCGCACGCTCGTTTTGCTCACCGAGCCGCAGCCGGAGGCGGTTTCTTACGCCATCACCCTGCCGCGCACGGTGCCGAGTAAAGGAAAGATCGACCCCGGCGAATTGGCCCAGTTCCCGCAGACCGACCTGGGTTACGACCTCGGCGGCGTCGAGGCGGTGTGGGAGGCGGCGGACGGCAAGACGCGCTGGCAGGGCTGGTTACCGCACCCAGATTTGGCCGTCGCCCAGGCGTTGACCAGCGGCAGCGCGGCACACGACGCGCTTTGGAAAATGCGGCAGCAAGAGGGAAAACTGACGCTCCGGTGCAAGCTCGACCTTTGGCAGATGCTGCGCCCCGCCGTGCAACCGGGCAGCACGCTGGACTACACGTTGCCGCCCGAACAGGTCACGATTGTTTTTCGTTCCGATGAAACCTTCGCGGTCAAGGTCGCGGGCGAGGTGCGCAAGGCGGTCGAGAAAAAAGATCGCTTTTGGCTTGAAATAAAGGTGAGTCCGAAGGAGGGCGAGCCGACGCCGGTCGAGATCGACCTGACGACCGGGCCGAAGGCCGCGGCGTTGCAGGTGTCGTATTTCACGAATGAGGATTCCCGCCAGCGGGCACTGCCGCTTGGCCGCATCCTGTTGCCGTGGGCGTCGTCGCAAAAGACGACGGTAGCGCAGGGGCCGCGCGACATCCCCGAATTGAAGGGCGGCGACCGGGCGCGGGGCCGTGAGGTGTTCTTCAGCGACCAGGCGCTGTGTTCCCGCTGTCATAAGGTGCGCGGCGAGGGCGGCAAGATCGGGCCGGACCTGAGCAACCTCGTGCAGCGCGACTACGCCTCGGTGCTGCGCGATGTCCGCGAACCGAGCGCCACGATCAACCCCGACCACATCGCTTACGTCGTCGAAATGAAAGACGGCCGGCAACTGATCGGCGTGCCGCGCACCGTGGACGGCAAGCTGATCCTCGGCGACAACGCGGGCAAGGAGTTCACGCTGAAAAAGGACGGCATCGAGTCGATGAAGCCGATGGCCACGTCGATCATGCCGGAGGGCATCGACAAGACGCTGGGTCCGGACAAGCTGCGCGACCTGTTGACGTTCCTCTTGACCGAGCCGCTGAAGCCCGCGCCGCCGGACCGCGAGGGTGCCCCGCCGCCGCGAAAAAAGGCGGAGGTTGAAGCCGTTCTGAAGGGATCGGTCGAACCGAAAAAACCGCTGCGCAAGCTCAACGTCGTGCTGACTGCCGGCCCGAAGGACCACGGCCTCGGCGAGCACGATTACCCCTTGTGGCAGCGGCGCTGGGTGAAGCTTTTGGACCTCGCCGACAACGTCACGGTGAGCGAGGCGATGGAATGGCCGACGGCGGCGCAATTCGAGAAGGCCGACTTGATCGTATTTTATTCGAGTAACCCCGGCTGGAACGAGGACCGGGCGAAGGTGCTGGACGCCTACTTGAAGCGCGGCGGCGGCCTGGTCTACCTGCACTGGGCCGTGAACGGGCAGCAGGCGGTGGACGCGCTGTCCGACCGCATCGGCCTGGCGTCGAAGCCGGGCCAAGCGAAATTCCGCCACGGCCCGTTGGAGTTGTCGTTCCCCGACGCGAAGCACCTGATCGCCCGCAACTTCGACAAGGTGAAGTTCGAGGACGAGAGCTACTGGAAGATGTCCGGCGACCCGAAAAGCATCACGGTCGTGGCAACCGGTGAGGAGGAGGGGGCGGCGCAACCGCTGATGTGGACGCGCGAGGTCGGCAAGGGTCGCGTGTTCGTGAGCATCCCCGGCCATTACACCTGGACGTTCGACGATCCGCTTTATCGGATATTAATTTTGCGCGGCATGGCGTGGTCGGCGGGCGAGCCGGTGGACCGGTTCAACCCGCTGGTGTTTGAAGGGGCGCGGCTAAAGGAGGAGCCGTGAACAATACGCGCGATTCGGAAGTTTGTTTTTGAAATCAGCCTACTGAGAGGGTGTTTATAAAGCCCCTCGCGTCTTGAGGGAGGGGGGAGGCTGTGGGAAGCCTGCCGTCGTGGAGCACGCGGCCCGCGTGCTTGAATCCCGCCCAGCACGCGGCCCGCGTGCTCCACGAAACGGACAGGGGGCTTATTAAACACCCTCTGACGGCAGCATTCAGGACGCCGGAACTTCCTTCCACAACGTAGTGGACCATGCTGCCTCCGCGTTCCTGGCGAAGTAGGTAGGGACCCCGTCTACTGCTATACTCCCCGCGGCTGGGAATGACACAAGCCCGAAGCGCCAGCGAGGGACGGTCCCTCGCTGGCGCTTCGGGCTCTTCTGAAAATAGGCCATCGCCTGGACAGACGATCACAAGCCCAGCCCCATTTTCATCCGTCGGGGGGTCGCGCAGCAACATGACCACTTGTGTCAAGTTGCCCCGCGCCGAGTATAGCACCTTGGTTGGCGTTACCACGCCTCGGCCAACCTTGGGCTAGGTTTCACAAGTCCGTTGGTTCGGCCCGAAACCAAGGTCGCTTCCTTCAAGCCCTACTTCTTTTTCGTCTCATCCAGCGGGGAGTTGGGCAATTCAAGCCACCACCGTCCGAATGCGCCAAGGATCTCTACCTCTTGCTCCGGCCCACCCAATCGGACTCGCACCTTGGCCGTCCCGATGCTGAAGAGGTAGTAGTTCCTCCGCTCGAACGAGACATCCACCAGGGCATCCTCGGCAAGCTTCTCCAGCATTCCCGCCTTCGCCCTGTTTTTCTCCCTATTCTCGCGCCAGGTCTTCTCAAGGGACGCCCGATCGGGATTGGTGAAAAAGGCGACGAGGAGAATAGTCGAAAGGATCATTAGCCCCCAAGGAAGCTTCCAACGGCGCGGCGGTTCAGCTGGGGCCGGAGTTGGCGACACAACCGGTGTGGATTGTCCTGCGATCACGGCCGACTTCGCCTTTGAGAACTCCTCGTCGGTCAAGGCGCCTTTGCTGTGTAACTCCTGGAGCTTCTGAATTTCTTCCGGAATATTCATGAATGACTCCTCGTGCGGTCGCCGCATTCGGGGTCGGGTAAGGAGGTGACGTTGCCGCCACCTCCTCCCCTAAGAACCCGTCCAAGAACTACTCCGTGATTTTGGGGCGCGGTCGGATCGTGTAGTTCCATTGAGGGCAGATTTCGTGGCGAGTCAATTGAATGGCTTTGAACTCGGTCTTTGAGACCTTCAACCCCGTCTGGTAGGTTCGAT
>JBBRLG010000344.1:0-8164 GCA_038231495.1 Gemmatales bacterium | reverse complement strand
GTAACCGTTCACCGGCATTAACTTCTCCCCCCCTTACGAAGGGGGGGCAGGGGGGGGTTAAGAACAGTGAAGTACTCGATCACAACCTAAATTCACCCCCCCAACCCCCCCTTCGCAAGGGGGGGAGTGAACGGTTACGAATGAGATTGGCCGTTCCTTTCCCCGTCCATCGCTTCGATGGAGGTTTGCATTCATGCGTCGCGTTTTATTCCTGTCGCTCGGCACGGTGGAATGCCTCGTTGCCGGCGTGTTGTTCGCATTCGCCTGGATGCTCCCCGGCGCGGCGCAGGTAAACGACCACGTCGGCCGCGTCGAAAAAGTCACCCAACAAAGCGGGTCGGAGGTTTCCCGGCTGCGCGACCAGGTCCACGACCTGCGGACCCGGCAGCCCCATTTGAAAGACCTGGCCGCGCGGTTGCAGGAACGGTCGGAGGACGCGATCGCCACGATGCGCGACCAGAATGTCGATTACGACACGGTCCAGACGCTCAGCAATTCCCTGGGCGACGTGGCGGACGGCCTGGACGGCTTCTCCAAGACGCTCGACCCCCAAGGCGTACGGCAACTGGGCCTGGCCCTCGGCGTCACGGCGGACTTCCTCGACCACCAGGTGACACCTGGCGCGGACCGCGCCGCCGACGACATGGAGCGATCGACGGCCTTGCTCCGCGTCGATGCGCAACGGCTCGCCAAGTTGTTGCGTGCCGCGCCGCTCGACCTCAAGAGCGCCCGCGAGGTTCACGACAGCCTGGCCAAATTCGGCGAGGGCTTGCAGCGTATGAAGAACACCCTGAAGCCCGACAATGTCGCGACGATGCGCGAAGGGTTCCGCGGCCTTGAAGTGTCGCTCAGCACCGGGGCCGACCAGGTGGAACGCCTGTCTGGGTTGAATTATCCGCTGGTGACGTTCGCCGGCATGCGCGTCCACGTCGAGCACCGCCCGTTCTGGCCGGAGGGCGGGACCATTGCCGACGGCATGCGCAAGGCGGCGAAAGGCGCGGCCGCGGCGGCACGGGAAATGGACGCGCTGGCCGACGACCTGCCGCGGCTCCAGCAAGGCCTGGACGAAAGCCGCAAGCTCGTCGATAAGACTCGCGAGGCACTCGCCACGGCCCTGCAACAGCAGGAAACGATCGAAGCGCTCTTGAAGGACGTGCCGGAACACGCGGCCCGGCTGGCGGAAGAACTGCCGAAATTGGGCAACGACCTGGCGAAAATCTTGCGCGACACGTCGCGGTTGAAGGAGGTTGCCGCGTTGTTACGCGAAGCCCAGCGCGGCATCGAAGCCGCCGTCGAGCGCTGGCCGGACTTGCGCAAGACGTTCGCACGCTCCGCCGACCTGCTGCGGGCCACGCGCAAACAACTCACGCACGCGCTGGAAAACCGCGACGCCTTCGAGGTGTCGCTGGAGACGACGATTATCCTCATCCGCGCCATAACAGCAGCGCTGCCCGTCATGGCCGAGCAACTGGAAGCCAATTTGCAGGAGCAGGAATTGGCGCTGGGCAACCTGGAACACAGCATCAACGAGGTCAACGCCACGCTGCCGGAGGTTGCCAACACGGCGGCTTCCGTATTGAACATGACCCGGTTACTAATGGTGCTCGTCGCCGGCGTGTTTGCGTTGCACGGCGCCTTTGTCGTGCTGAGCGCACGGGCCGGGCCTTTGCAAATGGTATAAACCGAGGGTAACCGTTCACTCCCCCTTACGAAGAGGGTAGGGGGGTGGAGAAAGCGCCATGACCGAGAACTGTAATCGTTCTTAACCCCCCCTACCCCCCCTTCGTAAGGGGGGGAGAAGTTGATGTCGGTGAACGGTTACGAACCACTTTTGTAAGAAGTACGACGCGCCTGTAAATTGTGCAGAACCCCTGCCTTGTACACTTGGCCTTTATTCGTACCGCGCTGTTTGTTATGGTCCGCCCCGCTTCGATGCACGACACGTCTCCGGCCCGTCTCGCTCCGACTTTTTCTCGCAGCCGCTGTACTCGGGGTTTATCCCCGGAGGAGTTCGTCCGTGCGCAGATACTATCTCCCGTTCATGCTCGCGGCGATCACGGCTGCCTTTTGGCTCTTAAGTCATCCGGCGCGCTCGGGAGCGGGGTGAGGCAGCGGCCCTTGCGTGGTCGGCGGTCCGCCGATCTATTACCCTCAGCAACAGACCATCATCCTGCCCAACGGCTATTATCAAAGTGTTCCCGTCACCCAAGCGCCCTACCCGCCGGTGGGACAGCCAATGGTTCAGCGTCCCGCCGTAGCACCAGGGAAGCCGTTGGTGGCGCGCGGGTTGACGCCGGACGTTCCTGCGAAGCCCCGCACCGCCCTGCCGGTCTTGCCGCCGCCGGACCAGATTGGCATTGCGCCAACCGCGCCGACGCCGGAGCAACTTGGCATCGCCGTGGCAACCGCCAAATCACCGGTCGCCAAATCCGAGTTGCGATTGTCCGCCGGACCCGTGGAAAAAATGTTAGACTCGCGTAGCCGATGATTGAACGAACGGTTGCAACGAACGACCGCCGGGGACGCTTCAGCCATGATTGCGACGAATTTGCAGGGCACCGCGGAGCTGGTCATGCGCCGGGCGCAGCGGCAAGGGTTCGTAGTCGCGCGCGACGTGCGCGCGGAGCTGGCTAACGCCAACCTGCCCGAAACGCTGTGGAAAGACGTGGTGGCCCTGGCCCGCGGCTCGCTCAGCTACCGGCACGGTCGGTATTATTACACCACGCCGGTCAGCGACCGGGTCCGGCGCGAACAGTCGCAACAGCGCGACATCCAGAAGGCCGTGCGGCAACTGATCCGTCAGTACAAGGCGGCCGCCAACGACGAGGAGCGGCGCGAAGAGGAGCGGTGTGCATTCATCCAACCGGTGAAGGTGCAAACCGAGGACCAGCGCGAGTTCACCTTGTTGAGCCGCGACATTTCGCCGACCGGCATTCGGCTCATCGGCACCCAGCGCTTCCTGGGCCAAAAGATTCGCGTTCACATCCCGCGCACCGACGGCGCGACACCTTCGTCATTTCTGGTGCGGGTGTTGTGGACTTGCGCGATCAGCGACGATTTGTTTGAGAACGGCGGCACGTTTATCGAATTAGGTGCGGGCGAACAAGCGGTTTAACCGCGGTTCTGCGAACCGCGGTTAAACCTTTACGCGAAAACGCGCCACTGCCTCCGGATTGATCTCCAACCCAAGCCCCGGCCGCGGCGGGGGCACGAGCTTGCCCTGTTCCAACTGGGGTGGCGTCACGAACAGCGGAAACAACCACGGCATGTATTCCACCGACGTGACGCACGGCAGCCCGCACGCCAGGTGGACGCCGATCTCCGGCAGCAGGTGCGGCGACACCGGCAAGTGTGCTTCCTCCGCCATTGCCGCGACTTTCAGAAACGCGGTCAGCCCGCCCAACCGCGTCACGTCCGGCTGCACCACGTCGAGCGCGCCGCGGTCCAGGTAACTGCGAAATTCAGCGCGATGGAACAACATTTCGCCCGCCGCAATGGGGATTTCCAGCTTCGCCTTCAGGCGGGCGTGGCCTTCCACGTCCTCGCACGACAACGGCTCCTCGAACCAGTCGGCACCAATGTCTTCCTCGTAGAATCGGCCCATCGCCAGGGCCGTGCCGTAGTCGTAGCGCTCGTTGGCGTCCACGGCGAGCCACACGTCGTCGCCGAGCGCTTCCCGCACGCGCGTAATGCGGTCGGCGTCCTCGTTGGGATTGCCGCCGACCTTCACCTTGATGCCCATTAGCCCCTGGTCGAGATACGGCCGCGAGGCGTCCACGATCTCCTCGGCATCCATCCACAGCCAGGCGGTGTCGGAGCCGTAAACTGGCGTCGCTTCGCGCGCGCCGCCGAGTAGCTTATAGAGCGGCAGGTTCGCCGCTTTCGCTTTCAAGTCCCACAAGGCCACGTCGAACGCCGAGTAGGCCTGCGGCACCAGTCCACGCCGACCTACCGTTTGCAAACGCCAATAGACCTTGGCCCCGATGCGCTCGTGGTCCAGCGGATTTTCGTTCAGCAACAACGGCGTCAGGTCATCGACGGCCACGGCGTACAGGGCGCGACCGCTGCTCTGGAGCGCGTACGCGAAACCGAGGCCGCTCAGGCCGTCGTCGGTGTCGATGCGGACCAGCAACACGACGACGTGGTTCAACCGGCCCGAGGACGCCTCCGCGAGCGAAGCGCGGGGGCGTCCAAGGGGCACGTGCAGCAACTGGGTGTCAATTCGGACGATGCGCATCTGAGCCTCAAGGCGCCTTACCAAGGTGTGGGTCGGTGGATTTGATGGCAGTCGGATCGGCCATCATCACGCTCTTTTCGAGAATAATGTCGCCCTCAGACGGCGGCCCATCGATCGGGATCACGGGCAGACCGCGTAACTGGCGGCCGACGGAACTGCGCATCATGCCGTAGCCAAAGTAGATCACCAGGCCCACAGCTAACCATATGACGAGGCGCAACCAGGTCATCACGGGCAGGAACAACATTAGGAGGAGGTTGACCAGGATGCCCGCGGGTGCCACAAACCACAGGAACGGTGTGCGGAATGGCCGGTGTGCATTCGGCTTCTGAATCCGCAACAGGAAAACGGCCCCGCACACGATGACGAATGCCATGAGCGTACCGATGTTGACCATCTCTTCGAGGTCGCCGATTGGCGTGAAGGCCGCCACCACGGAAATGACGCCGCCGGTGAGCATCGTCGCGATGTGCGGCGTGCGGAATTTCGGGTGGATCGCGCCGAACACAGCCGGCGGCAGTAGGCGGTCGCGCGCCATCGCCAGAAAGATGCGCGCTTGGCTGAGGAAGGTGATGAGAAGCACGCTCGTCAAACCGGCCAGCGCACCGACCGAAATAAGCAATGCCGAGGCGTTGAGGACCCCGCTGCCCCCCTGTGCTTCGGCCTTGATCGTGAAGGCCGACGCCACCGCCGCTTTCGGATTAATGTCGGAATACGGCATCATGCCGGTAAGCACGGCCGCGACAGCGATGTAAAGCACCGTGCAGATGATCAGCGAAGCAAGGATGCCAATCGGCACATCGCGCTGGGGTTTTATCGCCTCTTCCGAATGGGTGGAGATCGCATCGAAGCCGATGTACGCGAAAAAGACGATCGAGGCGCCGAAGATGATGCCTGACAATCCGTACGGAGCAAACGGCGAGCGGACGGAATCGTCGATCTTTCCGAGGTACTTGTTGACACCCAGCAGGCCGAGGATGCCCCACTTCTTGGTCTTATTCTTGTCGATCTCGGGCTGAAGCTTCGTCAGCAGCCGCCGTGCGACCTTCTCGTCGTTCTCCGTGACCGGCAAGAAGCGGTTCTTTTCGCCGTGCTTTTCGGCCTTCTCAATGACCTCATCGAGGGCGGTGTCCGCGTCAGCTTCAGATTTGGCGAGTTGTTCATCAGCGCTAGCTTGGATTTTTTCGCTCGCCTCCTTCGCCTCCTCCGGGGCCATCTTCTTGTCGGCGACCTGGAGAGCGATTTTTCCCATATCGGACTTTACTTTGGCGTCGAGTTCTTGCCTTGTGGCCTCCACTTTCGCGTCGAGTTCGATCTCCTTTTCGCGGATAGTGGATGTCTTCAGCACTGCCCGGAGTGCCGCCAGCTTCTCCGCCTTCGCTTCGCCTTCCAGCCCGTTCGTCTCCCGGTCGATCTTGGCGAGAGCCAGGACGTTTGCGGCTAGCAGTCTGGCTCGTTTGGCGGCCTCCCTCTTCGGCATTCGGGCCGTTTCCTTATAGAATGCTTCGAGCAACTCGGTTTCCTTTGCCTTTTTCTTGTCGTCGGCGAGGGTTAGGTCGGCATTCACCTTGTCAACCTGTTCGCGCAACTGCCTGATCCGCTCTTCGGCTTCCTTGCGGCTGAGGGTTCCTTCCTTGATCTCGGTTGCGACCAGTTTCGGGATCTCGATGTCCTCGGGAAAGATGCTCTCCGTCACCGGGACGCTCGTCCAGTTGGACACGCTGACGAGGCCGAGGCCGAGGCCGGCCGCGATGACGAACAAGACGACGCCGACCTTGACCCCGACCAGCACGGCATTCGTGGTCGCGCTCTCGCGGATGCCGACGACAAGGATCGCCGTCACGATCACCGTGATCAGGAACGCGGGCAAGTTGAACCAGGCCGTCGGGTCCGTGAAGGGGTCATTGCATAGGAATTCGGGAATCGGGGGAATGTGCAAGACGCTCAACAGTTTGTTGAGGTATTGTGCCCACCCTGCGGCGACGACGGCGCAGGCCATCGCATATTCCAGGACAAGGTCCCAACCAATGATCCAGGCGAGGAGCTCGCCGAGGGTGGCGTAGGCGTAAGTGTAGGCGCTGCCCGCGACGGGGGCCATCGAGGCGAATTCGGCGTAGCAAAGGGCGGCAAACAGGCACGCGACTCCAGCCACGACAAACGAAAGCATGATGGCCGGGCCGGCGTCCTGCGCGGCAACGCGGCCGGTCATGACAAAGATACCGGAGCCGATGATTGCCCCAATGCCGAGCGAGGTCAATGAAATCGGGCCTAGAATGCGGCGCAGGCGGTTGTCGCCCGCGGCCTCGGCTTGTAGCGTTTCCAGCGACTTCCTCGCGAACAACTGTTTGAAAAACATGAACTACCTCGTGGCCGTGTTCCAGCGACAGTAACCGGGTTGCGGGGCGCGGTACGCAGGGCGGATTATGCACGAGTTTCCAGGGGAGAGCAAGAATCGACTGCGGGAATTTTATACGGAATCAATCGCGAGAGTGACCGGACCCTCATTCACCAGCTCGACTTGCATCGTCGCGCCGAACCGGCCGGTGGCGGTTAGAATGCCGTGTTCGCGCACCGCGTTGACGAACGACTCGTACAGCGGTTCGGCCACTGCCGGTGCCGCCGCACCGACGAAACTCGGCCGCCGGCCCTTACCGCAATCGCCGTACAGCGTGATCTGACTGACGACCAGCACCGCCCCGCCGACTTCGACGACCGAACGGTTCATCTTACCGTCGTCGTCGTTAAAGATACGGAGGCCGACGACCTTGTCCGCCAGCCATTTCGCCGCGCGCGGCGTGTCGGTCGGGGCGACGCCCAACAGCACGAGCAGGCCGCGGTCGATCGCGCCGGTGATCGCCGCGCCGACCGTGACTTTGGCCCTGGAAACCCGTTGCACCACCGCGCGCATGTCGGCCCCGCCGATTGTACGAATACGTTGACCCGCCGGTGATTATAGGAAATGGATCAAGGGTTCGGCTGCTCGCCGCGCAGCAGGTCTTTGGTTTGCTGCGACGACTTCTCGCGCCGGGTGATGCCGCAGATTTTTTTGTAGAAGGGTTTGAGCCAGGGCGGGCAGCAACTCAAAATGGCAGACTGCCGCGATTGGCCGATGTAGATTTGGTCGAACGATTGCAGCAGCACGTTGGTGCGCTGATCCTGCTTGAGCAGGATCGCGGACAAATCCACTTGAAAAATTTCGGGCGGTCCGCCGTCGGCGACGTGGGCACGGACGACCTTGATCTCTGCGGGCGCGCACCGCGCCGAAATGCCGCCGACCCGTTGCAGGAGATCGACAATCGATTCCGGCCCTTGATAGGGCACGACGCGCTGGAGTCCCGGAATGTCGCTGAACAGGTACAGCTGCTGGCTCTTGAACTCCGCGACGCGAACGCCCACGTCGCCCGGAGGAACGACCGCCAACCGTTCCAGGGTTTTTGCGGCCTCTGCGGTCGTTAGTCCGTCCAGGCGAAGATAGACGTGTTCAGTCAACGCGATGCGCCCGTCGGCGTTGATGAGGCGAACGCCCGACCATTCGGGATGGCCGTTAATGGCGACCTCCAGCACGTCGGGGCAATGCACGAGGTACTGTTGCGTCAGGTTGACCCCATGAGCCGCCGGGTCGCGGTTGACGAGCAACGCCTTGTCCAAACACTTCGGGCCGGTGGCGCAGCCGACCAGCAGCCCCATCGCCGGGGCGAGGATGCCAAGCCACGCCAACCATCGCCAGCGCCCAGATTGCATAGTTTTCCTACCCGCTCACCTGACACGGACGGAGAATCCGACCAAATGACATCGACTGCCACAACGTAAGCCTTGAGGGAAAGGGCGAGATTAGGGGTCGCAACGAATTTTCGGAGAGCGCGCAGCCGGTTCGCCTAAATCCATTCCTGACACGAATCCTTGTAACCGTTCACTCCCCCCCTTACG